>NZ_JBNCLD010000003.1:0-85524 GCF_049844505.1 Micromonospora sp. DT229 | reverse complement strand
GACAACGCATACGGCGCCGTACCACCGGCGGCCTCGACCGTGTGCACCGCGTACGTCTGGCCCAGAACCATCGGCGACCGGGGTGCGCCGGAGGTGATGGTGACGGTCGCCGCTGCGGCCGGTGGGGCGCCGACCAGCAGCAGGGCGACCACCATCGTCAGGGCCATGACCGGGCGCAGTGTCTTCATCGCACATCCAGGTCGATCAGAACGGCTCGTCGATCAGAAACGGCTCGCGTCTGGCCGGCGACCAGAGTCCGGCAGACTCGTACTCATCCAATCAGCAAGCGTGACTCTGAGCAATCATCCGCGCGGTTGCCAGGGTGTCGATTCCACAACGACCGCGCCCGGTGCGGTCGGGGTGACCACACCGGGCGTACGGCGATGAGGTGCGCGGGCGTTCGACCGCCCGCGCACCCTCTGATCACAGGGCCGGCGGAGCGAGGGTGCCGACGGCGCTCTCCAGCGCGGCGGCGACCCGGTACATCCGGTCGTCGGCCATGGTCGGGGCCATCACCTGGAGACCGACCGGCAGCCCGTCGGCCAGACCACAGGGCACCGAGATGCCCGGCCCGCCGTACAGGTTGGTCGGGATGGTGTAGAGGTCGGCCAGGTACATCTGGTACGGGTCGGAGGTGCGGGCACCCAGCGGGAAGGCCACGAACGGGGTGGTCGGCGAGATCAGCGCGTCGACCTGCTCGAAGGCGGCGGTGAAGTCGCGGGTGATCAGGGTGCGAACCTTCTGGGCCTGCCCGTAGTAGGCGTCGTAGTAGCCCGAGGAGAGGGCGTAGGTGCCGATCATGATCCGCCGCTTGACCTCGGGGCCGAAGCCGGCCTCCCGGGTCAGCGACATGACCTCCTCCAGCGACCGGTTGCCGTCGTCGCCGACCCGCAACCCGAACCGGACCCCGTCGAAGCGGGCCAGGTTGGAGGAGCACTCGCTCGGGGCGATCAGGTAGTACGCCGGCAGGGCGTACTTGAAGTGCGGGCAGGAGACCTCCACGATCTCCGCACCCAGCTTGGTCAGGGTGTCGACCGCCTCGTGGAAGGCGGCCATCACCCCCGGCTCGGCCCCCTCACCGGCGAACTCGGTGACGATGCCCAGCCGTACCCCGGTCAGGTCGCCGGTGGCACCGAGCTTCGCCGCCGCCACCACGTCCGGCACCGGCGCGGCGATGGAGGTGGAGTCGCGCGGGTCGTGCCCCCCGATGGCCTCGTGCAGCAGCGCGGCGTCGAGCACCGTACGCGCGCAGGGGCCGGGGGTGTCCAGCGAGGAGGAGAAGGCCACCAGGCCGTAACGGGAGGTGCCGCCGTAGGTCGGCTTGGCGCCGACGGTGCCGGTGACCGCACCCGGCTGGCGGATCGAGCCACCGGTGTCCGAGCCGATCGCCAGGGGTGCCTCGTACGCGGCCAGCGCGGCGGCGCTACCACCCCCGGAACCACCCGGGATGCGGTCGGTGTCCCAGGGGTTGCGGGTCGGGCCGTACGCGGAGTATTCCGTGGAGGAGCCCATCGCGAACTCGTCCATGTTGGTCTTGCCGAGCATCACCGTGCCGGCGTCGCGCAGCCGCTGCACGATCGTCGAGTCGTACGGCGGACGCCAGCCCTCAAGGATCTTCGAGCCGACGGTGGTCGGCACCCCCTTGGTGGTCAGCACGTCCTTGACCGCCACCGGCACCCCGGCCAGGGGACCCAACTGCGCACCCTCGGCACGCTGGGCGTCGACCTGCCGGGCGGCGGCCAGGGCACCCTCGCTGTCGACATGCAGGAAGGCGTTGACCCGCCCGTCGACGGCGGCGATCCGGTCCAGGTGCGCCTGGGTCACCTCGACCGCGGAGGCCTGCCCCGAGGCCACCAGGCCGGCGATCTCGACGGCGCTCAACTTCGTCAGGTCACTCATGCCGCCACTCCGCTTCGCCCCGTGCCGTCACCGAGCACGATGATCCGCTCGCTCACGATGCCACATCCTCGTCCAGGATCCGCGGTACGCGGAACCGCTGCTCCTCCGCGTCCGGTGCGCCCGACAGCACCTCCTGCGGGGTCAGGCACGGCGTCACCACGTCCTCGCGGAACACGTTGGTCAGCGGCACCGAGTGCGAGGTGGGCGGGATGTCGGCGGCGGCGACCTCGCCCACCTGGGCTACCGCCTGGAGGATCACGTCGAGCTGGCCGGCGAAGGTGTCGAGTTCCTCCTCCGTCACGGCGAGCCGCGACAGTCGCGCCAGGTGCGCGACCTCCTCGCGGGAGATGGCGGCCATCAGTGCCCCCTTCGTGGCTGTCCCTGCGTCTGCCTACGCGCACCCGGTCCTGCGACCCGTGGTGACGTCCAGCGAGTCTATTGTTTCGTGCCCGGCCGACCGCTGGGGGCTCCCCGGCCCCGGTTCACGCCCGGATCGGCGGGCTCTGCCGACCCCGGCCCTCTCATCAGCGAGGGCGGGTGGGTCAGCGGGGGTGCCGGCGCGGCAGCTCGGCCTCCTCGGAGGTGGCCAGGGGGCGCACCGGACGGTAGCGGGCCAGCCAGGCGACCAGTTCCTCGGCCGGCATCGGCCGGGCGTAGAACCAGCCCTGGGCGGCGTCGCAGCCGGCCGCGTGCAGCATCCGCCAGGTCCGCTCGTCCTCCACCCCCTCGGCCACCACCCGCAACCCGAGCGCCTTGGCCAGTTCGATGGTCGACCGTACGATCGCCGCGTCGTCGCTGTCCTCGACCATGCCGAGGACGAAGGACCGGTCGACCTTCACCTCCGACAGGGGTAGCCGACGCAGGTGTTGCAGGGACGAGTAGCCGGTGCCGAAGTCGTCGAGGGCGATGCCCACCCCGATCCGGTGCAGTTGGGTGATGGTGGTCAGCACCCGACGGGGGTCGGCCATCAGGGCACCTTCGGTGATCTCCAGTTGCAGTCGCTCGGGGGCCACCCCGTAGCGGGTCAGCCGGTCGGCTATCTGCTCGGCGATCTCACCGGTGTGCAGGTCCCGCACGCTCACGTTGAGGGCCGCCCGCAGCCCGACACCGGCCGAGGACCACTTGGCGAGCTGCTCCACCACGTCGTCGACGACCCGACGGGTCAGCAACCGCATCACCGCGCTCTGCTCGGCCACCCGGATCAGCTCCTCCGGGTCGACCATGCCCCGGCGGGGGTGACGCCACCGCAGCAGCGCCTCCACCCCGACCACCGTGCCGGTGGCGATCTCGATCTGCGGCTGGTAGTAGAGCATGATCTCCCCCACCTCCGAAGCCGGCTCGGGCGGCTCCTCGGGCGGGATCGGTCCGGCCCACACCGGTTCGCCGCCCGGTGCCGGTGGGCTGGGCTGGGTGCTGCGGCGCAGGATCGGGTCCGCCGCCGTCACGATCTGGTTGATCAGCTCGTCGTGGTGGACCTCGGTAGGCAGCCGACGGCGGCGCCGGGACCACCACCGCTGGCCGGTACGTCCACCGGCCGCCGCGGCCACCGGCAGGGTGGCGCCGTCCCCGCCGCGTACCGGGGAGGTGGCCGCCGGGGCCTGCGGCTGTCCCGTCGGTCCCGCCTCCAGCACCCTGCGCAGGTCGGCCAGGAGGCTGAGCCGCTCGGCCGAGTTGTGGTCGGACTCCGGGGTGTAGACGGCCACGGTGTCGTTGCGGTGCTTGGCGTCGTACATCGCCACGTCGGCGTGCCGCATCAGGGTGGCGAAGTCCTCGCCGTGGTCCGGATAGAGGGCGATGCCGATGGAGCCACCGACATCCAACGGCAGGCCGTCCAACTGCACCGGCTCGGCCAGCACCTGCACCACCTGGTCGGCGAAGGCCCGGGCCTGCCCGACCTCGGTCAGGCCGGTCATCACGATGGCGAACTCGTCGCCGCCGAGCCGGGCGACCAGGCCCGGCGGCTCGACCACGTCGGTCAGTCGGGCACTCACCTCGACCAGCAGCCGGTCCCCCACGGCGTGTCCCAGGGCGTCGTTGACGTTCTTGAAGCGGTCCAGGTCGATCAGCAGCAGGGCCAGGTGGGCCTCCGGCTCCCCCCGCGCGGCACGCTCGGCGTGCCGGTGCACCTGCTCGTTGACCTCGGCCAGCAGGGCCTTGCGGTTGGGTAGCCCGGTCAGCGGGTCGAGCGCGGCGAGTTGACGCTGCTCCACGGTGAGCCGCGCCATCCGGTACACCGCGAACAGCGGCACCAGCACCAGCGGGACCAGGGCCGCGCTGGCCCGGGCCGCAGTCACCAGGATCGGTGCCAACAGCAGCAGGGAACCGGTGGAGAGCAACTCGAAGGGCAGACCCCGCCAGGCGTTCGGCCACCACCGCTCGCCGAAACGCAGCCGGACGGCGGCGGTGACCAGACCGTAGTTGACCAGGAACCAGGCCACCCCGGCGCCGCCGATCGCCGCGACGTCCGCCCAGGTCAGAGACCCGCCGTCGAAGGCCGCACCGGGTGCCAGCCGGCCGATGGCGTACGCGGCGGCCAGGGAGCACGCGTACTGGGCCGCGTTGAAGGCGGTACGCCAGGGGGCGTGACCTGACCGGACCCCGGAGACCAGCACGGCCACCGCCTGCACGGCGACCGCGGGACCCAGCCCCCAGCCGAGCAGGATGGCGAAGGTGAAGCAGCTCGACGGGTAGACCGCGGAGGACTGCCGTCGCCCGGGCGCGACGAACGGGCGCGCGTCGCAGGCCACCGCGAGCAGGGCCATCGTCCAGAAGGCCACCGGCAACGTGGACACCGACGTGCCCAGCGACACCAGAGGGCCGGCGGAGACCAGCACGGCCACCGCGAGCACACCTGCCACGAAGGCGGTGAACTGCGCCGCCCGTTCGGGCGGGACCAGGTTGCGCGGGTCGGGCGGCTCCATCACACCTCCCGGTACGGAACCTGGCACGTGCTCTCACGTGCCGTGACCCAATGAAACGCCCCCGGTGCCGGTTTTCCCGCCGCGACAGTCACGAATCGGGCGTAGTCGTAATTAAGTTGGTATCCTTCGCGAGTGCCCCGAAGGGGTCAGGCGTCGATTCGTGCCACCTCGCGGGCCGCCTCGACCCCTGCGTCGAGCAGGACCTGGAAACCCTCCTCGTCGAGGATCGGCACCTTGCACGTTGCCGCCTTGTCCGCCTTGGACCCGGGATTGTCCCCGACCACCACGAAGCCGGTCTTCTTGGAGACCGAGCCGGAGACCTTGCCGCCCCGCGACTGGATCGCCTCGGCGGCCTGGTCGCGGGAGTACCCGCTGAGGGTGCCGGTGACCACCACGGTGACCCCCTCCAGCGGGCGGGGCCCCTCCGCCACGGCCTCCTCGGCCATCCGTACCCCGGCCTCGGCCCACTTGCGGACCACCTCGCGGTGCCAGTCGACGGCGAACCACTCCCGGATGCTGGCCGCGATGGTCGGACCGACCCCGTCGACGGAGGAGAGTTCCTCCTCGGAGGCGGTGTCGATCGCCTCGATCGAGCGGAAGTGCCGGGCCAGGGCCTGCGCGGCCGTCGGCCCGACATGCCGGATGGAGAGCGCCACCAGCACCCGCCACAGGTCACGCTCCCTGGCCACGGCCAGGTTGTCGAGCAGCTTCGTCGCGTTGGTGCCCAGGCTGCCGTCCTTGTTGACGAAGAAGGACGAACCGGCCAACTGCTCCGCGTCCAGGGAGAACAGGTCACCCTCGTCGGTGATGATCTGCGCGTCGAGCAGAGCGGCCCCGCTCTTGTAGCCGAGCGCCTCGATGTCGAACGCGCCTCGTCCGGCCAGGTGGAACACCCGCTCCCGCAACTGCGCCGGGCAACTGCGGGCATTCGGGCAACGGATGTCGACGTCCCCCTCCTTGGCCGGGGCCAGCGGGGTGCCGCAGGCCGGGCAGTGGGTGGGCATGACGAAGGGTCGGGCGTCCGGCGGACGCAGATCGACCACCGGGCCCAGCACCTCCGGGATCACGTCACCGGCCTTGCGGATCACCACCGTGTCGCCGATCAGCACCCCCTTGCGCTGCACCTCGCGGGCGTTGTGCAGGGTCGCGTACGTCACTGTGGAGCCGGCCACCTTCACCGGTTGCAGCACGGCCCGGGGGGTGGCCCGCCCGGTACGGCCGACCTCGACCTCGATGTCGAGGAGCTTGGTGTTGACCTCCTCCGGGGGGTACTTGAAGGCGATCGCCCAACGGGGTGCCCGGCTGGTCGAGCCCAGCCGTCCCTGGATCGGCACCGGGTCGACCTTCACCACCACCCCGTCGATCTCATGCTCGACGTCGTGCCGGTGCGCGGCGTAGTGGGCGATGTAGTCGCGGACCCCGGCCAGATCCGGCAGCACCCGCCAGCGGTCACTGGTCGGCAGCCCCCACGCCTTCAACGCCGAGTACGACTCGGACTGGGTACTCGGCTGGAAGCCGCGCCGGGCGCCGATGCCGTGCACCACCAGCCGCAACGGCCGGGAGGCCGTGATCCGCGGGTCCTTCTGCCGCAGGCTGCCGGCGGCCGCGTTGCGGGGGTTGGCGAAGGGCGCTTTGCCCTGCTCGACCAGGCCGGCGTTGAGGTCGGCGAAGGCCTCGACCGGGAAGTAGATCTCGCCTCGCACCTCGATGAACTCGGGGACCGGGCCGTACTGCTCCGAGTCGGTCAGCCGGCTGGGCACGTCCCGGATGCTGCGTACGTTGGCGGTCACGTCCTCGCCGGTGCGCCCGTCCCCCCGGGTGGCCGCCCGGATCAGCCGACCTCCCTGGTAGGTCAGGTTGATCGCCAGCCCGTCGACCTTCAGCTCGCACAGGTAGGGCACCGGCCCACCGGCGTCCCGTTCCACCCGCTCCGCCCAGGCGGCCAGCTCCTCGTCGGCGAAGGCATTGTCCAGCGACATCATCCGTTCGGCGTGGTCCACCGGGGTGAAGTCCGTGGAGAAGGTGCCACCGACCCGCTGGGTCGGCGAGTCCGGCGTACGCAGAGCCGGGAACTCCTCCTCCAGGGCGGTCAGCTCACGCAGTTGCCGGTCGAACTCCGCGTCGGAGACGGTCGGCGCGTCGAGCACGTAGTAGCGGTACTGATGCTCGGTCAGCTCCTGACTAAGGGTGGCGTGACGTTCCCGCGCCTGTGGGGTCGGCTCGGCTCCCGCCGCCGCCTCCTGCGCCGCGCTGACCTGCTGACCGCTCGCTTCTTCGGACACGCTGCCGCCTCCGGCCACCGGACCTCCCGTGATCGTGCTACCTCCGCACCGTAGTCTGCGGGTCGGACAACCCGGCCCACCAGGGCGGCCACCAGCCGTTACCCGGTCGACCCGCCGGTTCAGTCGCGGCCGGCGGACAGGGCGGCCAGCTGGTCGGCGTACTCGATCTGCTCGGCCCACTGCGCCGGCCAGGCGGCCATGCCCTGGGCCGCGCCCACGAAAGCGCCGGCGAGCGCGGCGATGGAGTCGGAGTCACCGGAGGTCCGGGCGCCCCGGGCGAGGGCGCCGACCGGGTCGTCGGCGTGCCGCAGGGCGCAGTAGAGGGCGGTGGCCAGGGCCTCCTCGGCGATCCACCCCTCACCGGTGAGCTGGCACGGGTCGCCACCCTCGTCCGGTGCGGACAAGGCCGCGTCGAGCCGACCCAGCGCCGCACCGCATTCGTCCCAACCGGCCGCGATGAACTCCTGCGGCGTCGCGGCCCCGGCGCGCCGCCACAGGTCGCCGAGCCAGTCGGCCCGGTAGACCTTCCGCTGCTCGTCCACCCGGTCGGTGAGCAGACCGGGCAGCTCCGCCAGGGCGACCCCGGCCCGCAACAACCACACGGCGTACGCGGTCAGCTCGCTGGCGGCCAGGCCGGTCGGGTGACCGTGGGTCAGGCCGGCCTGAAGTTGGGCCAGCCCGGCGAGGGTGTCCGGGTCGACCTCGAGCAGCCCGACCGGGGTGACCCGCATGTTGGCCCCGCAGCCCTTCGAGTCGATCACGGTGGCCTGCTGCCAGGGCAGTCCCCGGGACAGCTCGGCGCAGGCCCGTAGGCAGGTCATCCCCGGCGCCCGGTTGTTGTCCGGGCTGCCGGCCCAGGTCAGGAAGCGTTGCCGCAGCAGCGGCTGCACCGTCTCGGGGGTGAGTTCCGGAGCGTCGTGCAGCGCCCAGGCCACCGCCAGCGCCATCTGGGTGTCGTCGGTGACCAGCGCCGGGTCGCCGACCAGGTCCCTGGGGCCGGTGGGCCCGTACCGATCGTCGATCTCGGCGACGCTGAGGAACTCGGTGGGCTTACCCAGGGCGTCGCCGAAGGCGAGCCCGAAGATCGAACCGGCGACTCGATGTGACACGGCGGTGGTCATGGAGACGATCATGCCGTCAGTCGGCAAACCCCGGCAGGCCCCCAGGGGCCCGCCGGAGGCGGTCAGCTCCAGCAGAGACAGAACGGATGCCCGAACGGGTCGGCGTAGACCCGGAAACCCTCGCCCTCACCGGGCAGTCGCCGCGCACCCAGCGCCAGCACCGCCTGCTCCGCCGTCTCGATGTCGTCCACCGTCACGTCGAGATGGAGCTGTTGGGGTCGTTCCGGATCGGGCCAGGCCGGGGGAAGCAGATCCGGTGCCCGCTGGAAGGCCAACCGGGGCTGATGGCCGGGTGGGCCCCCGAGCACCACCCAGTCGTCGCCCTCGGAGTCACCCTCCACCAGCGGCAGGCCGAGCAGCTCGGCGTAGAAGCCCGCCAGGGCCCGAGGGTCCGGGCAGTCGATGACCGTGGAACGCAGTCGTCCAATCATGTCGGTCATCCTGCCCACCGGGTACGACAGGAAACTCACACCTCGGCGAGCCGACGCCCCGCGTCCCGGCAGGCCGCCATGACCGCCCGGAGGTACGCCGGAGTCGCCCCGGCCAGCCCGCAGGTGGGAGTGACCACCACCTGCTCGGCGAGCTGGGCCCGGGGGAAGCCCAGGCGGTCCCAGAGTCCGCGTACCCGATCGGCGACCTGGGCCGAGGTCGGCGCCCCACTCGCCGAGGGTGTCGCCGGACCGCCGGACGGCGATGCGGTCGACGCGGCCCCGGACGGGGGCGCTGTCGGCGCGGCCCCGGCCAGCAGGCCCAGGCCGGCATCCAGCGCCTCACCCAGGGGGTCCAGCTCGGTCACCCGGCTCAGGTCGAGGGCCACCCCGACCGCGCCGGCGGACCGGATCAGCTCCAGCGGCACCTCCGGGGCGCAGCAGTGCACCACGGTCGGTACGCCCGCCGCCTCGATCACCCCGTGCAGCAGGGTCCGGGCCACCTCCGACTCCATGACCCGGTACGTGCCGAGGCCACTCTCGGTCGGTATCCGACCGGCCAACACCGTCGGCAGCGAGGGCTCGTCCAACTGGAGCAGCACCCTGGCCCTCGGCACCCGACGAGCCACCGCATCGACGTGATTGCGCAGCCCCTCGGCCAGGGAGCCGGCGAGATCGCGTACCGCGCCGGGGTCGCGCAGCATCCGGCCGCCGATCGGCAACTCCAGCGAGGCGGCCAGGGTCAGGGGACCGCCCGCCTGGATCTTGATCGTGCCGGCGTACTCCTCGGCCTGCTCGGCCAACTGGTCGAGGTCCCGTTCCATCAGGTCGCGGGCGCGGCGCAGGTCCTTGCCGGGACGTGGCGCGACCCGCCAGCGCCCGGCGTACAACTCCACCGGCAACTCGGCCAGCAGGCCGGCGGTGCGCCCGATCAGGTCGGCGCCCGGCCCCCGGGCCGGCAACTCGGGCAGGTGTGGCAGGGCGGGAAGCTCACCGAGCACGATCCGCTGTGCCTCGGCGATGTCGGTGCCGGGCAGCGACCCGATTCCGGTCGCCGCGCCCACCGGCCAGGGCCAATCCCGATCAGTCACGGCAGCACCCTACCCGCTGGCGTACCCCGACCTGCCCCGACCACCGCTCCCCGGTCCGACACGGACCCCTAGGCCGGGACCCTCGGCACCGGCCAGGACCAGGTAGCGGCCCTGCGGCGGCAGGCGGGGTGGCCGATCAGTCGGTGATGGTGGCCGAGCCCAGGACGATGTCACCGGCCGGGTCCGGGCGGTAGGCGACGATGGCCTGACCGGCCGCCACCCCCCGCAGCGGACGGCGCAGGTCGGCACGCAGCCGGTCGCCGTCGACGGTGACGGCGGCGGGTACGACGTCACCGTGCGCCCGCAACTGCACCTCGCACTCGATCGGCTGATCCGGGAGGGAACCGCCGGTCCAGACCGGACGGGTGGCGGAGACGGTGGACACCTCCAGGGCCTCGGCCGGGCCCACCGTCACCGTGTTGGTCTTGGGGGTGATGGACAGCACGTACCGGGGTCGACCGTCCGGGGCGGGCCGGTCCAGGTGCAGACCACGCCGCTGCCCGACGGTGTACGCGTACGCCCCGGTGTGCCGGCCGACCACGGAGCCGGTGGTGGCGTCGACCACGTCGCCGGGCGACTCGCCCAGCCGCTGGGCCAGGAAGCCCCGGGTGTCGCCGTCGGCGATGAAGCAGATGTCGTGCGAATCCGGTTTGTCGGCGACGGCCAGGCCACGCTCGGCGGCCTCCTGCCGCACCTGGGCCTTGGTCGAGTCGCCGAGCGGGAACATCGACCGGTCCAACTGCTCCCGGGTGAGCACGGCCAGCACGTACGACTGGTCCTTGGCCAGGTCGACACTGCGGCGCAGCAGACCGTCCGGACCCAGCCGGGCGTGATGGCCGGTGACCACCGCGTCGAACCCCAGGGCCACCGCCCGGTCCAGCACCGCGGCGAACTTGATCTTCTCGTTGCAGCGCAGGCACGGATTGGGGGTACGCCCGGCCGCGTACTCGGCGACGAAGTCGTCTACCACGTCGGCGTGGAAGCGGTCAGCCATGTCCCACACGTAGAACGGGATGCCGAGCACGTCGGCCGCGCGGCGCGCGTCGCGGGAGTCCTCCAGGGTGCAGCAGCCCCGAGCGCCGGTGCGATAGGTCTGCGGGTTGCGCGCCAGAGCCAGGTGTACGCCGGTGACGTCATGCCCGGCCTGCACCGCCCGCGCCGCCGCCACGGCGGAATCCACGCCGCCGGACATCGCCGCCAACACCCTCACCCGGACCACGCTCCCTTCCCGTCGAGCCTATCCCCCGCCCCGGTCGGCGCTCGGTGGGGCAGGTGTTAACAGGGGACCCCTGCTCTACCGCAGGCGTTAAGCAGGGGCCCTTCCTTCGCCGTCAGCGGGGGCTGCGTTGGGCGGCGCGGCGGGCCCGTTCGACCGCCCCGGGCAGCGCGGCGATCAGGGCGTCGACATCGGCGGAGGTGCTGTTGTGGCCGAGGGAGAAGCGCAACGAGGAGCGGGCCCGGTCGTCGTCCGCACCCATCGCCAGCAGGACGTGCGAGGGCTGAGCCACCCCCGCCGAGCAGGCCGAACCGGTCGAGCAGTAGATGCCCTGGGCGTCCAGCAGCAGCAGCAGGGCGTCCCCCTCGCAGCCGGGGAAGGAGAAGTGTGCGTTACCGGGCAGCCGGTCATCCGGGTCGCCGTTGTAGACGACCTCGGGCACCGCCTGCCGGACCCGCTGCACGAGGTCGTCGCGGAGGGCGGCCACCCGGACGGCGTACTCCTGCTGGCCCTTGACGGCGGCCTCGACGGCGACGGCGAAGGCGACGATGCCGGCGGTGTCCAGGGTGCCGGAGCGCACGTCCCGTTCCTGCCCCCCACCGTGCAGCAGAGGGACGGCGGCCACCTCCCGGGCCAGCAGCAGGGCACCCACCCCGACCGGGCCGCCGAGCTTGTGCCCGGTCACGGTGAGGGCGGCGACACCGCTGGCGGCGAAGTCGACCGGTACCTGGCCGACCGCCTGGATCGCGTCCGTGTGGATCGGCACCCCGAACTCCATCGCGACGGCGGCCAGTTCACCGATCCGCTGCACCGTGCCGACCTCGTTGTTCGCCCACATCGCGGTGATCAAGGCCACCTGATCGCCGTGCTCGGCGAGTTCGGCGCGCAGCGCGTCGGGGTGCAGCCGACCGACCTCGTCGACCGGCAGCCACCCCAGCTGTGCCTTCTCGTGTCGGCCCAGCCAGTCCACCGCGTCGAGTACGGCGTGGTGCTCGACCGCGCTGGAGACCACCCGGCGGCGCGCGGGGTCGGCGTCCCGGCGGGCCCAGAAGATGCCCTTGACCGCCAGGTTGTCGCTCTCCGTACCGCCACCGGTGAAGATCACCTCGGAGGGTCGGGCACCCAGTGCGGCGGCCACCCGCTCCCGCGACTCCTCCACCTGCCGCCGGGCACGCCGACCGGAGGCGTGCAGTGAGGACGCGTTGCCGACCTCGCGGGCGGCCGCGACGTACGCCTCAAGTGCCTCGGGGAGCACCGGGGTCGTCGCCGCATGATCCAGGTAAGCCATCACGACTCAGCCTAACGACCGGGTGCGCCCCGACCGCAGGCTGGATGACCCGACCTGGACATCAGACCGGCACCGCGGTCACCACGATGTTGTCGCGGTACCGGCGGGCCTCGGCGTCGAAGGTCCCTGGGGGTGGTCGGCACGGCCGCAGTGCTGCGGGAGGACGCTCCGCCGCAGCCGGCCGTGACGGCCGGTGCCCAACTGGCCGCGTACGGCTCGACCCCGCCACAGGCCCGGGGCGACGCCCGGGTGCTCGGCAGCGGAGAACTGCACCTGCACGTGACGAATCTCCCGCCCGTACCGGGGTATTACGAGGTGTGGCTGATCAACCCGCAGAACATGGAGATGTTCTCGGTCGGCGTGCTGGGCAGCGGTCCTGAGGTGCTGCTGCCGCTGCCGCCGAACGTGGACCTGCGGCAATACTCTGTCGTGGACGTCTCCGCCGAGCAGTTCGACAACGACACCGCCCACTCCGGCGACAGCCTGTTGAGGGGCGCTCTGACGGGCTGATCGGCGGGCCGGTTCAGCTCCCCGGCCCGCCGATCAGCTCCCTTGTTCCCGACGCACGACAGCCGCCGTCCGGCAATACCGGGCGGCGGCTGTCGCGGTTGCCTCACTTGCGCTTGCGGATCTCCTCGGCGGCCTGCGGGACCACCTTGAACAGGTCACCGACCACACCGAAGTCGGCCAGCTCGAAGATCGGCGCCTCGCCGTCCTTGTTGACCGCGACGATGGTCTTCGAGGTCTGCATACCGGCCCGGTGCTGGATCGCACCGGAGATGCCCAGCGCGATGTACAGCTGCGGGGAGACCGTCTTGCCGGTCTGCCCGATCTGGTACTGGTGGGGGTAGAAGCCGGAGTCCACCGCCGCCCGGGAGGCGCCGACGGCGCCGCCGAGCAGGTCGGCGATCTCCTCGACCAGCTTGAAGTTGTCCGCGTTGCCGACCCCACGGCCACCGGCCACGACCACGCCGGCCTCGGTGAGCTCGGGCCGGGAGCCCTTCTGCTCGGCCACCCGGTCGACCACCTTGGCCAGCTTGTCGGTGTCGCTGACGGTGACGGTGAGCTGCTCGACCGCCGGGGTGGCGGCGGCCGGGGTCGGGGTCACCGAGTTCGGCCGGACGGTGACCAGCGGCAGGCCCCGGGTCACCTTGGAGGTGACGATGGTGGAGCCGGCGAAGGCCACCTGGGTGGCGGTGCCGTCGGCGGCCAGGGCGACCACGTCGGTCAGGATGCCGTTGTCCAGCTTGACCGCCAGTCGGGCGGCGATCTCCTTGCCCTCCTGGGAGGAGGCGAGCAGTACGGCGGCCGGCTGCACCCGCTTGACCAGCTCGGCGACCACGGTGGCCTTCGGGGCCACCAGGTAACCGTCGATCTGCTCACCCTCGGCGGCGTAGATCTTCTCCGCGCCGTACTCGCCCAGCTTGGCCGACAGTGCCTCGGCGGCACCGGTGCCACCGAGCACCACGGCCGAGGGGCTGCCCAGCTCACGGGCCAGGGTGAGCATCTCCAGGGTGACCTTCTTGACGCCGAACTCACCAGTGGCTTCGACGACGACGAGAACCTCAGACATGTCCCACACCCCTCACACGAACTTCTCGGTGGCGAGGAACTCGACCAGCTGCGCGCCGCCGGAACCCTCGTCGGTGACCTTCGCGCCACCGGAGCGCGGCGGACGCTTGCTGTGCTCGACGACCACGCTGGTCGCCCCGGCCAGGCCCACCTCGTCCGGGGCCACCCCCAGGTCGGCCAGGGACAGGGTCTGCACCGGCTTCTTCTTGGCGGCCATGATGCCCTTGAAGGACGGGTACCGGGGCTCGTTGATGGTGTCCCAGACGGACACGATGGCCGGGGTCGAGGCGGTGACCACCTCGTAGCCCTCCTCGGTCTGCCGCTCCACCGTCAGGGTGCCGCCCTCGACGGTGAGCTTGCGGGCCCCGGTCAGGGCCGCTACCCCGAGCCGCTCGGCGAGCATGTGCGGCATCACCTGCACCCGGCCGTCGGTCGACTCCGACCCGCAGAGCACCAGGTCGGCGTTGAGCTGACCGAGGGCGGCGGCGAGCACCTTGGAGGTGGCCACGGCGCACGACCCGTGCAGGGCGTCGTCCACCACGTGCACCGCCTTGTCCGGGCCCATCGACAGCGCCTTACGGATCGACTCGGTCGCCCGGTCCGGACCCATGGTCAGGATGGTCACCTCGCCGCCGTGCGCTTCCTTGATTTTCAACGCCTCTTCGATGGCGTATTCGTCCATCTCGTTGATGACGTTGTTCGCCGAACCGCGGTCGACTGTGTTGTCGTCAGGACGCAGGTTGCGGTCCGCGCCCGAATCAGGCACCTGCTTGACGAGTACGACGATATTCATCGCGCTTCGACGACCCTCCTGCTGTGGTGGTGTGATCACTTGCCCTGTGCTGGGCGCAGCCTTGCTCCTTAGCCACCGTTAGGTCAACTTCAGGCTGCGGTGCAGTTGCCCACGCAGCAATGTTACCTGCCAGTAGCTTACCTTCCGGACGCGCCCCGAGTGACTCAGCTCACCGGCATTCTCCCCGCCCCGGGCCACCTGCGGCCAACCGGCACGCGCCGAGGCGCCGGAAGGTCCCCCATTCAGACCAGCGCCTCGGCGATCCGCTCGATGACCTGCGCCTCCGCCGCACTGATCCCGTTGTGGGCCCGCGCCGTCCGATCGGCGGCGGCCAGCACCACCGAGCGGTAGACCGCGACATCCTCCGGAGACTTCTCCGCCAGGATCCTGACCGCCTCCCGCAGGGCGGGCAGGACGACCGCCTCGGCCTCCGCCTCCGAGTGGCGGGGCAGCTTCGGCAGGGGCCCGCTGCGCAGGGCCGTCTCGACCACCCCGCTGGCGTCGATGATGGCCGCGGATGCGGCGAAGCTCTCCCGGAACAGCGCCAGCACCCCCGGGTCGGCGTTGGACACCAGGAACACCGCCCCGAAGGCCCCCGTCTTGAGGGTCGACATCTCCTCGTCCGTCAGCCGGAGCTTCATGATCACGGAGTGTAGACGTAGGGCGTGGTGCTGGTGACCGGGACGAGACCGAGCCGCCCCAGCAGTGGACGATTCTGGTCAGCGGCGTCGACCTGCAACAGGGTCCGGTCGCGTTGGCCGGCCAGCCGCGCCCGGTAGGTGACCAGCGCCCGGTAGACACCCTGCCGACGCCACTGCGGATGCGTCGACCCGCCCCAGAGGGTGGCGAAGGTGCTGCCCGGCGGATAGCGGACCCAGCCCGCGCTGACCACCGTCTCCCCCGCCTCGGCCACCACGACGGTGATCGCCTGCGGATCGGCGGCGATCTCCCGTTCCAGCCCGTCGGCGAGGCCGGCCAGATCACGACCCCACAGCTCGGTCTCCAGAGCCGCGATCCGGTCCAGATCCGCCCGGGTGGTGACCTCCCGCAGTCGTACCCCCTCGGGCACCACCGGCAGCGCGGAGGCCAGCGGCGCGACCGGGCCGACCAGGACGGTCTCCTGGGCCTGCGGCAGGAAACCGGCCGCCCGCAGCCGCTGCGGCAGGTCCGCCGGCTCGTCGTGGCCGTGCAGCTTCCACTCCACCGGCTCGCCCCGCTCCCGGGACGCCGCCACCTGGCGGGCGATCAGGGCGTCGAGTTCGGTGCCGGCCAGCCCGCCGAGGTCCCGGTAGGTCACCAGACCACCAGAGTCGAGACCCCAGATCCGGAACAACGGACCGTCCTGCTCGATGCTCGCGCCGTCCGGAACCGGGTCGGGCAGGCCCGGCCGCAGCTGGGCGTCGTACGCCGCGCGCAAAGTCGTCACGTCAAGATCCGTCATGTTTCCAGGTTATGCCCAGTTGACACCGGATAATCACCACCGTGTGGCAGAGGATCAGGAACTGGTTCGACCCGCAGGAACTGCGCTCGGTCGGCACCACCCCCGACTACCGCTTCTCCCTGGCCAACGAGCGAACCTTCCTGGCCTGGCTGCGCACCGGGTTGGCGCTGATCGCCGGTGGCCTGGCGGCCGCCCAGTTCCTGCCCACCCTGTCGCCACGGCACCTGCGCGAGGCGATCTCCGTGGCGCTGCTGCTGCTCGGCGGCGCGGTGGCGATCCGCGCCATCGACCACTGGGCGCGGGTGGACCGGGCCATCCGGCTGGGCGAGGAGTTGCCGGCCTCCCGCTTCCCGGCCGTGCTCGCCATCGTGGTGGGCCTCGGCGCGCTGCTACTGGTGGTCGCGGTCGTGGCCGGGGCGATCGACAGATGACCGCCGCCCGCGATCCGGGGCTTCAGCCCGAGCGGACCCGGCTGGCCTGGCGGCGCGCCGCGCTGGCGGTGACCGTGGTGGCGATCCTGACCGTCCGGCTGGCGCTGGTCGCCGACCGGTTCGGGGCGGTACTGGCCGCCCTGGCCATCCTCTGCTGGGGTGCCACGATCACGCTGTGCTGGCGACGGGCCGTGGGCACCGGGGTGCCCCGCACCGGCGGTCGCACCTACGGCGCCGTCGGGCTGTGCATCACCGGGTTCGCCCTGATCGGCGTCGTGTTGGTCGTGTACGGGGTGTGAGCATCGACCGGGAGTAGGACATGATGGGTGCATGGCCCGGCTCTATATCCTCCTCTTCCTGGTACAGGTCGTCCTCGCCGTCTGCGCCCTGATCAGTTGCCTCTCGGCCGAGGAGGACGACGTTCGTCATCTGCCCCGGATCGCCTGGGTGCTGATGATCCTGTTCTTCCCCCTGATCGGCTCGATCGCCTGGTTCCTCGCCGGACGCCAGCGCAAGCCCGCCGGTGGGGGGGTGTTCCCGGGCGGAGTCCAGTCCACCGTGCGCCAGCCGGCCCGGCCGCTCGCGCCGGACGACGACCCCGAGTTCCTGCGCTCGATCGAGGAGCGCTCGCGCAAGGAGGACCAGGAACTCTTCCGCCGCTGGGAGGACGACCTGCGCAAGCGCGAGGACGACCTGCGCCGCCGCGAGGGGGACCCGCCCCGCGAGGAGCCCCGCCCCGAGGTGTGACCCCCGGGGCAGGTCGCCCCGGGATCAGGCCAGGTTGGACGAGCGGGGGTAGGCGTCGGCCGGGTCGGTGATGACGTTGACCAGGTAGGGCACCCCGGCCTCGAAGGCCCGGTGCAGGGCCGGGCCCAGATCGGCGGCCTTGGCGACCGTCTCCCCCGCCCCGCCCAGGGCGGTCACCACCTGGTCGTAGCGCAGTTCGGGCTGAAGATCGGCGGCCACGTCGTAGCCGTACATGGCCCGCATCGGGTGCTTCTCCAGACCCCAGATGCCGTTGTTGCCGACCACGATGACCACCGGCAGCTTCTGCCGGACCAGGGACTCCACATCCATCAGCGAGAAGCCCGCCGCCCCGTCGCCCATCAGCACGCAGATCTGCCGGTCCGGGTGGGTGACCCGGGCCCCCATCGCGTAGCCCATGCCGGTGCCCAGGCAGCCGTACGGGCCGGGGTCCAGCCAGGTGCCCGGCTGGGCCGGCTCCAGGTAGCGGCCGGCGTACGAGACGAAGTCCCCGCCGTCGCCGATGGTGATCGCGTCGGCGGCCAGGACCCGGCGCAACTCGCCGTAGACCCGGGCGGGACGGATCGGGTCCGTCTCGGCGGCCATCTCCTCGGCGTCGCGGGCCTTGGCGGCGTCCTCGGCGGTACGCAACTGCGCCACCCAGTCGGTGTGGTCGACCCGGTCGCCGGGGTACTCGGCCAGGGTGGTCAGGATGCCGCGCAGGTCACCGGCGGGGGCCACGGCGGGCTGCACATGGGTGGCCCGCTGGCTGGGGGCGTCGACGATGTGCACCACGGCGGCGTCGCCGAAGTCACCGAAGGAGAGCCGGAAGTCCAACGGGGTGCCCACCACCACGACCACGTCGGCGCTCTTCAGCGCCACCCGCCGGGCCTTGGCGAAGGCCAGCGGGTGCTGCGGGGGCAGGGCCCCCCGGCCCATGCCGTTGGTGAAGACCGGTACTCCGAGGGCCTCGGCGGCGGCGCGCAGGGCCGCCACGGCGTCACCGGCGTAGACGTCCGACCCGGCGATGATGACCGGCCGCTGCGCCGAGGCGATCAGGGCGGCGGCCTTCGCCACCTCCTCGGGGTCGGCCTCGATCGGGGCGATGGCCGGTCCGGCCGGCAGGTCGGCGTCGCCGGTGGAGAAGACGGCCTCCAGGGGGAAGTCCAGGAAGACCGGGCCCCGGTGCGGGGTGAGGGCGGTGGTCAGCGCCGCGGCGACCGCCCGGGGGATGTCGTCGGCGCTGAACACCGTCTCGGCGTGCTTGGTGACCGGGGCGACCAGCGGCAGATGGTCCATCTCCTGGAGGCTGCCGGAACCCCAGCGGAACTGCGGGGCCCGACCGCCCAGCACCAGCACCGGGGAGGCGTTGAAGTAGGCGCTGGTCAGGCCGGAGATGCCGTTGGTCACCCCGGGACCGGCGGTGAGCACGGCCAGGCCGGGGCGGCGCTGCAACTTGGCCACCGCCTCGGCGGCGAAGACGGCGGACTGCTCGTGCCGCACGTCGTACAGCGGGAATCCGGCCTTGTGGGCGGCGTCGTAGAGCGGAAAGACGTGACCGCCGGAGAGGGTGAACATCTCCCGCACCCCGTACGCCCGCAGCGCCGCCAGGGCCAGGTCTCCGCCGTGGCCTTCGATCCGCTCCGTCATCGCCGCTCCTTCGCCTAGCCTGACCGGAGTCACACGCTACTGACCGGTAGGAGGAATGTGAACCACCCTCATCGACCGGTGAAGTCCGGCTTGCGCTTCTCGACGAAGGCCGTCATCCCCTCCCGCCGGTCCTCCGTGGCGAACAGCGCCGCGAAGAGCTGGCTCTCCCAGGCCAGGCCCGAGTTGAGGTCCATGTCCAGGCCGCCGTCGACCGCCAGCTTGGCCGCCCGCAGCGCCTGCACCGGCCCGTTGAGGTACGGCTTCACCAGCGCCACGGCCGCCTCGTAGACCTCGGCGGCCGGGACCACCCGATCGGCCAGGCCGATGCGCAGCGCCTCCTGGGCGTCGACCATCCGACCCGACATGATCAGGTCCTTGGCGCGGGCTGGGCCGACCAGTCGGGCCAGTCGCTGGGTGCCCCCGGCGCCGGGGATGATGCCCAGCTTGATCTCGGGCTGGCCCAGCTTGGCGTCCTCGGCCACCACCCGCCAGTCACAGGCCAGCGCCAGCTCACAACCACCGCCCAGGGCGTACCCGGTGATCGCGGCGACCACCGGCTTGGGGATCCGGGCGATCGCGCCGAGCGCGCTGGACAGGTCGGCGGCCCGGTCTGCCATGTCCACGTAGGACATGTCGACCATCTCCTTGATGTCCGCCCCGGCCGCGAAGACCTTCTCCCCGCCGTACACGATGACCGCGCGGACCTGCGGGTTGGTGGTGGCCGCCGTCGCCGCGGCGCGCAACTCCTCCTGTACCTGGGTGTTCAGGGCGTTCATCGGCGGCCGTTCCAGCCGAATGGTGCCGATGCCGTCCCCGGTCTCCAGCCGCACGAACTCGCCCACGCTGAGCCTCACTTCCTCGTCGAAGTCGCGTGCCAACCTTACGACCAGCCGCCGCCGGCACGTAGTCTGGCTGCCAGTCCCGCGCCCCGGAGTTCCCATGGTCACGTACTACGACGACAAGTCCGTACAGGTCACCTCCACCGCCGTCACCGTCAACGGCGACGCCTACCCGCTGGCCGAGATCAGCGAGGTCTGGCACCACCAGGGCAGCCGGTCCTGGCGGGTGCTGGTCGGTCGGGGCGCCCTCGGCGCGGCGATGATCGGCCCACTGGTGGCCGCCGTCCTCGGCATCGCGCTGGCCGTCTGGCTCGACGGCTCGACCACCGTCACGGTCGCCATCATCGGGGTCTCCATCCTGATCGGACTGGCCGCCGGGCCGGTCGCCGACCAACTCTTCGAGTACTTCGACCGCTCGTACGCCCGGGGCAGCCGCCCCCGTGAGGTCTGGATCCGCTGGCGGGGCCATCCGGTACGGCTGCTGCGCACCCCGGACGCGCTGCGCTTCGGGCAGATCTACCGCGCCGTCCAACGCGCGATGGAAGCCCAGATGCAGGGACGGGCTCCCCGTTAACGCCTCCGGTCGAGCAGGGGTTTCCGCTCGACCACACCCCTCAGGGTGACCGCGCCATCGCCATCAGTTGCCGGAAGATGGTTAGGCTTAGTGATGGCGCTCTATTACCGGGACGAGGCGGTGCAGGTCTCCTCGGAGTCGATCCGGGTCGGAGGACACGTCATCCCGATCTCCGAGGTCACCTATGTCTGGCATCAGAAGGGACAGACCACCCTCGCGGTCCGGGGCCGGGTGCTCGGGCGAGGGGTACTGGTGCTGCTGCTGTCCCTGCCCCCGCTCATCGGGGTGGTCTGCGTACTGTCGCTGCTCTTCTCGGCCCAGGACCGGGGCTGGGTGCCGGCCCTGGTGGCGCTGGTGGCCTGCCTGGTCATCGCCCTGGCCCTGGTGCCCTTCCTGGAGATCCCGCTGGGCTGGCTGGACCGCTCCTACGAACGCGGCAACCGGGTGCACGAGCTGTGGGTGCAGTACCGGGGACAGGAGGCCATGGTGCTGCGCACCCCGGACGCCCTGCGCTTCGGGCAGATCTACCGGGCCGTGCAGCGGGCCGTGGAGCAGAGCGACCGCTGGTGACCACCCGCGCGGCGACGGTGGCCCGTCGGACGCACACTGGAACCTATGGTGATCCCCCTTCCCCGGCCGACCGCCGTCGTCGGCCTGACCCGTACCGCCCTCGACTCGGCCGCCTCCTTCGCCGCGATCCCGGCCCGCGCCTTCGCGGTCCTGGACGGGGTGGAGGCGCTGCTGACCCGGATCAACGGGGTGGTCGACCGGATCGAGGAAACCCTGGACCGCACCGACCAGGTGCTCACCGACGCCGAGGTCGCCGTCCGGGAGGTCGCGGTGATCAGCGCCGCCGCGACCGCCGCGGTGGACAACGCCGGTACGGTCGCCGCTGCCGCCGCCGAGGTGGTGGCGCGGGCGCAGACGGTGTCCGGCCGGGCGGCCAAGGCGGTCGGGGTGGCGGCCGAGGCCGCGGCCACCGCCGCCGAACTGTTGACCGCGTACGAGCCGGCGCTGCGCCGGGCCGCGCCGATGGCCACCCACTTCATCGAGCAACTCAGCCACGAGGAGGTGGCCGCGGCGGTACGCCTGGTCGACGAGTTGCCGAAGCTGCGGCAGCATCTCACCGCCGACGTCATGCCGATCCTGGCCACCCTGGACCGGGTCGGCCCGGACCTGCACGACCTGCTGGACGTCACCCGGGACCTCAAGCTCGCCGTGGCCGGTATCCCCGGCCTGGCGATGCTGCGTAGACGCGGCGAGAAACTCAACGACGACGCCGGCTGACCGACGATCGGACCCGCCCGACGACGCACGCCGACTCGCCGACGCACGGCGGCACAACGACGCAGGCCGAGGGCGGCGGGATGGTCAGCAGTCGCAGCGGGCGGTACGGGCGGGGGCGGTCAGGTCGTCCACGGCGCGACGGGTCAGCCCGGTCGGGGTGACCACCGGCAGGCCCTCACGGACCCAGTACTCGTAGCCGCCCCGCATCTGCTTGACCGGGTAGCCGAGCCGGGCGAACTCCAACGCCGCCCGGGTGGCACCGTCACAGCCGGGACCCCAGCAGTAGGTGACCACCCGCGTACCGGTCGGCACGACCTGGGCGGCCCGCTCGGCGATCCGGGCGGTGGGCAGGTGCACGGCCCCGGGCAGGTGGCCCTGGACCCAGGCCGCCTCGCCCCGGGAGTCCACCACGACCAGGCCGGGCACCCCGGCGGTCAGGTCGGCGTGCACGTCGGCCACGTCGGTGGTGACACTCAACTCGGCCAGGAAGTAGGCGGTAGCGGTGGCGGGATCGGCAGCCGGTACGGCGAAGGCACGGGTCATGGCACCGATCCTGGCCGCTGCGCGGGCGTCAGCAGGAGTGGCGGGGACGACGGCCTGCGCTAACATCCCGCCATGGCACCGGTCGACCGCACCGTCGCCGTGCTCGCGTACCCGGGAATGTCGGTCTTCGAGACCGGGATCGTCACCGAGGTCTTCGGACTCCCCCGCCCGGAACTCGGCGTGCCCTGGTACGACCTGCGGCTGTGCGCCGAGCGCCCCGGCCCGGTGCCGGTCATCGGCGGCGCCACCCTGCACAGCCCGTACGGCCTGGGGGTGCTGGCCGCCGCCGCGACGGTGATCGTGCCCGGGGTGCCCGAGGTGACCGGGGTGCCCTCGCCGGAGCTGGTCACCGCCCTGCGCCGGGCACACCGGGCCGGTGCCCGGATCGTCTCCATCTGTTCCGGCGCCTTCGCCCTGGCCGGTGCCGGTCTGCTCGACGGTCGTCGGGCCACCACCCACTGGCGGTACGCGGACCTGCTGGCCCGCCGCTACCCGAAGGTGACTGTGGACCCCGAGGTGCTGTACCTGGACGACGGGGACATCCTCACCAGTGCCGGCAGCGCGGCCGGTCTGGACCTCTGCGTCCATCTGGTCCGGCGCGACCACGGGGCGGCGGTCGCCAACGCGGTGGCCCGCCGGCTGGTGATCCCGCCGCACCGCGACGGTGGCCAGGCACAGTTCATCGAGGCCCCGGTGGCGGCGGACCCGGAGGACGACCGGATCGCCGGCAGCCTGGTCTGGGCCCTGGCGCACCTGCGGGAGCCGATCACGGTGGCGCGGCTGGCCCGACAGGCACACATGTCCACCCGTACCTACCTGCGGCACTTCGCCCGCAGCACCGGCACCAGCCCGATCCGCTGGCTGATCGACCAGCGGATCCGGGCCAGCCTGGCCCTGCTGGAGACCACGGACACCCCGGTCGGGCAGGTGGCGGCGACGGTCGGCTTCGACACCCCGGTCACCTACCGGCACCATTTCGCTCGGGCCATGCGGACCTCGCCCTCGGCGTACCGGCGGGCCTTCCGGGCCGCTGCCACCGACCCTCCGGCAGTGGTCGGCGGCGGCTGACCCGGTCGGGTCTCCGCTGCCGGCGGGGCCGGCTCAGGAGGTCGGGTACAACTCGTCGATCTCGGCCCGGTGGGGCAGGGACACGCTGGCGCCGAGACGCCGGACGCAGGCCGCCCCGGCCGCCACCGCCCAGCGCACCGCGTCGACCAGGTCCCGGCCCTCACCCCAGGCCACCGCCAGGGTGCCGGTGAAGGCGTCCCCGGCGGCCGTGGAGTCGACAGCCGCCACCGGCACGGCCGGCAGGTGCACGGCGGTGCCGTCCCGATCGCCGTACCAGGCACCCGCCGCGCCGAGCGTGAGCACCGCCCGTGGCACCAGGTCCAGCAGGGCGTACGGGTCCTCCCGGCCCCGGCCGGTGTACGCCTGTGCCTCGTTCTCGTTGACCACCAGCAGGTCCACGGCGGCCAGCAGTTCCGGCGGCATCGGGAGGGCGGGTGCCGCGTTGAGCACCACCCGCCTGCCTGCCTCCCGCGCGGTCACGGCGGCCTCGGTCACCGTCTCGACCGGGATCTCCAACTGGGCGACGAGCACGTCGGCCCCGCGTACCAGGTCGAGTTCGGCCTCGGTGAGGTCGGTGAGCGAGGCGTTCGCCCCCGGCGTCACCAGGATCGCGTTCTCGCCCGCGGCGTTCACCATCACCAGGGCCACTCCGGAGGAACCGTAGGTCACCCGTAGCGGGCTGGTGTCGACACCGGCGGCGGTGATCCGGGCTTTCAGGGTGACGCCGAACGAGTCCGAGCCGATCGCACCGAGGAAGGCGCAGTCGGCGCCCGCCCGGGTAGCGGCAATGGCCTGGTTGGCCCCCTTGCCGCCGGGCACCATGACGAAGTCCGTGCCGAGCCGGGTCTCACCCGGCCGGGGCAGGGCCTCGGCGGTGGCGACCAGATCCATGTTCGCGCTGCCCACCACGACGACACGGGGCTGACGCACGCGGCCTCCCTCACCCCTCAGGCGGCGCGGGCGGTGTAGCGGTCGCCGTTGCGTTCGACCTGAAGCGGCAGGCCGAAGGTCTTGGTGAGGTTGTCGGCGGTGAGGGTCTCCGCCAGCAGGCCCTGGGCCATCACCCCGCCGTCGCGCAGCAGCAGGGCGTGGGTGAACCCGGGTGGGATCTCCTCCACGTGGTGGGTGACCAGGACCATCGCCGGGGCGTCCGGATCCTGGGCCAGCTCGGCCAGCCGGGCCACCAACTCCTCCCGGCCGCCCAGGTCCAGCCCGGCCGCCGGCTCGTCGAGCAGCAGCAGCTCCGGGTCGGTCATCAGCGCCCGGGCGATCTGCGCCCGCTTGCGTTCGCCCTCCGACAGGGTGCCGTACCTGCGGTCGGCCAGCCCACCGACCCCGAGTTGGCCCAGCAGGGCCCGCGCCCGAGCCTCGTCGGCCGGGTCGTAGCTCTCCCGCCAGCGGCCGACCACCGACCAGGCGGCGGTCATCACCACGTCGGTGACCCGCTCGTCGGCCGGCAGGCTGGCGGCCAGGGCCGCGGTGGTCAGGCCGATGCGGGTACGCAGCTCGTTGAGGTCCGTGCGGCCGATCCGCTCCCCCAGCACATGGGCGGTGCCGACGGTCGGGTGCAGCCGCCCCGAGGCCAGGTTGAGCAGGGTGGTCTTACCGGCGCCGTTGGGGCCGAGCACCACCCAGCGTTCGTCCAGCTCCACCCGCCAGTCGACGTCGTGCAGCAGGGCGGTGCCGGATCGGCGTACGCCGACGCCGTCGAGGCTGACCACCAGATCCGCGTCCACGGGTGCGGGGGCGGTCGAGGCGCCACCGGCGCCAGGGATCAGGTCACCAGTCACCCGCCCATCCAACCACGCAACGCGTGCCGCCCCCATGGGCGGGCGCGGTGGCCGTAGGGTGAGCGCCGTGTCGTTGCTCACCTCAGCCGAGTCGGCGGTCATGCCCAGTAGTGGTCCGGGGTCCTCCGCGTGAGCGCGGTCATCGAGATCGAGGGCCTGCGGAAGACCTTCCGCAGTCTGCGCAAGGGTCCCCGGGTCGCCGTGGACGGCTTCGACCTGCTGGTCGAGGCCGGTCAGGTGCACGGGTTCCTGGGGCCCAACGGGTCGGGCAAGACCACCACCCTGCGGGCCTTGCTCGGGTTGGTCCGCGCCGACGCGGGCCATCTGCGGGTGCTCGGTGCGGACGCACCGGAGTCCCTGCCCCGGGTCGCCGCCCGGGTCGGCGCGATCGTGGAGAGTCCGCAGTTCTTCGGTAACTTCACCGGCCACCGCACCCTGCGGCTGCTGGCCGCGGCCGGGGGTCTGCCGGTCAGCCGGGTCGATGAGGTGCTGGAGCAGGTCGGTCTGCGCGATCGGGGCCACGACCGGGTCAAGGGGTACTCGCTCGGCATGAAGCAGCGCCTGGCGGTGGCCTCGGCTCTGCTCAAACGGCCCGAGCTGCTGATTCTGGACGAGCCGGCCAACGGGTTGGACCCGGCGGGCATCCGGGAGATGCGGGACCTGATGCGGACCCTGGCCGGCAACGGGGTGACCGTGCTGGTCTCCAGTCACATCCTGGCCGAGATCCAGCTGATCTGCGACCACGTCACGATCATCTCCCGGGGGCGGCGGGTGACGGCCGGGCCGGTGGCCGAGGTGCTGGCCGGGTTCGACCGCAACGAGTGTCTGGTACGCGCCGACGACCTGGTCCGGGCCGAGGAGCTGTTGGGCAGCGCCGGGTTGACCGTCACCGGGCACCCGGACCATCTGGTCGTCGGCCGGGTGACGGATCCGACCCTGATCAGCCGGACCCTGGGCGAGCAGGGACTCTGGGTGCGGGAGCTGACCCCGGTGCGACCGGATCTGGAGAGCGTCTTCCTGGAGTTGACCGGGGCCGGGCCGCAGCCGACTCTCCCCCGGCAGGCCGACGGCGGGCCCCGGTCCGGTTTCGGCGAGGCGACCCCCGCCGCCGGCCCGGTCATCGACCTCGACGAGTTCCGGGGGGTGGATCGGTGAACCTGTTCCGCGCCGAGGTGGAGCGGCTGACCGCCCGCCGCTTCGTGCAGCTGATGGTCCTGTTGCTGCTGTCGGCGTTCGTGGTGACCGCGGGGACCACCCTGGCCGGATCGCACTCGCCCACCCGGGACGAACTCGTCACCGCCCAGAGAGAGGCCGCGGCCAGTCGACAGTCCCTGGAGGCGGAACATGCCCGCTGCCTGGCCCGCGATCGGGGTGAGGAGTGGGCCCAACGAGACGGCGCCTACCTGCCGCACGACTGCGCCGAGGTCGATCCCGCCCAGTTGGACCGGTTGCCGGTCACGGCCGACTTCCTGGAGGGGGTCTTCACCTTCACCCAGCAGGCCGAGTCGCTGCTGTACTTCCTGATCGCCTTCCTGCTGATGTTCGGTTTCCTGGTCGGGGCCTCCTACATCGGTGCCGACCTGAACTCCGGCGGGGTGGTCAACCTCCTGCTGTGGCGGCCCCGCCGACTGATGGTGCTCGGTGCGAAACTGGGCACCCTGCTCGGTGCGGTCGTGGTGCTGTCCGTGCTCGCCTCGGTGGCGTACCTGGTCACCTTCTGGGTCGTCGCCCACCTGGACGGCTATCCCGGCCCCACCGACCCGACCTTCTGGGCCGCCCTGGCCCAGTTGTGGGGTCGGGGCATCGGGCTGGTGCTGCTGGCCACCGGGGTCGGCTTCGCCCTGGCCACCATCGGTCGGCACACCGCGGCGGCCCTCGGCGCGGTGATGGCGTACCTGGTGGTGTGGGAGTTGGGCGGCCGGATCGTGCTGCAGATTCTGGAGGTGGCCCGGCCGGATCAGCTCATGCTCAGCACCCATGTGGCCGCCTGGCTCACCAAGGAGGTCCGGCTCTACGACAACAGTGTCTGCACCAGCGTCTACTACGGCTACTGCGACGGCAGCTACCTGCTGACCTGGCGACCGGCCCTGGCCGTGCTGCTGCTGCTCACCGCAGGTCTCACCGTCGCCGCGTTCGCCGTGTTCCGGCGCCGGGACCTGACCTGACCCGGCGGGACCTGACCTGACCCGGCGGGACCTGACCTGACCCGGCGGGACCTGACCTGACCCGGCGGGGTCCTCAGCCGACCGTGGAGCCGAAGACCTCGTCCCGGACGGCGTTCAGGGCGGTGCGCAGCGCGCCGTGCAGGATCGGTTCCTCGGTCAGCCCGGTGGGCACCACCCGGGGGCGGACCAGGGTGATGGCGGCTACCTCGTGCTGCACCCGCTCGGCCAGCGCGGCCCCACCGGCCTGGCCGACCGCCCCGGCCAGCACCACCAGCGGTGGGTCCAGCACCACGCAGGTGCTCGCCACCCCGAGGGCCAACCGGCGCGCCACCTCGTCGAGCATCGGCCCGCCGGCCGTACCGGCGGCGATGGCGGCCTTGACCGCCTCGGCGGCGCCACCGTCGGGGTAGCCGTGCTCGCGGGCCAGGGCGCGGATCGCGTCCGCCCCGGCCACCTGCTGGAAGGCCGGCTTGGCCCGGCGGGACACGTCGCGCGGGATCGGCGCCCCGGGCACCGGCAGGTAGCCGATCTCCCCGGCCGCGCCGCTGCTGCCGTGGTGCAACCGGCCGTTCAGCATGATCGCCAGGCCGACCCCGGCGCCGATCCAGACCAGCACGAAATCTGCCACCCCCTGGGCCGCGCCGGACTGGGCCTCGGCCACCGCGGCCAGGTTGACGTCGTTCTCGAAGACCACCGGGGTGTCCAGGTCCTCGCGGAGGGCGGCCAGCAGGCCACGGTGCCAGCGGGGCAGGTCGAAGGCGAAGGTGATGTCGCCGGTGCCCGGATCGACCAGGCCGGGGGTGCCGAGCACGATCCGGCGTACGGTGTCCAACTGCGCCCCGGCGCTGCTGGCGGCCTGGACCACCGCGTTGTGCACCACCCCCACCGGGTCGTCGGTGTCCTTGGTGGACTGTTCGACCCGCCCGACCACCGCGCCGGTGATGTCGGCGCAGGCGGCCACCACCCGTTCCGCCCCGACGTCCACCCCGACGACGTACGCGCTGCCCGGCCGCACGGCGTAGAGCTGCGCGTTCGGCCCCCGCCCGCCGGCCTGCTCACCCACCCGGGTCACCAGGCCCCGCTCCTCCAGCCGTTCCACCAACTGGGAGGCGGTGACCTTGGACAGGCCGGTCAGCTCGCCGATCCGGGCCCGGGTCAGCGGCCCCTGCTCCAGCAGCAGTTCCAACGCCGCGCGGTCGTTGAGGGCCCGCAACAGCCGTGGTGTGCCGGGAAGCCGGGTCGCGCTCATGCCATGTCCTTGATTTTAGTAAGCGTCGCTAACCATAGCTTCGCCTCGAACGGGTAGCCGTAGCGTATCCGCAGCAGGTGAGCGGCTCGCTCAGCAGATCCGACATCACGATCAACATCTCCGCATCGGGAGGAGCGCGCGTGCGGCGGGATCCGGGACTTCGCCGGCTGGCCCTGGGCACCCTGCTGGCCGCGTACCGAGGGCCGGTCCCGCCGGACTGGGCGGTCGAACTGGTCGCCGAGGGGTTGGCCGGGCACACCCTGTTCGGGACCAACATCGACACACCCGCGCAGGTGGCGGCCAGCACGGCTGCCCTGCGTACCGGCCGGGCCGAGGTCCTGGTGGCGATCGACGAGGAGGGTGGCGACGTCACCCGGTTGGCGCACGCCACCGGCAGCCCCTACCCGGGCAACGCGGCACTCGGGGCGATCGACGACGAGGGGTTGACCCGGGAGATCTACCGGGCCATCGGCGGGGAGTTGGCCGCCGTCGGGGTCACCGTGAACCTGGCGCCCGCGGTCGACGTCAACAGCACCGCGGAGAACCCGGTGATCGGCACCCGGTCGTTCGGTGCCGATCCGGTGCGGGTCGCCGCCCACTGCGCCGCCGCGGTCGCCGGTCTTCAGGCCGCCGGGGTGGCCGCCTGCGCCAAGCACTTCCCCGGGCACGGTGCCACGGTGACCGACTCCCACCACGCCCTGCCCACCGTGGACGTGTCGCCGCAGGTGTTGCGCCGCCGGGACCTGCCGCCGTTCGCCGCGGCGATCGCGGCCGGGGCCAAGGCGGTGATGACCGCCCACATCCGGGTACCGGCCCTGACCGGCACCCAGCCCGCCACCTTCAGCCGCGCCGTGCTGGTCGACCTGCTACGTCGGGAGTACGGCTTCACCGGTGCGGTGATCACCGACGCGCTGGAGATGAAGGGTGCCGCCCTGGCGGCCGGCGGGATCGCCCCCGGGGCGGTACGCGCCCTGGCCGCCGGCGCGGACCTGCTCTGCATCGGGGCCAAGGTGGACGCCACCCTGATCGAAGGGGTGGCCGCCGAGATCGTCGCGGCGGTCGGCGAGGGTCGGCTGGCCCGGGAGCGGGTGGAGCAGGCCGCCGGACGTGCCGCGGAACTGGCCGAGTGGACCCGTGCCACCGGCCCGACCCCGGTCCCCTCCCCCGACCTGGGATACGCGGCGGCCCGCCGAGCCGTCCGGGTGGAGGGTCAACTGAGCGAGTCGGTCGATCCGTTGGTGGTGCAGGTGCATGCCCGGTCCACAGTCGTGCAGGGGCGGGTGCCGTGGGGTCTCGGCCCGCATCTGGACGGCACGGAGCTGGTCGAGGTGGTGGCCGCCGAGTCCGACCCGGAGGAGCTTCGGCGGCGGGCCGGCGACCGCCCGATCGTGCTGGTCGGCCGACGACTGCACCGGCTGCCCGGCGGGCCGGAGCTGGTCGCCGCGCTGGCCGCCGCCCATCCGGTGATTGTGGTGGAGATGGGCTGGCCGAGCGGGTGGCGGCCGGTGGGCAGCCGGGCCTTCGTGCTCACCTACGGCGCCAGCCACGCCATCGGCCGGGCCGCCGCCGAGGTGCTGGGCCTGACCCGCTGAGGCGTACGCCACTTCGGCCGTCCACTGTTGAACACGTTCAACTCGCCTCCTACACTAGCGATGTCGATACTTGAACACGTTCAAATCGAGGTGTGGTGGCATGGACATCAAAGTCTGGATGTATCTGGTCTATCTGGTGGTCAGCGTCGGTCTGACCATCTGGGTGGCCCGGACCTTGGCCCGCAACGGATTGGTCTTCCTTCAGGAGGTGTTCGCCGACGAGCGACTGGCCAACGCGGTGAACAACCTGCTGGTGGTCGGGTTCTACCTGCTCAACCTCGGCTACGTGACCGTGGCGATGCGGCACTCGGGGTTGATCGAGTCGACGAGTGAGGCCATGGAGGAACTGTCCTGGAAGGTCGGGCTGGTGCTGCTGGTGCTCGGTGCCCTGCACTTCTTCAACGTCTTCACCCTCAACCGCTACCGCAAGAGCCGACTCCGCCAACTGGCCACCGCACCCCCGCTGCCGCCGGCCGGATACCTGCCGAGGCAGCAGCCCCACCCGGCCGCCGCCCCGCCGGCCGGGTACCTGCCGAGGCAGCAGCCTCACCCGGCCGCCGCCCCCGCGCAGGGTCCGGCCCAGAGCCCGGCCCAAGGCCCCACCACCCAAGGCCCGGCCCAAGGCCCCACCCAGGGCCCCGCCCAGCCGCCGGCACCGCCCCGATGAGCACCCAGCAGCCGACTGGTGGGCCTCCGGATGCCAGCACGCACGGGGGTGCTGGCATCCGGTACCTCACCGTCCTCTACGACGCGCACTGCCCGATCTGCCGGACGGCCCGCGAGTGGCTGGCCGCGCAGGCGCAACTCGTACCCCTGGAGTTCGTGCCGGCCGGCTCGGCCGAGGCCCGGCAGCGCTTCCCCGGCCTGGACCACGAGGCCACCCTGCGCGACATCACCGTGGTGGCCGACGACGGGGCGCTCTACATCGGCGACGGCGCCTGGATCGCCTGCCTGTGGGCGTTGGCCGAGTACCGGGCCACCGCCGAGCGCCTCTCCCGTCCCCACCTGCTGCCGTTGGCGCGAGGGGTGGTGGCCGCCGCCTCGGCGGTCAGGGAGATGGTCCGGGAACCGGGGTCGGTGCCGTCCGGGGGGCCGACCGGATACGGTGGCCCGGATGACCGACCAGCCTGTGCCGACGACCGCTGCGGGTGAGGCGACGACCGCCCGGGGCGAACAGACCCGGCAGTTGATCCTGGAAACCGCGTTGCGGCTGTTCCGCGAGCGCGGGTACGCCCGCACCACCATGCGCGCCATCGCCCAGGAGGCCGGGGTTGCGGTCGGCAACGCCTACTACTACTTCGACTCCAAGGAACGCCTGATCCAGGAGTTCTACGCCCGGACCGAGGAGGAGCACCGGGCCGCGGCACGACCGGTGTTGGACCGGGAGACGACCTTCGCCGCCCGGCTGGCCGGGGTGCTGCACGCGGCCATCGACGTGTCGACCCCGGCGCACGACTTCGCGGCCAGCGTCTTCAAGTTCGCCGCGGAGCCGAGTTCACCGCTGAGCCCCTTCTCGCCCGAGTCGAGCGGCCCACGCCAGGCCTCCATCGAACTGTTCGACGAGGTGCTGAGCGGCTCCACCACCAAGGTCGACCCGGAACTGCGTCCCCACCTGCCCGAACTGCTCTGGTTGGCGTACATGGGGGTGGTGCTCTTCTGGGTCTACGACCGCTCGCCGGGGCAGGCCCGTACCCGGATGCTCATCGACGGGGCGGTGCCGTTGATCGACCGACTGGTCTCCCTCTCCCGGCTGCGGGTCCTGCGCCCGGTCACCCGACAGATCGTCGACCTGCTGCGCATGCTCCGCCAGTGATCTCCACCGGAACACATTTCTCCTGGTCAAGTCCACTATTGGACAGCAGAAGGAGCCGGTGGAGGCTTGCCCTGCCGACGAGCCGATACGTAGCGTGATCGGCAGACGTCGTACGCGGACCTGGGGGGAGGTTGCGGACCGTGGATCCGGCCCGGGATTCACGGTCCGCGCCCTGCCGAGGCAGGTCAGCCGGGATAGACCCCGTAGGATCCCCAACCCCGATCCGGGAAACCGGCCGCCTCGGCCACCCGGGCCGAGGCCGCGTTGGCCCGGTCGTGCAGATAGGTCGGCACGGCACCCTCGTCGAGCACCCGGCGGGCCGCCTGCGCCACCAGGCACCGGGCCAGTCCCCGCCCCCGGGCGGTCGGCACCGTGCCCACCGCCAGTTCCTGCCCGAACGGGTCGTGCCGTTTGATCCCGACCCCGGCCAGGTAGCGCCCCCGGTCGTCGCGGACCACCAGCACGGGCCGGTCGAAGAGCCGTAGCCAGGAGGGCAGGCCGAGGGTGGTCGGCGCGACCCACTCACCGATCTCCGGCAGCGGAGCGGGGGCCGTGCTCCACCGGAACACGTCGTCGTGCACCACCCATCCCGACGGTTGACCGACCGCCGCCGGCAGCGCGGGCAGTAGCGCCTCGGACCGCCGGGCCAGTTCGCGTACCCCGGTGACCCGGTCGGGTGGCACGGACAGCACCGTGCTCTCGCCGGTGGTGACCGCGATCGCCGGGCGCAGGCGTCCGTCCCAGGCCGGGTGGCTGCGTCGCCAGGAACCCACGACGTGCAGCCCCTTGCCCGCCGGCCACTGCCCCAGCCAGGTGGCCAGGTGCAGGTGGAGTCGCCGGTCGCGCACCCGTCCACCTCCCGCGCACTCGCTGCCGCCCACCCACCCTACGACGGGCGAGGGCCAGGGCGCCGACCCTCCGGAGGGACGCGGTTGCGTGATCTTCGCGTCCGCCGGAACCCAGGTCATCGTTGCGGCGTCATAGCCAATTCCATAGATGTACAACTTTTTCTGGAACGGTGGGCTCATGCCGATGCACCCGGACGACCGTCACCAGCAGGACCCCACCCGGATCTGGCCGTACGACAGGAGGGCCAGTCGCCTCCTCGGCCAGTCGCGGCACCGCAGCCGGCGTACCGGCCGACTGTCCTGGGAGGCACTGAACCGGTCGTCGGTCGGCGGTTCGGCCTGTCACCTCAACACCCACTGATCCGGCGGATCTCCCCCCGTCACCGACCGGGTGGCCAGGCCGACTCCGACGGCGAGCCAGCGCCGCCGTTCGCACACCTGTCGGGTAACGTCTGCTGGTCCTTCGACCGGGTTACGACGGGAGCTAGCGCACTCATGGGCAAGAAGACGATCCGCGTCTCCGACTTCAGCGGCACGGTGCTGGGCGCCGACGACGAGGCGGTCCGCGTCGTCGTCCTCGAGCACCCTGACCTGGTGGCCGGGCCCGTGCAGCTGGACGCGACAGCGCTGGAGGTGGAGAGCCTGGACGACGCGGCGCTGGATGTCGCCGTGGTGGAGATCCATGACCGGCACGGCGACGGCGAACCCCGTCGGGTGGTGCTGACCGCCAGCGAGTTCGACGCCCTGGCCACGGACATGCCGATGGCCCAACTACTCAGGACCGCCGAGCGGGTCCGCCCGCCGAAGTCCCGCCGGGCCACCGAGAAGATCGACTACGGCACGATCGAGCACGCCGGCAAGCCCCACCGGGGACGGGTCACCGAGGAGGAGGCCCGGCTGGTACGCGAACACCTCGACGAGGTGAACAAGCGCCTGGCCGACGCCGGCCTGCGCCAGATCGACCCGGCCGACCCGGAGCACGCCGCCCGGTACGGCTTCCCCACCGCCTCCTGATCATCTATTCGAAGGCCCGGATTTCGGCCAGGGTCGCCACGATCTGCTCCTCCGTGCCGGCCTTGTCCAGGCCGAGCCCGGTCAGCACCCCCTGGCCGTCCTCCTGTTCCAGCAGCGCCAGCAGGATGTGCTCCGTACCGATGTAGTTGTGCCCCAGTCGCAGCGCCTCGCGGAAGGTCAACTCAAGGGCCTTCTTCGCGGCGGCGTCGTACGGGATCAGGTCGGGCACCTCCTCGGCCGCCGGCGGCAGCGCGGCCGTGGCGGCCTGGCGCACCGCCTCGGCCGACACCCCGGCAGCGGCCAGCGCCCTGGCGGCCAGCGCCTCCGGCTCGGCGAGCAGCCCGAGCACCAGGTGGGTCGGGGTGGTGTGGGCATTACCGACGGCCTTGGCCTCGTTGTGCGCGGCGGCCACCACGTTGCGGGCACGCGGGGTGAACCGCTGGAAGCCCTCCTGAGGGTCCATCGCCCCGGCGACGAAGCGCTTCTGGGCGGCCTGCTTGCTCACCCCCATGCTGCGGCCGATCTCGGTCCAGGAGGCCCCGGAGCGGCGGGCCTGGTCGACGAAGTGGCCGATCAGATGGTCGGCGACCTCACCGATGTGGTCGGCGACCATGACCGCGCCGGCCAGTTGATCCAGGGCGTTGGTGTGGGTCTGCTTGATGGTCTCGATCAGGTCGTCGAGCCGGATCGGGTTGCTCATCTGCACCGGTTTCGTCATGCGTCAACCGTAGGTTGACGATTGCCCGCCCGTCAACCCCAGGTTGACGATCATGCGGTGAGCCCCGGGGCCCGGGGTACGTAAGAGTCGGTGAGGAACCCGATGGGTAGTAGCTCACCGGAAAAACCGATACGGGAGGCGAGATGGGCGACGCGACGGTCGGCGGGCGACGGCTCTGGTGGTGGCTGGGCGGGGTGCTGCTGGTCGTGGTGGTGGTCCTGGTGGCCACCTGGACCTGGGTGACCGTGCGCGGCGAGGGCCGGTCCGGGCATGTCGTCACCGGTGCCGTCGGTGATCTGCGGGAGGCCACCTTCGTGCTGCTCGACGGCGCCGACGTGATCCGACTGCGTACCGCCGACCTGGGCGAGGACGCCTACCGGGTGTCCACGCCGGGCGACGCCGCTCTGCGCCCGGCCGCCTCGCTCACCGAGGGGAGGGTGATGACCAGCCTGCGGGACACCGGCAAGGCGGGCCCGGCGATCGTCGAGGTGGCCCTGCACGAATCCGTACGCTGGCACATCCGGCTCAACGGCGGGGCCAAGGAGCAGCACCTGGACCTGGGCAACGCCCAGGTGGGCGAGATCGAGTTCACCGCGGGGGCCAACCGGATCGAGCTGACCCTGCCCACCCCCACCGGAACCCAACGCACCGTGCTCGGCGGCGGCGCCAGTCAGGTCCTCGTCCGCCTGGCCGGCGACGCGCCCGTCCAGGTCCGCGCAGGCGGCGGTGCCGGCACGGTCACGGTCGACGGCACCACCCACTCCGGGGTAGCCGGGGGCACCACCTTCACCGCCCCGCAGTGGGCGGAGGCGACGGACCGCTACGACATCGACGCCACCGCTGGAGTCTCCGGCCTGACCGTCGAGCGCACCGAGGCCGACCGCTGATCCAGCGCGGATACGGTTTGTGCCGTAGGCGTGCGCACCATCGGGTCGGTACGCCGGTGGTGGCGAAGGGACCGAGAGCATGCGGCTACACGTCGGCTGTGCCATGTGGACACACAAGGCGTGGCAGGGACGACTGTTGGCGCATCCGCTGCCGGCCGAGGAACGACTGCGGCACTACGCGGGGTGGTGCGACGCCGTCGAGGGCAACACCACCTTCTACGCCACCCCGGCCCGGGACACGGTGGCCTCCTGGGCCCGACAGACCGACCCGGACTTCCGGTTCGTGCCGAAGGTGCCCAAGGTGGTGACGCACGAACGACGGCTCACCGAGGTAGCCGAGCCGATGCGGGCCTTCCTGGACGCGATCGAGCCCCTGGGCCCGCGGGCCCACGCCCTCTGGGTGCAACTCCCCCCATCCTTCGCTCCCTCGGACCTGCCCACCCTGGCCCGGTTCCTACGCCGGATGCCGGCCGCCCACCGGTGTGCGGTGGAGGTTCGCCATCCCGAGTTCTTCACCGACGACCCGGCGGCCCGGCGACTGGAGGCGGTGCTCGCCGAGACCGACGCCGAGTGGGTGCCCTTCGACACCACGACCTTCTTCGCCGACCCGCCGACCAGCGACGCCGAACGGGAGGCCTGGACCAAGAAGCCCCGCACCCCGCTGCGTACGCGGGCACTGACCGACCGGCCGATCGTCCGCTATCTCGGCCGCGACGACCCGGACCGCACGGTCGAGGGGTGGCAGCGGTGGGTCGACATCACCGTGGGTTGGCTGCGCGAGGGACGCTCCCCCACCCTGTTCGTCCACACCCCGGACAACGCGCAGGCACCGACCCTGGCCCGCCGTTTCCACGACGAGGTACGCGCCCGGGTACCCGAACTGGCGCCCCTACCGACTCCGATCCCGGTCGAGCCCACAACCCTCTTCTGAACCTTCGGTCCGGGCACCGCTCCCCGGTCGGGGGGTCGCCGCCGAATCGCCGCCCGGGGGTCGGCCGGAGCGCCGGGTCACCCGGTAGGCGCGGGCCAGTTGGCCCGGCCAGCCCAGGAAACGGTCGAAGATGTCGGTGGCGCTGCCGGTGAGGCTGGGGCTAAGCCGGTGCAGATCGTCGATGGCGTCGCACAGACAGCCGGCCAGGTAGAGCCGCAGGCCCACCGGATCGGTCGCGTAGTCGGCCAGCAGGGCCAGCTTGGCCCGCGTACAGGGCCAGGGTTGACCGCACTGGCGGCACATCCACAGCGGACGCATCGGCGGATGCTCCGCCGGTTCGGTGGCCAGCAGATGCGGGGGTGGCTGCTGGTCGTCGTCAGCCATGACCACCCCACCCTGCGGGATCCGGTCCTCCGCGCGCGGGGATGCCGGCCGGGCGGGTCCGCTCCGGGACGGTGATGCGTCGGTGCCTCACACAGTAGGAGACCGCCCGAACGCCCGGTGGATAACGGAAATCGGGTCAGGCCCAGGGATCGCGTACGACGAAGGAGCTGGCGGCCGTGAAGGCCGGGCTGCCGTCCGGAACGTCCAACCAGAAGCCGCCGTCGCGGTAGTGCACCACATGCGAGGGGTAGTTGTACGACCGGAGGATCACCGATCCGGTGCCGCCTCCCGGGCCCGGGCAGAAGGTGGCGTCCTCCCGGAAGATGGTGGTGTCGTCCCTGGTGCTCAGCTGCACCTGCATCCCCCAGTGCCGCAGGTATCGCCCGTCGGCCAGGCGCAGGGTGACGCAGTCGGAGTCGGCCAGTCCGCGGCTGACCGTGAAGGTCGCCCGCTGCCGGTCCGTCCTGGGGCTGGCCGCGTCGATTGCGGCGAGTGCGGCGTACTTGCCGTCATGGCTGAGGTAGCGACCGGCCACCTTCACCGATTCCAGCGACCAGGTGCCCGGCGGGATGGTACCCGGCGGGATGGTCGGTCCGTTCGTCGGCGAGGGGGCCGCAGTCGGCGGGGGCGCGACCGGCGGCGGGGTGGCGAAGGATGGCGACGGGACCGGGGACCGCCGGGCCAGGGAGGGTTGGGCCGGTGAGGTCTCGGCGGAGGGCGCCAGGGTGGCCGCCACCGGGGCTGCCGTGGTGGGTGCCGCGATGGCGGCCGGTGGGTTCGATGCCGACCCGGGTTGCAGCACCACGAGGGTCACCGGGGCGACGACCAGGGCCGCACCGGCGGCCAGACCGGCCACCGGATGGGCACTGATCATCTGGGTCAGCTTGCCGAACAGGGTGCCCGGGGTGCCGCCGCCGACCGTCGTCGTGGCCGTCGTCGTGGCTGACGCCGCCAGGGCGGGGGTGGCCAGGGTGGTCGTGGTCAGCAGCCCCTTGGCGGCCAACGCGGCGGCGAGACCGGCCGGCACCACCAGCGGCGCGATGCTCAGCAGCAGCTTTTCCGTGGGCACCTGCCCCTGGGTGAGGGTGGAGCAGGTGGGACAGTCCCGGGTGTGCCGGGCGATCCGCTTGCGCCACACCGAGCTGGGGACTCCGTCCCAGCCGTCGAGGGTCTCGGTCAGTCCGGCACAGCGTGGCCGCACGGCCAGCGCCGCGACGATGCCCCGGCTCAGTTCGAGTTGCTCCCGCATCCGTTGCAGGCGCACCCCGACCTGCGCTACCCGGGTGTCGCAGGCGGCGGCGATCTCCCGGCGGGTCAACTGGCCGGCGCACTCCTGCCACCACAGGGACAGCATCGGGCGGTGGGTGGGGTCCAGCCAGCGGGTCGCCGCCACGACCTGACGGCGCTGGTCGGCCAGGTGCAGCCGCAGTATCGCCTCGTCCTCGACGTCACCGGCGGCCGACAGCAGGTCGGCCGGGTCGACAATGGTGGTCCGGTGGGTGGCGGTACGCAGCCGCTGCCGGTGGGTGGCGATCTGCCGCACCGCGATCGCCACCAGCCAGGACCGGAAACTCTCCGGGGCGCGCAGGGCGGGCAGGTCCCGGATGACCCGGATCAGGGTCTCTTGGACCACGTCGTCGATGTCGGCGTGACCGTGCAGGGCCCGACCGACGATGTTGTAGAGCAACGGCAGGTGGGCGGCGATGAGTCGGTCGCGAGCCGAACCGTCGCCCGACTGCGCTGCGGTGACGAGTTCCAGGTCATTCGCAGTGATCGTCATCCAGCACCGCCCCAATGTGGAGTCCCCCGCCGAGCACGACGTCACACCCTAACCAGAACGAGCCCGGTGATCGAGTGGCCCTCCCCTTTCATTCAATGAAAGGCGTGGTCCCGATCACCGATGTCCACCGGCATGATCCGGCTGGTGGGACGAGGAGGAGGGATCCCCATGGCGTTCGCACGTGACCAGTGGTACGTGGCGGCCTACGGTGGCGAGGTCGGGCGTAACCTGCTGGCCCGTACGGTGCTCGGTGAGCCGCTGGTGCTGTACCGCACCGAGGCCGGGGAGGCGGTGGCGCTGGCCGACCGGTGTGTGCACCGGCGCTACCCGTTGTCGGAGAGCCGGCTCGACGGCGACACCATCGTCTGCGGCTACCACGGCTTCACCTACGACCGGACCGGATCCTGTGTCTTCGTACCGGGGCAGCAGCGGATTCCGCGTACCGCCCGGGTCGCGGCGTACCCGGTGGTGGAGCAGGACTCCTTCATCTGGGTGTTCATCGGTGACCGGGAGCGGGCCGATCCGGCCACGATTCCCCGGGCCCCCTGGCTGGTCGACCCCCGGTACGCGGTGGTCCGTGGGATGGCCCCGCTGAACGCCCGGTACGGCCTGCTGGTGGACAACCTGATGGACCTGTCCCACGAGACCTATCTGCACGGTGGCTACATCGGCACCCCGGAGGTGGCTGACACCCCCATCACCACCGAGGTGGACGACGAGCGCGGCATCGTCTACGTCAGTCGGCACATGGACGACGCGGAGTGCCCGCCCTTCTACGCCCGCTCCACCGGCATCCAGGGCCGGATCACCCGCTGGCAGGACATCGAGTACCACCCGCCGTGTCTCTACCTGCTGCACAGCCGGATCGCCCCGCAGGGGGTGTACCCGCCGGCGCAGGGTGAGGACAGCGAGGCCTTCCACGCCGAGATCGTGTACGCCATCACCCCCTCGACGGAGCACACCACCTACGACTTCTGGGCGGTGGCCCGGGACTTCGCCATCGACGACGAGTCCGTCAGCGAGTACCTGCACCAGAGCAACCACACCGTGGTCATGCAGGACGTGACCGCCCTCAACATCCTGGAACAGGTGATCGCCGCCGAACCGGAGAAGTACCAGGAGCTGAGCATCAACATCGACACCGGCGGCCTGGCGGCCCGGCGGCTGCTGGCCCGCCTGGTCGACGCGGGGAGGGTGGAGGCGACCCGGTGAGCGGCCCGGCCGGCATGCTGACCGGCGACCGGGTCTACCGGATCCACTGGATGCCGGGCACGGACATCCTGCGCGGCGTCTGCCACTGCGGCGCCGAGCGGGTGGCCGAGGAGCCGGTGGAGCTGTGGGAGTGGCTGCTCGCCCACCCGCAGGGCCATCAGGCGGTGTCGCCTCCGCCGGAGGTGCCGACCCTCATGGCGGTGCCGGCGTGACCGAGATGTATCTGATGGTCACCGCCCGGGAGCAGGTGGCCGACGAGGTCGTGGCGATCACCCTGGCCCGCCCGGACGGCGGCCCGGTGCCGCAGTGGACCCCCGGGGCCCATCTCGATCTGCTGCTCGGCCCGGACCTGGTGCGCCAGTACTCCCTCTGCGGTGATCCGGCGGACCGATCCGGGCTACGGATCGCGGTGCAGCGGGAGCTTCAGGGGCGCGGCGGGTCGCTGCTCGTGCACGACCGGCTGACTCCCGGGGCCACGGTCGCGGTGCGCGGCCCCCGGAACAACTTCCCGCTGGTAGCGGCGGGACGGTACCTCTTCATCGCCGGAGGCATCGGCATCACCCCGATCAGCCCGATGGTCGCCGCCGCCGACGCCGCCGGTGCCGACTGGCAACTGGTGTACGGGGGCCGCAGCCGCGACACCATGGCCTTCGCCGACTCCCTGCGGGAGAAGTACGGCGACCGGGTACGCCTGTGTCCGCAGGACGAGACCGGCCTGCTGGACCTGCCCGGGCTGTTGGGTCGTCCGGAGGCCGGGCTGGTCTACTGCTGTGGGCCGGAGGCGCTGATCAAGGCGGTGGAGGAGCACTGTTCCGGCTGGCCGCCGGGCAGTCTGCACGTCGAGCGGTTCACCCCGGTCGCCCCGGTCTCCGCAGTCGGGGAGGTCGACACCGCCGTGGAGGTCGAGCTGACCCTCTCCGGCCGGACCCTGACCGTGCCGGCGGGGGTGCCGATCCTGCAGGCCGTGGAGGAGGCCGGAGTACAGGTGCTCTCCTCATGCCGGGAGGGCACCTGCGGCACCTGCGAGACGACAGTGCTGGCCGGGGTGCCGGATCACCGGGACAGCCTGCTCACCGAGCAGGAGCGGGCGGCCGGGGACACCATGATGATCTGTGTGTCCCGGGCCCGTACCCCCCGGCTGGTCCTGGAGCTGTGACCGGAGCAGGCGCGATGATGGCGGGATGCAGGCGCAGCCCGGCCGGTCGGTCACCAGTAAGGTGCTGGCGCTGTTGGACGCCTTCACCCCGGCCACTCCGGCGCTGACCCTCACCGAGTTGGCCCGCCGCGCCGGGCTGCCGTTGCCGACCGCCCACCGCCGGGCTGCGGAACTGGTCGCCTGGGGGGCGTTGGAGCGGGGCGAGGACGGGCGGTACCGGATCGGTCTGCGACTGTGGGAGGTGGGCTCGCTGGCCCCCCGAGGGCTGGGGCTGCGGGAGGTGGCCCTACCGATCATGGAAGACCTCTACGAGGTGACCCACGAGAACGTCCAGCTGGCCGTCCGGCAGGGCCTGGAACTCGTCTTCATCGAGCGGATCGCCGGGCGGCACGCGGTGCCCGTACTCACCCGGGTCGGGGGTCGGTTCGCGCTGCACGCCACCGGGGTCGGGCTGGTCCTGCTCGCCTACGCCCCGAACGAGGTCCAGGAGCAGGTGCTGGCCGCACCCCTGGAGCGCTACACCGAGCTGACCATCACCGATCCCCGGCGACTGCGCCGCTGCCTGGCCGAGGTGCGCCGGGTCGGGTACGCGGTCAGCGACCGCCAGGTCACCATGGACGCCCTCTCGGTCGCCGCACCGATCCGTACCCCCGAGCAGGTGGTGGCCGCGATCTCGCTGGTGGTCGCCCACGACCGGGCGGACCCACTGGCCCTGGCGCCGCTGGTGCAGGCCGCCGGGCGGACGCTGTCCCGGGCGTTGGGCGCCTCGTACCGGCAGCCGCCGGGCCGGGTGCCGCCACCACCGCGCCCCGAGACGCAGTAATTTAGCTGGATGTCCGAGCTCCATCACGCGCTGGAGACACCGTCGGACAGCGCGGCGGCGGTGGGACGGGCCCGCGCCCAACGGCTGCTGGTCACGCTGTTCGGGGACTACTGGCACGCCGGGCACGCCCCGCTGCCGTCCGGCGGCCTGGTCGCCGTACTGGCCGAATTCGACATCGCACCCGCGAACGCCCGGGCGACCCTCAGCCGGTTGACCCAGCGGGGGGTGCTGGAGCGGACCAAGGAGGGCCGCCGGACCAGCTACCGGCTGACCGAGTCGGCCTGGCACCTGCTCCAGCGGGGGGCCCGGCGCATCTTCGCCAGCACGGACGAGAGCACCTGGGACGGCCGGTGGACCCTGATCGCCTTCACCCTGCCGCTCGACGACGCCAACCTGCGCCGACTGCTGCGGGCCCGGTTGCGCTGGTTGACCTTCTCACCGCTGTACGACGCCACCTGGGTCACCCCGCACGACCGCTTCGACGAGGTACGGGAGCAGTTGAGCGAACTCGGTATCAGTGACGCCGTGGTGCTGCGCGCCACCGACCTCGATCTGCTGCCCAGTGGCCGGGCCCGGCTGGAGGCCGCCTGGCGGATCGACGAGTTGGCCGCCGGGTACCAGTCCTTTCTCCAGCGACACCGGGAGCTGGCCTGGAAGGCCACCGCGGGCATGGTGGCACCGGCGCAGGCGCTGGTGCGGCGGACCGAGATGGTCAACGACTGGCGGGCCCTGGTGGGCGAGGATCCCGACCTGCCGGCCACCTTTCTGCCGGCCTCCTTCCCCCGGGCGCAGGCGCGGACCTTGTTCCTGGACATCTCCCAGGCGCTGGCCCGGCCGGCGCAACAGCGTTTCGAGCAGATCCTGTGGGCCGCGGAGGCCGGGAAGTAGCGTCTGAAGTAGATAGATTGCAGATTCGTTGACGCACGATCAGATTTCGCATTAGGTTCCCGGTGCACATGTGACCAGGAGGTCCAGCCGCCCGTTCCCGGCTGAAAGGGGCCCTGCCATGCACTTACGTCGACCCTGGGGAAAACCGCACCGATCCTGGAAAGTCGCCCTCACGGCGTTCGCCGCCACCACACTGGTCGGCAGCTCAGCGGTGCCGGCCCTGGCCGCCCCGCCGCCCGGTGCGGGCATCGACCGTTCCTTCGAGGTGGCGGTCGTCTCGACCCGCGCCGACATGGTCAGCGGCGGTGACGCCCTGGTCCGCATCGAGGTGCCCCGCAACGTTCCGCCGCACCAGGTGCGGGTCCACCTCGACGGCCGCAACCTGAGCAGCCAGTTCCGCCCGGTCGGCGACGGCCGTACCCTGCTCGGCCTGGTCGACGATCTGGCGCTGGGCGAGAACACCCTGCAGGTCCGGTCCAACGGCAACGGGCAGGGCCGCCCCACGGCCGACCTGACCCTGGTCAACCACCCCGCGCAGGGCCCGGTCCTCTCCGGCCCGCACATCCCGCTGGTCTGCACGGCCTCGGGCAGCCCCTGGAACCTGGGGCCGGTCGACGAGAACTGCCATGTGGCGGCGCCCCAGGTGACGTACCAGTACCGCACCACCGCCGGCACCTTCGCGGCCCTGCCCGAGGGCCCTCGGCCGGGCAACCTGGCCACGACCACCACCATCGAGGGCCGGACCGTCCCGTACATCGTGCGCGTCGAGCGGGGCACCATCAACCGGGCGGTCTACGAGATCGCGCTGCTGCACGAGCCGGGCACCCCGGCGCCGGACCCCTGGACGGGCACGGAGGGTTGGAACGAGCGGCTGGTCTACACCTTCGGTGGGGCCTGCGGCATCGGCTACACCCAGGCCACCAGCACCGGCGGGATCATGGACCACCGCCTGCTCAGCCGGGGCTACGCGGTGGCCAGTTCGACCTTCAACGTGTTCGCCAACAACTGCAACGACGTGACCTCGGCCGAGACCGCTCTGATGGTCAAGGAACACTTCATCGAGACGTACGGCGTGCCCGCCTTCACCATGGGCTGGGGCGGCTCGGGCGGCACCATGCAGCAGTTGCTGCTCTCCAACGCCTACCCCGGCATCATCGACGGCGTGATCGGCCAGATCGGCTACCCGGACGAGCGCTCCACGACGGTCAGCGGCCACGAGTGCCGCTTCATCAGCCAGGCCGCCTCCGCCGCCGGTCTGTCCACCGCGCAGCACACCGCGGTGACCGGCTTCGCCAGCCCGAACACCTGCTTCGGTTACCAGTTCTTCGACGGGGTCGACTGGCCCACCAACTGCCCGAGCCACGTCCCGGCGGCGCAGCGGTACCACCCGGTCACCAACCCGACCGGCCTGCGGTGCGCGATGGCCGACTTCATTTCCAACGTGTACGGCGTCGACCCGGCCACCGGCTTCGGTAGGCCGATCGTCCCGGACACGGTGGGCGTGCAGTACGGCCTGGAGACCCTGGAGTCCGGCACGATCACCCCGGAGCAGTTCGTCCGGCTCAACGAGGGCATCGGCGGTCTGGACGTGCAGGGCAACCGCACCCCGCAGCGCACCTCGGCGGACGTCGAGGCGATCAAGGTGGCCTACGAGACCGGCCGGGTCAACCAGTTCGACCGCGGGCTGCGCTGGACCCCGATCATCGAGACCCGGGGCTACACCGACCCCTCCGGCGACTTCCACGACCGTTTCCGGTCCTGGACCATGCGGGAGCGGATCGTCGCGGCCAACGGCAACGCCGACAACCACATCAGCATCACCGCCGCTCCTGGGGCCGCCGCCGAGACCGCCTTGACCCTGGCGCTGGAGAACATGGAGACCTGGCTGACCGCCCGCACGGCGCTGGCGGCGGCCCGGCCGGAGTTGGACGAGGTGGCCCTGACCCGGCTGTCCCGGCCGGAGGGCCTGGCCGACGGCTGCATCGCGGCCGACGGTGACCGGATCACCGAGGCCCTGACCCTGGATCCGGCCGCCCAGTGCAACCAGTTGTTCCCCTTCCACCGCAATCCCCGGGTGGTCGCCGGCGGTCCGACCAGTTCCGCAGTGCTCAAGTGCCAGCTGGCGCCGCTGGACCGGGCCGCCTACGGGGTGAGCTTCACCGACGAGCAGTGGCAGCGTCTCCAGGCGGTCTTCCCCGGCGGGGTCTGCGACTGGTCCAGGCCCGGGGTCGGGCAGGTGCCACTGGCGGACACCTGGATCCGCTGGTCTGGCGAGCCTGCGATGCGACCGGTGCTGCCCGCGACGGTGACCGTGCAGGCCCGGTGCATCGCCGGTCGGGGGTACCTGGTGGTGCAGGTCCGCAACGACCATGACGCGCCGGTGGACATCACCCTGGAGACCGCGTACGGCCAGCGGTCCTTCACCGGGGTGGCGGCCGGGGGCAACGCCTTCCAGCAGTTCGCCACGCGGGTGACGGCGGTGCCGACCGGGTCGGCTACGGTCCGAGTTACCGGCTCGCTCAACGGCCAGGCGGTGACCACCGCCCTGATCCGGGGTTACCCGGCCGTCGACTGCGCCGCAGCGTAGTCGCAGGCGGGATGACCGGGGCCGGGCGGTGCCAGCAGAGCACCGCCCGGTTCACGGCATCAGTCGGGGAAAGCCAGCAGCCGCAGCAGTTGGGCCAGCCGCTCATGGTCCTGGGGGGTCACGGCGGCCAGCAGGCCCAACTCCACCGCCCGGGCCGATTCCTGGGCCCGGGCGAACAGGGCCCGACCGGCCTCGGTGGCGACGAGGACGTTGGCGCGGCGGTCGGCGGGATCGGTCTGGCGCTCGACGAGCTGCCGTTTCTCCAGCCCGTCGACCAACGCCACGACCTGACTCGGATCCAGCCGCAGGAATTCGGCGAGCTCCCGCTGGGTGGGACGGATGTCGTCGGCGGCGAGGGCGAGCACCGAGTAGGAGCGGGCCTTGAGCCCGTGCTCGGCCAACGCCGCGTTGGCCGCCGCGAGGGTCAGGGCGTTGGCGCGGGCCAGCAGGAAGCTCAGGTCCCCGGCGAGCACGGTGTCCCGCAGCCGGTCGCGTCCGGTCGGCCGGGTCCTTCCGATAGGGGACATGAGGACGATGGTAGCAAGCTTCACAAATAATTGACTTTTTCAATGGTTTGTGCTCACATCGAATGGACACAAAGGAGCAGCACCATGTCACTGGACGGCAAAGTCGCGATCGTCACCGGATCCGGTCGGGGTCTGGGCCTCGCCTACGCCAAGGAGCTGGCCCGCCGGGGGGCATCCGTCGTGGTCAACGACGTCGACGCCACGGTCACGGCCGAGGCGGTCGCGGCGATCCAGGCGTCCGGCGGGCGGGCCGTCGCGGTGACCGCCCCGGTCGGCCCCACCGAGACGGCCCAGGAACTGGTCAGCACCGCAGTCGGGCAGTTCGGGCGACTGGACATCCTGGTCACCAACGCGGGGGTCCTGCGCGACACCGTGCTGTGGAAGATGAGCGACGAGGACTTCGACACGGTGATCAACGTGCACCTGCGCGGCACCTTCACCACCGTGCGGGAGGCGGTACGGCACATGCGGCAGGCCGGTGAGGGCGGCCGGATCATCTGCATCGGCTCCCCGACCGGGCAGCGGGGCACCTTCGGCCAGACCAACTACGCCGCCGCCAAGGCCGGCATCGTCGGCATGGTCCGCACCTGGGCCCTGGAACTCAAGCGGGCCGGCATCACCGCCAACACGGTCGTACCGGTGGCGGCGACCGCCATGACCGCCACCGTGCCCTACTTCGCCGCGGCGGTGCAGGCCGAGGCGCAGGGTGAGCCGATGCCGGCCTTCTTCCGGCACGACCTGGGCTTCGGCACGGCCGACGACGTTGCCGGTCTGATCGCCTTCCTCGGTTCCGACGCGGCCGCCTCGGTGACCGGCCAGGTGATCGGCGTCGGTGGTGACCGGCTCCAGATCTGGACCCACCCGGAGGCGGGGCTGTCCGCCCACCGCGAGGGCGGCTGGACCTACGAGGCCCTGGTGCAGTCCTGGCCCACCGAGTTCGCCCCGGCCATGCAGAGCGTCGGCGAACGCTTCCCCGAACTCCCCGAGGAGTTCAAGCCCGCGGCCTCCTGACCACCCGAGGAAGGTTTGCGCTGATGTACCAGCCCGCGATCGACCTTGCCGCCATCACGGCGATCGACATGCATGTCCACATCGAGGTCGACGACCACGGTCACGCCTCGCTGCCGGAACCACTCGTCGCGGCGGTGTCGAAGTACTTCCGGACCGACGGGCCGCGACCTGCGGTGGAGGCGGTGGCGCAGTACTACCGCGAGCGGAACATGGCCGCGGTCGTGTTCACGGTCGACGCCCGGACCCAGCTGAAGCACCCGCCGTTGTCCAGCGCCGACATCGCCCGGGCCGCGGCGGAGCACGCCGACGTGCTGATCCCCTTCGGCTCGGTGGACCCGCGCACCGGCGAGGCCGCCCTGGAACTCGCCACCCGGCTGATCGAGGACGAAGGGGTCCGCGGCTTCAAGTTCCACCCCACCGTGCAGGGCTTCGACCCCAGCCAGGAGCAGTACGCCCCGCTGTGGGCGCTGATCGAGCGTGCCGGGGTGCCGGCCGTCTTCCACACCGGACAGACCGGGATCGGTGCGGGCACCCCGGGGGGCTACGGCCTGCGGCTGGGGTTGTCCAACCCGATGCTGCTCGACCCGATCGCCGCCGACTTCCCCGACCTTCAGATCATCATGGCTCACCCCTCGGTGCCGTGGCAGGACGAGGCGCTGTCGGTGGCCACCCACAAGCACAACACCTGGATCGACCTGTCCGGTTGGAGCCCCAAGTACTTCCCGGCCGAGTTGGTGCGCTACGCCAACTCGATGCTCAAGCACCGGGTGCTCTTCGGCACCGACTATCCACTGATCACCCCCGACCGCTGGCTGCGCGACGTGGCGGCCACCGACCTCAAACCCGAGGTGCTCCCGGGCATCCTCAAGGACAACGCGGCCCGACTGCTATGCCTAGCCCGGTGACGACGAGAGGAACCGCCATGACCACCACCATCGCCTACGAGCAGCTGGCCGACCTGGCCGGCACCGACCTCGGTCACACCGAGTACCGCACGGTCACCCAGGACCAGGTGAACCTGTTCGCCGACGCCACCGACGACCACCAGTGGATCCATGTCGACCCGGAGCGGGCCAGGACCGGGCCCTTCGGCGCGCCGATCGCCCACGGCTTCCTCACCCTCTCCCTCGCCGTCCCGTTCTGGACCGAGCTGCTGGAGGTCAAGGGGGTGACCACGAAGGTGAACTACGGCCTGGACAAGGTGCGCTTCCCGGCCCCGGTACCGGTCGGCGCCCGGGTCCGGATGCGGGCCACCATCGCCGAGGTCACCGAGGTCCGGGGCGGTTACCAGATCGCGGTCGACCAGACCATCGAGGTCGAGGGGTGCACCAAACCCGCCGTCGTCGCCAGGGGGCTGTACCGCTTCTACGCCTGAGCGCCACTGTCGGCACACCACCTCCACCACCAGGAGACCGCTGATGCACCAGCACGGAATCGGCGTCTGGATGGCCAAGCGCCGACTCAAGTCCCCCGACAAGGTCGCCCTGGTCCACGGCGACGGGGCCACGGTGACGTACGCCCAGTTCGCCGACGCCGCCGACCGGATCTCCGCGGTGCTGCGCCGGCTGGGCGTCGGCAAGGGCGACACCGTGGCGTACCTGGGTGAGAACAGCCCCGAGTTCCTCCAGGTGATGTTCGGTGCGGCGCAACTGGGTGCGGTCTTCGTCCCGGTCAACACCCGGCTGGCGCCGCCGGAGATCACCCATGTGCTCACCGACTGCGGTGCCCGGGTACTGATCCACGACCCCGAGTTCGCCCCCCGGGTGGCCGCCGCCGTCACGGCCACCCCGCCACCGCACCTCGTGGTCACCGGCGAGGGCGACGCACAGCGCCCGGGACTCGCGGCACTGGTCCGGGACACGGCCCCCGACCCCGCCGGCCAGGTCGCCACCGGGCCGGCGGACCCGGCGGCGATCATCTACACCTCCGGCACCACCGGCCGCGCCAAGGGCGCCGTGCTGACCCACGGCAACCTGACCTGGGTGGCGCTCAACTGCGTGGTCGACTACGACGTCGTCTCGACCGACGTGGCGCTGATGATCTCGCCGCTGTTCCATGTCGCCTCGCTGGGCATGGGTGCCCTCCCGGTCATCCTCAAGGGCGCCACCATGGTGCTGGAGAAGGGCTTCGAGCCGGGGCGCGCCCTGGCCCAGATCGAGCGGCACGGGGTGACCATGCTCAGCGGGGTGCCCACCACCTACCAACTGATGGCCGACCATCCCCACTGGGCCTCGACCGACCTGTCGACCCTGGCCAAGCTGACCTGTGGGGGTTCGGCGGTGCCGCCGCGCATCCTCAACGCGTACGAGGCCCGGGGGTTGTCCTTCTCCCAGGGTTACGGCATGACCGAGGCCTCACCGGGGGCCACCTCGCTGCCCCCGGACATGACCCGCGCCAAGCAGGGCAGCGTCGGGCTGCCGCACTTCTTCACCCAGGTCCGGATCACGGACGTGACCGGCCAGCCGGCCCCGGTCGGCAGCGTCGGGCAGATCGAGATCGCCGGGCCGAACGTCTTCCCGGGCTACCACGGGCTGCCCGAGGCGACCTCGGACGCCTTCACCCCGGACGGCTGGTTCCGCTCCGGCGACCTCGGCTACCTGGATGCCGAGGGCTACCTGTACATCTCCGGCCGCCTCAAAGACATGATCATCTCCGGTGGGGAGAACATCTACCCCGCCGAGATCGAGCAGTTGCTCGGCGAGTTGGAGGGAGTCACCGCGGCGGCCGTCATCGGGGTACCGGACGAGCGGTGGGGCGAGGTGCCCTGGGCGATCGTGACCGTACGCGAGGGGGCGGCCGTGGACGTGGACGCCGTACGGGCGCACCTCGACGGCAGGCTGGCGCGCTACAAGCTGCCGAAGAACGTGGTCATCGTGGACGACCTGCCCCGGACCGCGTCGGGGAAGGTGCGGAAGGCGGAGCTGCGCGCCCGCTTCGGCGCCTGACCGGGGTGCGGGCCTCGATGAGGTCGGCGAACTCGGCAGCGGAGGCCTCGGCCAACTTCTCGTGCATCCGGCGGTAGGTCTCCGCCGACCGGGTGGCCGGCCACTGCGCGTCCATGAACTCGGCCGGCAGCCGGGGATCGGCCCGCAGCAACGCCAGCCAGTCCGCCACCAGCATGGTCCGTACGGTCAGGGCGCTCGGCGCCAGATCCACCGCAGCCGGGTCCTCCCACACCTCGATGAAGGCCAGGTGCTCGCGCCGGATCGCCTCGATGTCCCAGGCGGCGCGCACGCTCTCCCCGATCGGGAAGCCCGCCAGCTCCCGGGCGTGGAAGGCGATCACGGTGTGCGGTGGCAGGTCCTGCCGCAACGGCTCCAACGACCCGGCCAGGTCGACCTCACCGGGGGCCAGCCACAGTCCGTCGCGCAGCGGCGCGAAGCCCTCCCAGGTCAGGGTCGAGCGCAGCCGGTGCCGCAGCATCCGCTGCCCCTCCGGGATGGAGAAGGTGACCAGGGTCCAGCCGTGCCCCTGCGGGTCGAAGGGCCGAGGGCCGCGGACCCGGTCCGTCGCCTCACGCAGCACCGCCGCCCCGTGCTCGGTGAGCGAGAACAGGGTCTCCCGGCCGTTTCTGGTCCGGGCCAGGATGCCGCTGCCCACCAGGCGGTCGAGGGTGGCGCGGGTGGCCGGCGCGGCGACACCGGCCGGCTCCAGCACACTGATCAGGGCACTGGCCCGGATCGGCCCGGTGGCGGCGTCGACCACGTGCTCGCCGAAGAAGGCGAGCAGCAGTTGCTTCGGCTGACGACTGCGCACAGCCCTCCCTTTCGGCGTATCCCTCGTCGCGGCAGCGGCGGTCACCGCACCGCTTGTGGGGCGACGGCCTGCCCGCGCTTGGCCCGCTGGATCTGGTCGTAGACGTGGGTCCGCAGTTCCGTGAACCGGGGCAGGGCGCGGGTGGTGATCTGATCACGCACAGGCGGCAGATCGATCGCGAGATCCTCTTGTACCCAGGTCGGCGACTTGGACAATACTAGTACCCGTTCTCCCAGGTAAACCGACTCGTCGATGTCGTGGGTGACGAACAGGATGGACATGTTGCGGCTGGTGTGCAGCTCCCGCACCAGGTCCTCCAGGTCCGCCCGGGTCTGGGCGTCGACCGCGGCGAAGGGCTCGTCCATGATCATGACCTCGGGTTGGTACGCGATGGCCCGGGCGATCGCCACCCGCTGCTGCATCCCCCCGGAGAGCTGCCAGGGGTGGCTGCGGGCGGCATGATCCAGGCCCACCACGGTCAGGGCGTCGGTGACCAGTTTGTCCCGCTCGGCGCGGCTGAGCTTCTTGTGCCGCAACGGCAGTTCGACGTTGCCGCGTACGGTCAGCCAGGGGTAGAGGCTGCGGCCGTACTCCTGGAACACCACCGCCATGGCCGGGCTGGGCCCGGTGACCGGTGCGCCCTCCATCTCTACCACCCCGCTGGTCGGGCGCAGCAGACCGGCCAGGCACTTCAACAGGGTGGTCTTGCCACAGCCGGAGGGCCCGACGATGCAGACCAGTTCACCGGCCGCCATCGTGAAGCTGATGTCCCCGATCGCCTCGACGTCGCCGGTGGCCGATTCGTAGACCTTGCGCAGATGCTCCACCCGCAGCAGGGTGCTCCGGTCAGGCACGGTTGACCTCCCTGATTCCGTGGTACCAGCGCAGCACGCGCCGCTCGACGATTCCGAAGACGACGGCGAGGAAGACGCCGACGAGACCGAGCAGGAGGATTCCGCTCCACATCTCGGCGATGAGGTAGTTGCGCTGGAAGTAGGAGATGCGGTAGCCGAGGCCGGCGGAGGAGGCGAACATCTCCGAGATCACCATCAGGATGAGGGCCACCGACAGGCCCTGCCGGACCCCGGCCATGATGCGCGGGCTGGCCGCCGGCAGCACCAGGAACCACAGCCGCTCCCACCAGGTGATCTGGAAGGAGTCGGCGGTCTCGGTCATCACGCTGTCGGTGGACCGGACCCCCTCGATGGTGTTCAGCAGGATCGGCCAGATCGCGCCGGAGACGATGACGACCACCTTCATGGTGTCGGTGATGCCGAGCAGCAGCATCACCACCGGGATCAGCACCGGCGGCGGGATGGCCCGGAAGAACTCCAGCAGGGGTTCGAGCAGCTCACGCAGCCACTGCACCAGACCGATGATGGTGCCGGCGGCGATGCCGATCAGCACCGAGGCGGTGATGCCGAGGCCCAGGCGGTACAGGCTGGGCAGCACGTCCTCGACGAAGGCGGAGCCGACCCAGGTCTCCACGAAGGCGTCGTAGATCGTCAGCGGGCCGGGGAAGAACCGGTTGGTCGACCGGGTGGCCACCAGACCCCAGAGCACCAGCAGCAGCATCGGCAACCCCAGGGAGTGCCCGAAACCGGCCGCGATGCGGGCGCCGACACCCCCCTTGCGTACGGCTGCGGTTCTGGTCGCCGCTTCGCCCACGGCGACCGGGGTCTGGTCGGATTGCTTGCTCACCGGGCCTGTTCCCCTCGGATGGACTGGTGCCAGAACAGGGTGCGCCGCTCGACGAACCGGAAGACCAGGTTGACCGCCAGCCCCAGCAGACCGGTGACCACCACGAAGGCGTACAGGCCGACGGAGTCCCCGGCGGAGCGGGACAACTCGATCAGGGTGCCCAGGCCGGGGTTGCCGATCACCATCTCCGCGGTGATGGCCAGGATCAGGGCGACCGCCGCCGCCAGCCGCACCCCGGTCATCAGGTACGGCAGGGCGGTCGGCAGCACCAGGCGGGTCAACTGCTCGCGACGGGTCAACCCGAAGCTGCGGGCGGTGTCCCGGGCCACCGTGTCGACATCGGCCACCCCGTAGATCACCTGCACGAACACCTGCCAGAAGGAGGCGTAGATGATGATGACCAGGGCGGCCTGCATCTGGATGCCGAACATCAGCACGGCCAGCGGAATCAGCGCCACGGAGGGAATCGGCCGCAGGAACTCGACAACCGTGTGGGTGGCCCGGCGCAGGAAGGACACCAGGCCGACGATGGTGCCGAGGACCCCGGCGGCGACCGTGGCCACCGTCAGACCGATCGCCCAGGAGGTCATGGTGGCGCCCAGCCGCCGCCAGAAGGCCAGGTCGACGGACTCCTCGGCCAACCGCGCGAACACGTCCGTCACGTACGGCAGGTACTGCGGATTGATCAGACCCAGGGTCGGGACCAACTGCCAGACGACGAGGAATCCGGCCAGGCCGACGAGGCCCAGCAGCGCCTTGCGTAGCCCGCGCAGGCGTCGGGTGGAGAACACGGCCATGTCACTCCCGGAATCGGAAACGCCCGGCCCGGCCCTCCCCGGCCTCGGGTGCCGGGGAGGGCCGGGCGACGACAGCTACTTCTGCTGGATGAGCCGGTCGAGGTTCGGCTGCTTGTCGAGCACCTTGTACTTCTGGGCCAGCTCGGCCAGGGTCTGCAGGCTGGTGCGGTCCAGGTCCCAGCCGAACTCCGGCAGCTTCACCGAATCCGCCACCGGCTCCGGCAGCTGGAGGTTGTCCTTGATGGCCTGTCGGACGGCCGCCTCGTTGGCGGGGTCCTGGGCCCACTGGAGGGTCTCCTTCATCGCCGCCGCGAAGTCGTCGACCAGCTTGGCGTCGGACTCCGTACGCTCCTTGGTGGTGATCGTGGTCAGGGTGGTCAGACCCGGCACGACGGCCTGGTAGGGCGCCACGATGAAGGTGTCGCCCCGGCTGCGCAGCTGGGTGACGAAGGGCTCCGGCACCCAGGCGGCGTCGATGTTGCCGGCCTCCAGTTGCGCCGGGGCGTCCGGGAAGGCCACCTCGACGAACTTGATGGTGGCGGGGTCACCGCCGTCCTTCTCGACCGCCGCCATGATCGTCACGTCGCCGGCCGCACCCAGGCTGTTCACCGCCACCCGGCGACCCGCCAGCTCGGCCGGGCGGGTGATGCCGGACTTGGCCGAGGCCACCACGGCGTTGATGTCGTCGCCCTCGGCGTACGAGGAGGCGTAGTTGCCGATCACGACGACCCCGAGGTCCTGAAGGTCGGCGCGGAAGGGGCCGAAGGGCTGGCCGATCGCGAAGTCGATGTCGCCGTTGAGCAGCGCCGGAATGGCCTGGGCTCCCCCCTGGGCGGGCAGCACCTCCACATTGAGGCCGCGCTTGGCGAAGATGCCCGCCTTGATGCCGCCCCAGAGCGCGGCGGTCTCGGTGATGGGCAGCGCCGCGACCCGGACCTGGCGCAGGTCGCCGTCGGTGGAGTCGGACGGGGAGGAGGCGTCGGAATCAGTACATCCGGTGAGGGCGATCGCGGTGGCGGCGATCAACCCGAGGGCGATGACCTTCTTCATGGACGGGGCCCTTCCTGGGCGGGGGTGGTGGGGTGCGTCAGAAATCGGCGGATGCCACGGAGTTGCCGGTGACCTTCCACTGTGGGAGAGGTCACTTCGCTGTGTTGGCCATGGTCAGTCACCCAGCACCGGAAGTCAAGAAATTCTGACGCCCGTCATGAATAAGTTGAACAAAGACGACCCGGCCCGAGGCTGTCCCCGGACCGGGTCGTTGCTGGCCGCGTCCGCCGGTCGTCACCACCGGCTCGGGCGCTGGATCACCACCGCGCGGGGTTCTCCGGATCCGGCTGGAGGAACTCCAGCCGGTTGCCGAGATTGTCGTAGGCGTACAGACGCCGGTGTCCGGGGAAGTTGTCGTCCCAGGTCACCTCGATCCCGTGCGCCTCCAGCCGGGCGGCCAGCGCGTCCAGGTCACTCACCACGATGCCCGGGTGGGCCTTGCGGGCCGGCTGGAAGTCCTGCTCCACCCCGAGGTGGATCTCCAACCGATCGGCCCGTACCCACAGGCCACCCCGGGCGGCCAGCACCGGCGGCTTCTGCACCTCGACCAGGCCCAGTACGCCGACATAGAACGCCCGGCAGGCGTCCTCGCTGCCGGGGGCGATGGCCAACTGGACGTGGTGCAGACCGAAACCCAGGCCGGAGTCGTGCTCGGGGCCGTAGCCGAAGCGCGAAGTGATGCTGTCCGTCATCGGGTCTCCTCTGGTCGTGGCGCCGAACCGAGGGCCGCCGGGTCAGCTCCTCAGGTCGTGCAGGGCCTTCTGCTCCTGTTCGGACAGTGGACCACGGGCCTCGGCGGCCAGGCACTCGGCCAGCTCGGTGCGGTTCTTCACGCCGAGCACCACGGTGGCCACCCCGGGGACGCTCAGGGCGTACCGGTGGGCCAGGGAGGCCGGGGACTCACCGAACTCCGCCGCCAGGGCCCGGAACCGCTGCGCCCGAGCGAAGTCGACCGCGACCGGGGAGTCGTCGTCCACCGGCCGGTCGATGCCCTCGGTGAGGGCCCCGGCCGCCACCGCCCGGATCCCGATCACGCAGACCCCCGTGTCGACCGCGGCCTGCCGGATCTCGTCGTTGCGAGGCTCAGCCGAGGAGCCGAGCAGCCACATGTCGCCGCTGAGGTCCAGGGCGTTCACCACGGCCTGGACCGCGTCCGGACGGGGCTGCCGGTGCATGGCCTCGATCACGGTCTGCGGGTGACCCACCCCGGTCAGCCCCCAGGCCCGGATCTTGCCCTCTTCCCGCAGTCGCTCGAAGGTCGGGACCACCTGGTCCAGGTACAGGTCCCAGCCCAGGGTCCTGGGGGTGGGACCGGTCCAGCCGTGCGGATGCAGTTGAGAGTGGAGCAGGAACAGGTCCAGATGCTCGCGGCCGATGCGGTCCAGGGTCGCGTGCAGGCTGCGGATCATCTTCTCCGGCAGATCGCCCCCGTCCTGCTCGGGTAATTCGATCTTGCTGGTGACCAGGACCTCCGAGGTCGGCATGGCGCGCAGGGCGGCACCGGCGACCTGCTCGGAGGCGTAGCCGTCACCGTAGGTCGGTGCCAGGTCGAGCATGGTGACCCCACCGTCGATGGCGGCCTGCACGGTCGCCACCGCCTCGGCGTGATCGGTCTCCCCCCAGACCCCGCCGATCCCGCCCCCACCCAGGGTCAGCGCGCTGACGCTGCCGAGACGACCGAAATCCCTGCTCTGCATGCCTACCTCCGCGACAGATTCCCGCCGGGCGTCCGGACGGGACGATGGTTCACATCAATGCGTTGGCCCGTGCGCCCTGAGCCCGGAACAGGGTCGCATACCGGTCCAGACAACCCTGGACGCTGAACTCCTCGATGGCCCGCTTCGCGCCCTCCCGCCGGGTGTCGGCGTCCCAGCCGAGCACGTCCAGCAGCGCCGCGCGCAACTCGACCGGGTCGCGTGGCTGGACGATCCGGCCCATCCCGGTCGCCAGCACCGGATACCGCCCGCCGGGCAGGTCGGTGGTGACCGAGGGGATGCCGCACATCATCGCCTCGGCCTGGGCGATGCCGAAGGACTCCGCTACGGAGGGCAGGGCGAAGGCGTCGATCGAGGCGTAGAAGTCATTGATCTGCTGACCGCGCAGCAGCCCCAGGATCCGGATCCGGGGATCCCGTTGGGCGGCGGCCCGGATCCGGTCGATCACACTGCCGCCGGCGACCGTCAGGTAGTCCCCACCGAGCAGCAGCCGCGCCTGCGGGTCGGTGATCTCGGCGAAGGCGGCGACCAGGTAGTCCAGGCCCTTGTCCGGCACGATCCGGCCGAGGAAGCCGATGTGCGGCCCCTCGGTCTCCCGGAAGGTCGGCTGGCCGCCACGGCGGTCCAGGCAGGGGGCGGGGATCGCCGATCGTTGGCTGGCCCGCAGGATCGACCAGAGTTCGGAGTACTGGGCCTGGTCGTCGCTGTTGACCACGACGGCGTTCGACCGGCGCAGGGTGATCCGCGACGACACCCGCACGGCCGCCATCGCCGCCCGGGTCACCAGGGTGGGCGGCAACCACAGATCGATGTGGTACGTGCTGACCACCGGCACCCCCAGGGGCAGGGCGGTGATCAGCGCCCCCTCCAGCATCGGCAGGTGCAGGTTGACCACCTGCGAGCGGCGGGCGATCCGGCGCACCAGGGGCGCGAAGCCGGGACTGACCGGGCCTCGGCTGATGGAGGCGACCACCGGGCTGCGGTAGACGTCCACGCCGTTGCGGCTCTCCCGCAGCGGCAGGGACGGGTCGTGCCGGACGGCGACCACCGCCACCCGCCAGCCCCGCTCGGCCAGACCTTCGGCGAGCACCCTGGCCACCTCGGTCAACCCGCTGACGTAGGGCGAGTAGTAGTTGACCGCGACACAGAGGTCGTATTCAGGGGAGTCTTTGCTGCTCACGGGGATCTCCAGAGGGTCGTTCGGTTACCAGGGGTGCCAGAAGCTGGTCAACATCGCCTGCGCCAGCACCGCGGCCCACAGACCGACGTTCACCACCATCGCGCGGTCGCGGAAGAGGTCCTCCACCGGATCCCCGCCGGAACCGCCCATGGCGATCATCTGCAGGTAACGATGCACCGCGAAGGCCGCGAACGGGAAGGTCAGCCCGGCGGTGACCGGCCCGTACGGCGGGGTCTGGGCCCAGATGAAGGCGACATAGCCGACCAGGGCCGCCACCAGGTTCACCAGCACGACCTGGTCCAGGAAGGGCACCGAGTACGACCGCAGCGCCGGGCGATGGTCGCCCGCCTCGCCACCGGCGGCCGACAGGGCGGCGAGTTCGTGGCGCCGCTTGCCGAGGGAGAGCGCCAGGCAGGCGCAGTAGACCCCGATCAGCAAGGCCGGTTGGACGGCGATGCCGACCGCGATCGTGCCGGCCAACACCCGCAGCACGAAGCCCACGGAGACCACGGACACGTCGACCAGGGGCTGGTGCTTGAGCGCCAGGCAGTACCACAGGTTGATGGCCAGGTAGCCGGCGACGATGACCCCGACCAGGATCGGGAGCAGCATCAACAGGGCCGCGGTGCCGGCGAGCAGGAGGAACAGCAGGGTGAGCGCGGCACTGGTGCTCACCAGTCCGCTGGCCAGGGGACGGTTGCGTTTGACCGGATGCAGGCGGTCCCGCTCCCGGTCACGCAGATCGTTGAAGATGTAGACGGCCGAGGATGCGGCCAGGAAGGCCAGCAGGGTGCCGAGCAGCGGCACCACCTGGGTCACCGCGGCTTCCGGGGACGCCACCAGCGGCGCCATCAGCACCAGCACGCCCTTGAGCCACTGGCGGGGGCGCAGCAGGGCGAACATCCCGCCGAGGCGGGCCAGGGGTCTGAGCGCCTGCACCGCGGCCACCGGGTCGACGGCGACCACGGGCACCTCCGGTGACGCGGCGCTCGGGGCTTCAAGGGCGTGCTTCATGGCGGACCTCTCCTTGCTCCGGGGAGTGTCAGAACAGCGCCTTCGCCAGGCTCAGGGCGCCCTGCTTCCAGGGGTCGCGGTGGGTACGTCCGGCGCTGCGCCGCGCTCCGGCGGCGTTGGCCCGCCACCAGTGGTACGTCTTCAGCAAGGCCTGCTCGTTGCTGAACCTCGGATTGAATCCGAGCTGCTTGGTGGCCCGATCGATCGAGACGTACGAGTCGCGGGTCAACTTGTGCACGAGTCGCTTGTAGACCGGTGACAGCCCGGTGGCGGCGAGGACCCGCAGCGCGGCGACGGCGGGCCCCACCGGCATGGCCAGCACCCGCTTGCCGTGGTCGGCGGCGTCGAGCACCGCCTGGAAGTCCTCCCGCAGGGTGCGGAACTCGCGGGCACCGATGTTGAAGGTGTCGTTGGCGACGTCGTCGGGGGCTTCGCAGATCAACTGGATGGCCGCACAGAGATCCTCGACGTCGAGCATCTGGGTGGCGACGTCGCCGCCGCCGATCAGCGGGAAGTGGCGGCCTTCGTCGGCCCACTCGAAGAGCATGGCGAACAGGCCGAGACGCTCCTCGCCGAGGAAGGTCTTGGGCCGCACGATCGGGGCGCAGAGCCCACGTTCACGTTGCCGGAGCACGGCGGTCTCGGCACCGAGTTTGGCCGCCGAGTACGGGTCGACCGGCTCGCAGGGGTAGTCCTCCGGGGTGGGGCAGTCCCTGGGCAGTCCGTAGACCGCGGTGGAGGAGATGTGCACGAAGCGGTCCACCCCGGCCCGGCGGGCCGCCTCCAGCGCCGCCTCGGTGCCGTCCACGTCGACCGAGCGGATGTCCGCCGACCGGTGGCTGGGCAGGGCTGCCGCGGAGTGGATGACCACGTCGGCGGAGCGAAAGGCACGGGTCAGCGCCTCGACGTCACGGACGTCGGCCCGGATGAAAGTCGCCTTGCCCTCGACCCTCGGCGCCAGCGGCCGGATGTCCACTCCGGTCCAGGTCACTCCCGGCCAGGGTCTGGCCAACAACGCGGTGCCCAACATGCCGGCGGCTCCGGTCACCACTGCGTGCACTTCCGCCTCCCGTGTCGAAAAATGCCGTTTTCTTGACGACGATGTGACGTCTCAACGACGGCCAGGTTTCAAACATTCGCGTTATCGAGTAATTCACCGGTGAGTCATACGCGGCGGGCCGCGCCGACCAATCGGGACCGGCCACCGGATACCGCGCAATTCGCACATCGGACCATCTCCGACACCACACCCGGTCAGCGCCGATAAGCTGGGCGTACGCCATCCGCGCTCCTTCCAGGTCGACAGAATCCGGTATTGGTACTCGTGACGCTAGCGACCGGCGATTGCCCCCTCCTTGGTGTGCGGAACAAGCTTCGAGCAAGGTCTACGTCGATACCTTTTCCGAGGCCGGTACCGCTCTCGGCAGGAACCGGGGTGACGTAAAGGAGTTGCCATGACGGAAGCGGCGGCAAGCACGACCGTGACAATGGACGAAAAGGAACCAGCGCCGTCGCCGGAACCCCGTACCGGTTCCCGTGGGCGTCGGTGGGGGCTACGTCTCGCCGCCGTGGCCTGCTTCGGCTGGCTGACCGTCGTCGCGTTGCACCACCTGCTCAGTGCCCGGACCTACGTGTGGGGTCCGATCGATCTCCTGCCGCCGATCGTCTGGGCGGTGGTCCCGGTGGTGCTGCTGCCGGTGGCCTGGCTGGCCCGCTCGATGCGCTGGAAGCTGGTCGGGGCGGCGCTGCTGGCCCTGGCCCTGGGGGTCGGCTACAGCGGGATCAACTTCGCGACGATCTTCCACACCCCGCCGCCGGCGCCCGCCGACGCCATCAAGGTGGTGACCTGGAACACCGAGTACTGGGACCAGGACCGGCGCAACGGCGGTGAGCAGCGCACCACCACGGAGCAGTTCTACAACTTCCTGCGGGACATGGACGCCGACGTCTACATGCTGCACGAGTACGCCCATGTCGACGACTCCCTGGTGGACATCTTCGCCCAGGCGTACGAGATCGATCAGGCGGCGGAGCTGGCGGCCGCCTTCCCCGGGTACACGATCGTCCGCGAGGGTCGCAACATGACGATCACCCGGTTGCCGGTGGTCGGACACGCCTGGCTGGACTCGACGCCGTACCTGCCGGATGACCTGAAGCCGGTGCCGTCGGCCCTGGTCGACCGGCCGCTCTTCTACACCTCGCAGGGGCTGCGCACCGACATCCAGGTCAACGGCCAGGTCGTCTCCTTCTACAACGCGCACATCTTCCAGCCACCGGTGCGGATCCTGCTGCTCCGCAGCGACGAGGACCGGAACATGTTCGAGATCGACCGGTTCAACTTCGAGATCCGCCAGGCCAGCTACCGGGCCATCGCGGCCGATCTGGAGAACAACCCGAACCGGGCGGTGATGGCCGGCGACCTGAACACCTCGCCCTCGATGAACCTGCTCGACATGGTCTCCGACCGGCTGGTCGACCAGACCAAGGTGCTCTCCTCGCTCTACCCGGTCACCTGGCCGGTGGGCGACAAGCCACGGCTGTGGCGCATCGACTGGCTCTTCACCACCCCGGACATCACCGTGCACCGTTACGAGCTGACCATGCCCCGGGGGTTGTCCGACCACAAGGCCCAGCAGTTCGTCATCTCGGCCCCCCGATAGAGATGATCGTCACATTGAGCCGAGTAGGCGAAGGCGCCAATTCCGGGCGTTTCAGCGCCCACCAGGTGATCCACGACTGTCAACGGCTGTTGGTTGTGTACTAGGGTGACCGACGGGTCTTCTCGACGATGAGGATACCGATGAGTAGGCGCGTCGCTCACCTCCCAGCGCAGTCGAAATCCTGCCCGAGGAGCATCAATGAATTCCGGAAATTCGCCACTGGTGTCGGTGGTAATACCCTGCCACAACAGCGCCAAGACCATAGCTCTGAGTGTGCTCTCGGCATTGCATCAGACCCACCCGTCGGTCGAGGTCATCGTCGTTGACGACGCAAGCACCGACAACACTCGGGAGATTGTCGGAAAGCTCGATTGCGCCCTGATCGCGCTGACCGAGAATGTGGGCGCCGGTCCGGCTCGCAACCGTGGCATAGCGGCGAGCCGGGGCGACATCCTGTTCTTTCTCGACTCCGACGTCGCCCTGGCCCCCGAGGCGGTCGCCAACGCCGTGAAGATCTTCCAGGAGAACCCCTCCTACGGCGCGGTGTGGGGCGTCTACGGCGACCGTCCCCTGGTCGACGACGGGGTGGTGGAGTGGGTGCAGGTGTTGTACGGCCACTACCGGGCCACCCGCAAGCTGGGAGCGGCCCGCACCGGCCACTTCGCCAGCGGCGCCATCCCCCGCTGGGTCATCGACGAGATCGGGGCCTTCGACGAGCGTCTGCTGGGCCAGTACGCCAACGAGGACCACGAGTTCAGCCTCCGCATCGCCGAGCACTACCCGGTCATCCGTACCTTGTCCGTGATCGGTTACCACGACGACGACGACCAGCTATCCTCGATTCTGCGCAAGCTCTACCGGCGAGCCGGCTCGCTGGTTCCCCTCGTGCTCAAGCAGCGCGAGCTCAAGCCCGAGCGGGAAGCAACCCACCGGCCCGCCGAGGTGGCAGCCGCCTCTCTGGCCACCGCCAGCCTCCCCCTGGTGTTGGTCTCTCCCTACCTGGCGGCCGTACCTCTCGCTTTTCTGGCCTGGTTCATCAGCGTCGACCTGCCGCTCTTCAACTACGTGCGGCGGACTGCGGGCTGGCGGATGGTTCCGCCCAGCGTGTTTCTCAGCTTTCTGTACAGTCTCGCGATTTCCGCGGGTGCGTTGAGCGGTGGCCTGCGCTACGTGCTCGACGCGCGCTTTCGACAGAGGTACCGGACACCGGTCGAAGTCCATTAAGGACTTCGCCGGGTTCGGCGTGATCAGGGGGAGAGCGTGTGAGGATCCGACTACTGGGGCCCGTCGAGGTGGAGGCGGCCGACGGCCCGTTGGACGTGGGACCACGTCAACGGCGTGCCGTCCTGGCTGCCCTGGCCATGGACGCAGGCACCCCGGTGTCCATCGACACCCTGACCGAGCGAGTGTGGGGCCCGGCGGCTCCGGATGCGCCCCGTAGCGCGCTCTACGCGCATGTCGCGCGGTTGCGCCGGGCCCTCGCCCAGGTTCAGGACGACTCCGGTCGACCGATCAGCCTGAGCCGCCACGGGGACGGATACGTCCTCAACGTCGACCGCCAGCAGGTCGACCTGCATCGACTGAACCAACTCATCGACACCGGTCGGGCCGGGATACGGACCAGCGACGTCGAGCGGATCGCCGCCCTGCGGGAGGCGATGGACCTGTGGCGGGGGGACCCACTGGCCACCCTCGCCGGCGACTGGGCCAACCGGGTCAGGCGCAGCGTGGCCTCCCAGTTGATCAGCCTGGCTGCGGCCTGGAGCATGGAGGAACTGCGACTGGGCAACCCGGAGGCGGTGGTCGACCGGCTGGGGCGGATCCTCGGCTCGTACCCCCTCGCTGAACCGCTGGTGGCGTTGCAGATGCGGGCCCTGTGCTCGATGGGCCGCACCCCGGAGGCCTTGCAGTCGTACGTAGACATTCGGGCGCAGATCGTCGACCAGTTCGGCGCCGAACCCGGACCGGAACTGCGGAACCTGCATGTCGCCATCCTTCGCGGCGAGCTCGACGAGCCGCACTCCGGCACGGTCGCGACGGTCTCCGCGCCGGTGCGGCAGGTACCGCGGCAACTGCCCGCCGACATCGCCCGGTTCTCCGGCCGCCACGACGACCTGCCCCCCCTGCTGAACTGGCTGAACCCCGTCGGCACGACCGACTCGGCCCCGGTCGTGTCGATCTACGGGGCGGCCGGGGTGGGCAAGTCCACCCTGGCCATCCACGCCGCGCACAAGCTGGCCAACCGGTACCCGGACGGCCAGTTGTACATCGACCTGCGCGGCACCAGCGTGGACGCGGAGCCGCTGACACCGGTCGACGCCCTCGCCCGGCTGCTGCGCACCCTCGGGGTCAGCAGCGTCAATTGCGCGCCGGAGCAGGTCGACGAGGCCGCGGCCCAGTTCCGGTCGGTGGTGGCCGGTCGGCGGCTGCTGCTGGTGCTGGACAATGCCGTCGACGCCGCCCAGGTGCGACCGCTGCTGCCCAGCGGCGCCGGCTGCGGGACCCTGGTGACCAGCCGCCAGCCGCTGGCGGGGCTCGGTGACGTCAGCCAGTTGCGGGTCGGCCCGCTCACCGTCGCCGACGCCATCGCGCTGCTGAGCCACTGGGTGGGAGCGGAACGGGTGGCCGCCGAACCGGAGGCCGCGGCCGCGATCGCCGAGTGGTGCGAATGCCTGCCACTGGCACTGCGCATCGTCGGGGCCCGGCTCGTGGCCCGTCCCGGTTGGCCGCTGGCCGAGCTGCGCGACCGGCTCGCCGACGAGCGCCGCCGGCTGGACAATCTGGAGTTCGACGGGGTCGGCCTGCGGGCCAGCATGGCCGGCTCCTACGACCGGCTCTGCGGCAGCGCGGACCGCTCGGAGCGGGCCATCGCCGAGGCCTTCAAGCTGCTGGGGACCTCGCCCATGACGGAACTCAGCCGGTCCACCGCCGCCCGGCTGCTCGCCCGTTCCGAGGCACACACCGAACGCATCCTGGAGCGGCTGGTCGACGTGCAGCTTCTGGAGACCTCGGCGCCGGGCAGTTACCGGATGGGCGAACTCCTGCGGCTGTACGCCCGGGAACGCTTCGCCGGGCTCCAGGAGAAATGACCTGCGAGGCGGTCGGACAAGGAAGAAGCAAGCGGTTCACGGTTAGCGTTGGTCACCCAGGTCGATTCCTTTCCATGATCGGAGAAGGTGGCCCGTGTCGACAAAAGAACTGGACGCAGAGCAGGCCTTCCCGGAAATCGCCGAAACAATCACCGCGGCGCCCCGGAAGCGATGGTGGGCGGTAGCCCGCAAGGTCGCCATGGGTCTCCTGCTGGTGGTGACCGCGTTCTTCATAGTTGTCACCCTCCGTGGTCAGGACTGGTCCACCGTGGCCGCCACCCTGCGTGGCCAACGGCCCGGTTTCGTCGCGACGATGGTGGCGCTGGCCGTACTGGCCAACGCCCTCGGTCTGGTCGCCACGATGATCTCCTGGCGGGCCATGCTGGTCGGCGTCGGCGAACGGGTGGCCGCCGTGGACGCGGCCCGGATCTTCTACCTGGGCCAGTTCGTCAAGTACGTGCCCGGCAAGGTGGCGGGCTTCCTGGTCAGCGTCGAGATGGGCCGGCGCATCGGGGTACCGGCGGCCCGGATGGGGGCAGCCTGGCTGCTGGCTCTCGTGGTGAGCCTGCTGACCGGCGCCACCGTGGGGCTGGCGGCCGGCCCGGAGGTCTTCGGGGCCTCCTCCGCCTGGCTGCTGCTGGCCGTCCTGCCGGTGGCCGCCGTCCTGGTCCGCCCCGAGCTGGTCGGCTGGGCCGCGACCCTGGTCGCCCGGCTGCGCCGTCGCCCGCAGCCGACGACGGCGATGTCCGGGACCGGCATCCGGCAGGCGGTCGTCGCCCAACTGCTGGCCTGGCTGATCGGCGGGGCCCACCTGTGGCTGCTGGCGGTGGCGATGGGTGCCCCGCCACTGCGGGCGCTGCCGCTCTGCCTCGGCGCCTTCGGACTCGGGGCGGTGGCCGGGGTGATCGCCGTCTTCGCCCCGGACGGCATCGGGGTCCGGGAGGTGGTGGTGACGGCCGCACTCAGTGTCATCCTGCCGGTGCCGGTGGCCGGAGTGGTGGCACTGGTCAGCCGAGTGGTCGTCACGGTGAGTGAGCTTGCTACCGCCGGTATCGGCCTGCTCGTCACCGCTGCGATCATGCGACGCGCCGCGGCCGGGTCACCTGCTGCGGTAACGGAGGGTACCGATGGGAATTCCATCCCACCGCCCTCCAAGAATTCACCAAGAAGCCTGCCGCAGGCAGGCCGCTAATGTGTTCAGGGATCAGGAAATTCTGCCGTAGAGCTACCTCAGAGAATGCGGTACTGATGCCGGACAGGAAATACGATCTGACGATTGCGGCCCCCTACTACGAGCCGTACGTTAGTGGCCTCACGCAGACAGCGCGCAGCATCGCCGAGGGCATGGCCAATCGGGGTTGGCGGGTCGCGGTCGTCACCGCCCAGCACGACGCCGAGCTGCCGCTGCGCGACGCCGTCGGTGGGGTGGACGTCTACCGCTCCCCCATGCTGACGCGAGCCAGCCGGTCGCCTCTCGCCTGCCGTTATCCGATGCTGGTCGGGCAGTTGGCGCGTCAATCGTCGGTGCTGCACCTCAACCTGCCGATGCCGGCAGCGGGACTGCTGATGCCACCGGCGCCGCGCGTGCCGGTGGTGAGCGTGCTGCACAGCGACCCCCACCTGCCGTCGAAGCGGTTCTGCCGGGCGGTCGCGCGGGTCTCGGACGCCGTCTCCCGAGCGGTCATCCGTCGCTCCACCGTCGTCGTGGCCTCCAGCCGGGACCAGGCCCACGCCTCCCGGTTCTGGCCGGAGATCCGGGACCGCACCTTCACCCCGATCGCCCCACCATGTCTGGATCGGCGGGGCGGCGAGCCCCGATACCGGGAGACCCGCGGCCTGCACGTCGGATTCCTCGGCCGGATCGTGGCGGACAAGGGCATCGCCTACCTGGTACGGGCGTTCCACCGGATCGCCGACCCCGACGCCCGACTGCTGATCGCGGGCAATTACCACACGATCGCCGGGGACAACAATCTGGCCGCCGTGCAGGCGGAGATCGACCGCGACAGTCGGGTTCGGATCCTCGGTGAGTTGCGCGGTCGGGAGGTCAACGACTTCTACGCCTCCGTCGACGTGTTCGCGCTCCCGGCGGTCGCCGGATCCTTCGGCACCGTGCTGGCCGAGGCGATGATGAGCGGAATTCCGTCGGTGACCACCGATCTACCCGGCAGCCGGTACCCGGTCACCGCGACCGGATTCGGCCTGGTGGTGCCGCCCAGGGATCCACACGCGCTGGAACAGGCCATCTCCGAACTGGCGACCGTGCCACGGGAGTGGCGGGAACGCAAGGCCCGAGCGGCCCGGGCGCGCTTCTCGGTGGCCACCTCGCTGGACGCGCACGAGGTTCTCTTCAGCACCCTTCGCGGGCGCACGGCAGCACGGCAATACCGATGAAACAAGGAAGAGGTTGGAGTCCGATGAACGAACAACCGCTGGTCTCAGTGATCATTCCGAACTACAACTACGCCAGCACCATCGGCGAGTGCATCAAGGCGGCGAAGAACCAGACCTACCCGTCCGTCGAGGTGATCGTGGCCGACGACGCCAGCACGGACGACTCCGTGGCGATCGCCCGGGCCCTGGACGTCACGGTGTTGCAGGTACCGGTCAACAGTGGTGTCTCCACCGCCCGGAACCTGGGTGCCCGGCACGCCAAGGGTGAGGTGTTGTTCTTCGTCGACTCCGATGTGGCCCTCGACCCGGACGCGGTCGAGCGAGCGGTCGAGTACCTCCAGACCGAGCCGGGGCTCGGCGCGATCTGCGGCATGTACCGGGCCGAGCCGATGTTCCCCGACAGCCTGGTCAAGCGCTACCGCGCCATCCAGCAGTACGTCTGGTTCTGCGAGGTCGAGGGTGCCATCCCCGGTCTGCACTCGGCGCTGTTCGCGATGAGGAAGGAGACCTTCCTGGAGGTCGGCGAGTTCAACGACCGGCTCCGGTGGACCGAGGAGCAGGACTACGGCTTCCGGCTCAACGCCCGCTACGAGGTCAAGGCCGTCCCGACCATCCGGGGACGCCACGACCACGACGGCACCATGCGGGTGATGCTGACCAAGGTGTTCAACCGCACCCGGCTCGGCGCCCCCAACTGGCTGCGGCTGAACAAGCTCCCCGGCGGCGCCGGCACCGGCTACCGGGCCCTGGGCAGCGCCTTCATCCTGGCGGCGGTGTTCGCACTGATCTCGACGGTGCTGCTGGGCCCCTGGGCGCTGCTGGCCGCCGCGGTGCTCACCGGGATCGGCATCGCCCTGGACAAGCGCACCTACGCGTACGCCTTCCGTCACCACGGAGTCACCTTTGGCCTACAATTCACGGTGCTCCATCTGTTGGTGACGCTCACGTCTGCGGTGGCAGCCAGTATCGGCATCCTCCAGGGGCTGCTGTACCCGAGCATGACCCAGCGGCTCTACCGCGTCGAGACGCCCGCCTGACCCCTCCCACGCGCCAGCATTAGTAGTGGTGCCTGACCGGAAGTTGAAGATGACTCTCTCTGATCAGTCCGACGACCTGGGCTTCGGTATCGACAGCACGGCCACCGAGGTGCTCGCCGGCATCGACCTCGCCGGCAAGCTCGCCATCGTCACCGGCGGCTACTCCGGCCTGGGCCTGGCGGCCACCCGCGCCCTGGCCGCCGCCGGCGCCCGGGTCGTCGTCCCGGCCCGGCGTACGGATGTCGCCCGGGAGGCCGTCGCCGAGATCGAGGGGGTGGAGGTCGACGAGCTCGACCTGGCCGACCTCGACAGCGTACGGGCCTTCGCCGACCGGTTCCTCGCCTCCGGCCGCAGCATCGACATCCTGATCAACAACGCGGGCATCATGGCCACCCCCCTGACCCGGGTCGGCCCGGGCTGGGAGGCCCAGTTCGCCACCAACCACCTGGGGCACTACGCCCTGGTCAACCGGCTCTGGCCGGCCCTGACCGCCGAGGGTGGCGCACGGGTCGTCGTGCTGTCCTCCGGCGCCGGGGAGACCCCCCGCATCAACTGGGACGACGTGCACTTCGTCGAGGGCTACGACAAGTGGGCGGCGTACAGCCAGTCGAAGTCGGCGAACATCCTCTTCGCCGCCGAGCTGGACCGGTTGGGTCGGGACGCCGGGGTGCGGGCCTTCTCGGTGAACCCCGGCTACATCCTCACCCCCTTGCAGCGCCACCTCTCCAAGGAGGAGATGGTCGGCGCGGGCTGGATCGACGAGGAGGGCAACGCCCTGCTGCCGGAGTTCCGGGCCCCCGAGCAGGGCGCCGCCACCCAGGTCTGGGCCGCGACCTCACCCGCTCTGGAGACCGAGGGCGGCAGCTACCTCCAGGCGTGCAAGGTCGCCAAGACCTTCGAGAGCCCCGAGGACCGGGAGGCCGCCGAGCGGCTCTGGGCCCTCTCGGCCGAGTTGACCGGCGTCGACGCCTTCGGCAAGTCCGAGTAGTCCCGCCTCGGCGGGCCGGCGCAGAATCGCCGGCCCGTCGGATCGGTCGAGCAGGCAGGCTCCGGGGCCAGGCGAGGATGCCTGGCCCCGGAGCCGTTTTCTCAGTTGCGTCGGCTCCACTGCTGGTTGGCGCCGCCGTTGCAGGACCAAAGAATGATCTTCGTGCCGTTGGCGGTGGCGGCACCGTTGGCGTCCACGCACAGTCCGGACTGGACACTGGTGACGGTGCCGTTGGGGTTGAGGTTCCACTGCTGGTTGAGCCCACCGTGGCAGTCCCAGATGATGACTGCCGTGCCGTTGGTCGTGCCGTTGCCGAAGGCGTCCAGGCACTTGGTGCCGTACACCGTCAGCTGCTTGCCCGCGGTGTAGGTCCACCGTTGGTGGGCGCCGGCGCCGCAGTCCCAGAGCTGTACCTGGGTGCCATTGGCGGTGGCCGCGCCGGGCACCTCGATACACCGACCCGACTGGGCGCCGACGAGCTGGACGTTCTGCCCGCTGCTGGTGCCCTGCCGCCGCACGATCGACGCGGATTCGGCCGACCGGTTGCCCTGGGCGTCGAGGACGTAGAGCCGGTAATCGCCCGAGGTCGTGGGCACGGCGATGCTGGTGGCGTTGCCGTCCGCCCTGGTCATCGTCGGGCCGACCGCGAAGCTGGTGGTGCCGGAGGGGGCCAGCCAGAGGGTTCTGGCCGGGTCCCCGGTGCTACGGATCGGGATCGAGGTCACGCCACCGGCGGCGGTCGTGCTGGCCGGTAGGACGTAGTCCTGCATCGGAACCCCACGGGCCTGGACGAGATCCCGGAACGAGTCCTCCGGCCCGGAGTTCACCGCGATCTGGTACGCCGCGGCCGGCCACACGTAGTCGGAGGAGACGATGATGTCGTCGATGGTGCTGTTGGGCAGGTTCTTCTCGGAGACCTTGTTGATCGGGCCGTAGGTCCGCGTGATGGTCAGGTCGTGCTTACGCCCGAAGTCGTCCGAGTTGATCATCCAGGTGATGTTCTTGTCGACGCTCAGCACGTTGTCCCGGAAGGTCATGTACGCCGAGCCCTCGTCCGGGTGGAGCCCGTACTTGTGACCGGCCGGAACCCCCTGGAGGTAGTTGTCGCTGACGACCGTGCCCGGCTGACTGCCCAGGGTGTAGATCGGGGCGGTGTCGCTCAGCCGCTGGACGGTGTCGATGATGTGGTTGTGGCTGATGGTGTTGTTCTTCGCCGTCGTGGTGGGCCGGTTGGGCACGATCGATCCCGATGAGCCGTCGAAGTTCCACCACCCCCACCCCATGGTGATGCCCGCCCAGGGGGCCTTCTCGATGCGGTTGTGCTGCACCGTCAGGGAATCGACGAAGTAGGCCGCGACCGCGCCGTGCCCGTTGAACAACACCGCACTGTCATGGATGTAGTTGTTCTTGATCTCGATGTTCCTCGGCGCCCCCTCGACCTGGGGCGGATACTTCTCTCGGTTGTTCGACGTGTGGTCCCCGAGGTAGACGTGCTGCGGATGACCGACGCTGACCGCGGTGCCCGCGATGTCGTTCGTGTAGTTCCCGATCAACCGGGTGTTGATCACGTCGTTGACCATGTTGATCCCGTCGGCACCGGTGTGCTGGACGCGGTTGCGCTCCAACAGGATGCCGTCGGCGTTCTGGAGGTGGACGATGCCGGGAGTCAGGTCGACATTGCGGTAGTGGTAGACGTGGAAGTTGCCTCGGGCGTACGCGAAGGCGCTGAGGTTGCCCTGTTGCGCCTGCTTGAACACCGACCCGGCGACATTGACCAGATTCCAGTCGGAGTGCTCCACGGTCAGCCCGGAGAAGGTGATGTTGCGCGCCCGGTTGCTGGTCGAGGTGCCGGCGATCCGCAGCACGGTGGCCACGTTGTTCGGTGCGAAGACCGAGGCGGTCGTCATGTTCTCGCTGCCGGCCTTGTAGTAGTAGACCGTCCGGCTGGACTTGTCGAAATAGAACTCGCCCGGCGCGTCCAGGAACTCGTACGCGTTCATGACCTTGTGGGTGCCGTTGATCTGGGCGTTGCCGTTGAAGGCTCCCTGGGCGATGGCTGCGCCGGGTTGCTGGAACAGGGCTACCCGGTTGGACCCCTCGGTGATCACCTGGCGGACTCCCACGATGGCGGTGGTCCAGGTGGTCGCCGTCTCGATCTCGATGTCCTCCTGGTTTCCGGCAACCGCCGGGAGATCAGAAAGGCTGTACCTCGCGCCGGCACACTGTGATCCGGATTCCCAGGCCCAGTCGGCCTGTCCCGCGGTGATGGTGTACGACCCGTGGCATCCGGCCGAGTTGATGGTCTTGGCCGCCATGAAGGCCCGCTTGCCGTTGACGTAGAGCGACCGCAGCTTGTTGGCCCGGTCGAGCGGGGCTTTCCAGATGTTGCCGCTGTGTTGGGTCCAGCCGGCGACCTGCACACCGCCCTGAAGTACCGGGGTCTCGCCCGGGTAGGCGGCATAGCTGATCCGGTAACCGTTGGTGCCGGAGTCGCTCGACCCGAACTCGATCGTGCTGCCCACCGGATAGGTTCCGCCCCGCAGGTAGACCTGGATGTCGCCGGTCATGTTCGCATTGATCGTGCGAACGGCGTCCCGGGCGCGCTGCACGGTTCGGAATGGTGCGGCGATCGTGCCCGGGTTGTTGTCGTTGCCCCCCGGAGCGACGTAGTACGTCGCCTGGGTCGCCGCCGAAGCCGGCGCTTGATCGGCGACCACGGCAGGCAGTACCGCGGAGACGAGCACTCCCACCGCCAGCAACAGACTTCTTCCGGCCCGAACGAATGATCTCATTGCTGCCCTTCCCACCTTCGTCGACCGGCCGCCGCCTGAGCCATCATGCGAACCGGGCCTGTTGGTCAGACGTTCTCTACCTGCCACTTCTGGTTGTCGCCGCCCCAACAGGCCCAGAGCTGGACCTTCAGGGTGGTGGTGTTCACGTCCAGGCAGAGGCCGGACTGAGCGCTGCGGATCGAGCCGTCGCCGCCGATCGTCCACCGTTGGTTGTCGCCGCCGTTGCACACGTACGTGCCGACGACTGTGCCGTTTGCCGTCCCCCGGTTGTACGCGTCCAGGCACCGCTGGCCGGCGAGGGCCGTGAGTTGTCCACCGGCCGTCACGGTCCAGCGCTGGGCTGTGCTGGTGTTGCAGGCGTACACCTGGACCTGGATGTTGGCGGTGGTGGCGCCGGGGATGTCCAGGCACTGCCCGGTGCCGACGTTGCGTAGCCGGCTCACCCGGTCTCCGACGCCGCCGTCGGTCAGGCCCCAGGCGTACCGGAGGCGATCGAGGCCGCTGGCGTTGGGGGTGCTCAGGGTGAGGTTGGTGCCGGTGCCGTGCAGCTTCTGCATGGCGTACCAGTCGTCGCCCTGGCCGGCGGTGACCTTGCCGCCAAGGCCCGGCCAGTAGATCGAGCCGATCCGCAACTCCCGCAGCACGTCTGTGGTGGCGCGGAAGTAGCGCACGAAGTTGTCGCTGCTGGCGGCGTCGTGGTAGTTGAGCCCGGTGTCCATGGGCGCGCCGAACTCGTCCATGACGGTACGCCCGGCGCAGGGACCGATCGCGTCCCGCAGGAACGCCACCCACTGGTCGTAGTTCTTCGCGCCGCTGAAGAAGGTGTAGTGGTGCAGCGACACGATCGTCCCGTCGAGCCGGCGGTCGGCACACATCGACTTGATGTCGGTGTTCAGGCCGGCGCCGCTGACGAAGACGCGGTGACGTGGAATCGACGGGCGGGCGTTGAGCCAGTTGACGACCACGTTGGCCCAGTCCGCGGCGGTGTGCCCACCCGGCTCGTTCATCGGCTCGAAGTAGACCAGGTCGTTGTTGCCGTACCTGGCGACCACGGTGTTCCACATGGTGTTGAAGGCGCTCGTGTTGACGATCCGACCGCCGCTGGCGGCGACCCCGTCGTCCCAGTAGGAGAGGACGACCTTGAAACCCTTCGCCGTCGCGGCGTCGATCGCGCCGGTGTACGAGTTCCACCAGCTCGTACCGACGGTGTAGGTGTTGATCGGAAGCCGGACCGTGTTGGCACCCAGGTTGTTCTGGAATCCGGTGTAGATGGCGTTGGCCTTGGCCTGGACCGTGGCATAGCTGTCGGAGCTGCTCAGCCCGTGCAGGATCAGCGGTCCGCCGTGGAAGTTGTCTCCCAGCCGGGCCCAGTTGACGCCGCGGAACGCTGTGGTGTCCGCGGCGGCAGGCGGGGCGGCGGCGAGCACGGCGGTCGGCACCGCGCCGAGAGCGACCATGGCGCAGGCGAGCACCCGGGTCAGGTAGTTACTCGAACGGGATCTAGCCATTGTCGTTTCCCTTCTTACGGTGCCGACCGTCGTGCCTGCTCTTTAGCTCAGGCCCTTGACCAGCGTTGGTTGCCGCCGCCGTGGCAGCTCCACACGATCACCGCGCTGCCGTTGGCGGTGGCGGCGCCGTTGACGTCCAGGCACAGCCCGGTCTGCGCGCTGCTGATCGTGCCGTTGCCGTTGAAGACCCACTGCTGGTTGGCGGCACCACTGCAGTCCCAGATCTGTACCCGGGTCCCGGTGCCGGCGTTGTTCGGCACGTCCAGGCACTTGCCCATCACCTGGAGCGCCCGCCCGTTCTGGGTGAACTGCTGGTTGGCGTTACTGTGGCAATCCCAAATGATCATTTGTGACCCGTTGGCGGAGCTTGCGCCGTTGACGTCCAGGCATCGGCCGGAGGCCTCGTTACGCAGCCGGTTGCCGGTCGGGTTCGGGTTGGGGTTCGAGCCGCTGTTGAGGGCGTCGAGGACGGCCGTGTACGCGGGCTTCTTGTTGCCGGCGCAGTCGAACAGCAGAGCGTTGTCCCCACCACGCCAGGAGTCGCAGTCCCGTACCCCCCACACCGTGATGCCGGTGCAGCGCGAGATCGCCAGGCAGGCGCGGGTGACGGCGCCGTACATGTTGGCCTGGTTGCCGCCCTGGGTGATGTCCAGTTCGGTGATCTCCACGTCGACGCCCAGGTCGGCGAAGCGCTGAAGGTTGGCCTGGTAGTCACCGGGGAGGGTGGTGCCCAGGTGGGACTGGAAGCCCACGCAGTCGATCGGCACCCCGCGGGACTTGAAGTCACGCACCATGTTGTAGATGCCTGTCGACTTCGCGTTGATCCCGTCGGTGTTGTAGTCGTTGTAGCAGAGCTTGGCGTTGGGATCGGCCGCCCGGGCGGCACGGAACGCCGCCTCGATCCAGTCGTTGCCGGTGCGCTGGAGGTTCGAGTCCCGCCGGGCACCGCTGCCGCCGTCGGCGAAGGCCTCGTTCACCACGTCCCAGGAGTAGATCTGCCCCCGGAAGTGGCTGGCCACCTGGGTGACATGGTTGATGGCGGCATTGCGCAGGTCGCCGCCGGACAGGCCCTCCGTCCAGCGTGGCTGCTGGGCGTGCCACAACAGGGCGTGTCCGCGTACCTTCATGCCCCGCGATCGGGCGTGGTTGACGATGCGGTCCCCGGCGCTGTAGTTGAACACGCCGCGCTGGGGCTCGGTCGCGTCCCACTTCATCTCGTTCTCGGCGACCAGGCTGTTGAACTCGCGGTTCAGCACCGACATGTAGGTGCTGTCGTTGAACTTGTACGTCCCGACGGCCGCACCGAAGTAGCGGCCCTTCTCCGCCGCCGAGGCACCGAGGGTGCTGGCCGCGCTGGCAGGACTGACCGGTGCCAGGACGAAGCCGGCCGCCAGCGCCCCGGCCGCCAGCGTGCGCAGGATCGCCGTGGAGGACCACAGTCGTCGCCGTGGTAGGAGTGTCTTCATGTGCCCGCAACCCTTCTTCGAGTGGAATCACCTCGACGAGTGAGCGCTAACATCACCGGCTGAGTCGGGCTGCGCGCGGGGGCGACACAGGGGGCAAGAAAACGTCATACGTCGATGAAGCTGAGATTGCCACAAAGTTTCCTTTCACTCAAGAAGTCCTGCACAGAGCGATGCATCCAATCATGATCATCGACCGAGGACCGTCCACCTCCCCTGCCGGAGGCGCGGCCCAATCAGAGGCTCGCCGGTTGGTGAGCGATAACGTTCGGAAGATCCACCGCACCGGGATCCACACCGCGCGGGCCCACCAGAGGACGGCCGCCCCGCCATCGACCACCGACCTCGGACCCGACCCGATCACCCCTTCACCGCCGGGCAATTCGAGGGCAAAACATCGACATGCTTGCATGCGTTGGCCGAGCTCCAGTATGAAGGCTTAACACTCGTTAAGGCCCGGTTCCTGGGAGGAGCGGCGATGAAGAACGCCCCGCGCCATCTACGTAGGTTGGTGGCCGCACTCGGCGCCTGCACACTCGGACTGAGCCTGCTGTCGGCACCCGCCGCGGCGTCCTCGGCTCCGATTCTCGCTCCGCACTCCGATCGGGCCCCCGAATCGGAGCAGTTCGAGGCCGAGGGGGTCACCACCGTCGGTGAGTTGCGCACGGTCGACAGCGCCCTGTCGTACCTGCGCAACGGCCGTACCCAGGTCATCCGGCACCCCGGCGCCACCTACGTCAAGGTGCACTTCAGCTCGCTGCGCCTGGCCCCCGGCGAGTACGTCACCGTCGCCAGCCCGGACGGCAGCGAAAGCTACCGGTACGACCGCAACCTGAACCGGGCGACCGGCTCGGACTACACCACCGACGGCCGACCGGGCTTCTGGGCCATGTCCGTGGAGGGCGACACCGCGGTGGTGACCCTGCACAGCAACCGTTCCTCGCGTGCCACCGCCGCCACCATCGACCGGTTCTGGCGCGGCTACGACCGCACCGAGGTCGCCCAGTACAACTTCTCCACCCAGTCCGTGTGCAGCACCGACGCCCGCCGCGACGTGGTCTGCTACCAGAGCAGCCACCCCACCGAGTTCGCCCGCAGCAACGCGGTCGCGCGACTGCTGATCAGCGGCGGCGGCATGTGCACCACCTGGCGGGTCGGCAACACCAACCGCATGCTGACCAACAAGCACTGCTTCTCCACCCAGGCGGCGGTCAGCGGCAGCGAGATGCAGTTCAACTACCAGTGCGCCACCTGCGGCGGCTCGAACCCCGGCCCCGGCACCAAGGTCAGCGGCGCCACCCTCTACCGGGTGAGCAGCGGCGGCTCCAGCCAACTGGACTACGCCCTGTTCTCCGTCAACAACTTCGCCGCCATCCAGGGCTTCGGCACCCTGTACCTGGCGACGACCGCCACCACCAACGGCGCCCAGATGTACATCCCGGGCCACGGTGACGGCAGCCCCAAGCGCCTGTCCATCTTCGAGAACACCCAGAACGGCGCCCGCTGCACCGTACGCAGCGCCAACTACAACACCTGGAACATCAGCTACAGCTGCGACACCTCCGGCGGCAACTCCGGCTCCCCGGTGCTGAACAGCAGCCACCGGGTGATCGCCCTGCACCACCTGGGTGGATGCCCGTCCAACCAGGGCGCCAAGGCGCACCTGATCTACAACGAGATCGCCAGCCTGATCGACAACGGCTGAGCTACCGGAAGACTCGCGGTGCTGGCCGTCGCCGACCCCGGCGGCGGCCTGTCCGTGCGTACACCCCGCAGATCCAACGGGTGTCGACCGACGTCGCACTCCGGTGCTCACGACGGATGTGTCGGTGGCCGGCTTCCCGTACTGTCGACCGCGCACCCCGCTCGGCTGCCCGCCGGTCGCAGCGGCGGTGACGGGACAGCTCGACCTGACATCAGGACAGCGCGCGGAGGTCTCCTTGTCACGACGCGGTCGCCGAGGTTCGCTCCTCGCGCTCCTGCTCACCGTCCTGCTCGCGGCGACCTCCGGTTGCACCGGAGCGGAAAAGACGCCCGCGCAGTCCGGCGACGACGCGGTCGAGGCCCGGCCCGATCCAGCACTGCTGGCGCTTGGCGAGCTGCTGGACGCGGACGGTACGCTCCCGGTCGACCAGGCACAGCGGATGGTCGCCGGACTCGTCGAGCCGCTGCCGGGCGTCGAGCCCTGGACGATCCCGGGTTCGACCGCCCCATCCCTGGCCGGGCTGGCCCTGCGTACCCTCGCACAGGCGCTGCCCACTCTCGACCCTCCCGTCGCCGACCAGATCAGGGCGATCATCGAACCCGCCGGCGACGAGGAGGAACTCGTCCTCCAGCCGGGTCAGGCCCCCGCGCGACGCGGCTCGACCACAGTCGCGCCCGACACGGTGCCGTCGAACGAGGAGCTGACCGGCATCGTGGCCGGGATCGTCGCGGACATCGAGGAGCGGACCGGACACCGGCTGCGGCTGGCGGTACGGGTACGCACGGTCGCGGATTCGAGGACCGGCGGCGACGCCCTGGCGACCCCGGTGGTTGATGCCGGCGGAAGGACCCGGGCCTGTCGCATCGCCCTGCCGCGAGTGCTGTTCTCCGACGACGCCTCCTCGATCACGAGCACTGTCGCGCACGAGATCTGGCACTGCTTCCAGTACGACGCGACACCGCTGCGCAGCTTCGACAACGCGCCGCTGTGGATCATCGAGGGGCAGGCCGAATGGGTCGGGGAAGCCTACGTGGGCGGCTCCCCGTCGAGCGCGTCGCGCTGGGACACCTGGCTGTTGCAACCGGCGAAGGCGCTCACCAGGCGCAGCTACGACGCCATCGGCCTGTACGCGGTGGCCGACGCGGCCGGAGCCGATCCGTGGCGGACGATGTTGCCCATGCTCGGTCGCCGGGGAGCACGGGCGGTCGAGACCCTCTTCGACCGGTCCGCCACCGAGGCGGTACGCCGCATCGCCACGTCGCTCGTACGTTCACCCGAACTCGGTGACGTGTGGGAGTCGCGGGGCCCCGGGATCACCGACTCCCGCGTCGCCCCGGTCCTTACCGTCGCGGCCGAACCCGTCGAGGCCCGGATGCGGGTACCCGCCTTCGGTGCGCTGCCGGTACGGATCGCCGCGTCCGGCGGTGAGGTGCTACGCCTCACCATCGAAGGCGGCGCGGCGGGTGCGGTCACCATGCCGCTCGCCGGAACGGTCGACCTGGCCCCCGGCGGCCACGCACTGTTCTGCCTGGTCGAGGGAGGATGCGCCTGCCCGGACGGGGCAAGACCGGGGGTAGCCCAGGCCGGGTCGGGAGAGGGCGCCGCCGCCGTCGGGGCGACTGCCGCAGGTGAGGTCGTCGTGATGGGCGAACTGCTCACCGTTGACGAGTTGTGCAAGTCGGGCGGGCTCGTCGGCGAGTGGGAAACCGACGCCGCGAACGTGATGCGGGCGTTGTCGGCGGAGTACGGCGCCTTGCCCTCGTGCAATGGGCCGTGGGTGGCGACCTTCACGGCGGAGGGCCGGTTCACCGCCGGGTACAAGGCCACCTGCCGGGTCGCCGACGTGACGGCACGGGCGACCGCTCGGTTCACCGGAAACTACACCGACACCGGGCTCACCTTCACGGTGTCGGACGTCGTGGGGGACGGCTCGATGACACTCAACGGTCGTACGACCCCCCTGCCCGGCGTCGACGGATTCCGGACCGCGCTCGGCAACACGGCCGACTACGTGATCGACGGCGACACCCTGACGTACTCCTTCGCCACACCGGACGGCAGGAAACCGACGATCGTGCTCACCCGACGCTCCTGATCGCTGCTCCCCCGAACGACAGACGACGCTCAGGGCCTCGACGGCCAGACGGGTCAGGTCGGGAAGCTGGTTTTCACCGATGCGACCGGAACGGACATCAGCCGGCGGGACCGCCGGTCGGGCAGGTAGGAGTAGGTGCAGTCCAGGGTGTAGAAGCTGGTGGCTTGCAGGACCAGGGTATGGAACCTTCCGGCGATCGCAGGACTCCCCAGTGCGGTGATGACCCGATGTCGCGCACGCTCATGTCTCCTCCGATGTCTGCGAGTCGGCCGTAGGCGGGCTGCTGCTGCGGCGCTGGGTGGGCCAGCCGAGGAATCGGTCGAAGACATTGGCGGTGCTACCGGTGTTGTTGGGATGGAGCTGATGCAGATCGTCGATCGCGTCGTGCAGGCAGCTGGCCAGGTAGAGAAAGAGGCTGACCGGGCCGTCCCGATACTCCGCCAGAAGGGCGACCTTTGCCGCACCGCACGGCCATGGCTGGCCGCACCGCCGGCACAGCCACAGCGGACGTACCGGCAGATGCTCACCTCCACCCGAGAGGCGGCCTGGTTGCCCCGTCACCGCCGATCGCCTTCTCTGGCCTGCTGCTCGAACAGTCGAGACGGTCGGCGGTGGGCCCACCGGGGGAATGACGGGCCCACCGCCGCCGCACGGCGGCCTGGGGTATGCCGCCGATCACCCACCCACGCAGCCCCGATGGCGGTACGCAGGCGGGGAGTTCTCCGTCCTTGAGCGGAAGAACCTGGTGACAGCAGCCGATGCTCATCCCCAGGTCCACTCCGCTTCGGACCACGCACCTCGAACCCCCAGCTCAGTAGGTCGGCTTGATCGCCCGCCTTCCACTCAACCGCTGTCGACTGGCAGATCCCAGGGCGGCAATGACGCAGAACCGATGCATCCCTATTGCGATGAATGCCGTGAACTGGATGAATGAAGCTGTGACGCACAGTGGCGGCAACGGACGGCGAGGCCCACGGCGGTATCGGCTGGCGCAGCGCCGAAAGGCGATCGGCCTCAGCCAGGAACGTCTAGCCGAGGTCCTCGGCGTCGATCGCTCCACCGTCGTGCGCTGGGAACGGGCAGAGACCGACCCGCAGCCCTGGCACCGCCCGCACCTGGCAAAGGCGCTCAACGTCTCCGTAGAGGAACTGGCTGACCTGTTGGCCGACACACGTCGGCCGCCCGCCACACCCGATGGACGGCTCGACCACGCGCTGCGGCAACCCGGCCGCGTCGACCTGGTCACCGTGGCATACCTGCGGGAACGCGTACGGCATCTCGACGAGCGCTACGACCGGACCCCTTCGACCCTCCTGCTCGCCGAAGCGGCACAGTTGCACGCTCAGGCGGTCTTCCTCCGTCAATACTCCGACGCCGGCTCAGTTCAGCGCGAACTGGCTGCGGCGGTCGCCGAAGCGGCCACCCTGATGGGCCAACTCGTCTGGGACGCCACCCAGCGACACGACCACGCCGCCAGCGCCGCCTACTTCGACCAGGCGATCAAGGCCGCGAGAGAAGCCCGCGACACCGTCGCCGAGGCCAACGCCATCCTTCGCAAGAGTTACCTAGCGCTCTACGGCACCAGGCAGTCAACCGCCGCCGTCGCCCTGACCGCCCAGGCCGCTGCGGTGAGCCGTCGCGACAGCCGGGTGCTCGCCGGCCTCGCCCAACTACACCGCGCTGAGGCACACGCGATGCTCGGCCAGGTACGAGACTGCGCTGAGGCCCTTGGCGTCGCCGAGGATCACTTCGCTGCGATGAGCCCGCAGGACCCGGCCTCAGCCCTCTACTGTCCCAGCCATCACGCGCGACTCGCGGGCTCCTGCTGGTTGTCGTTGAACAAGCCGACCATGGCAATCAAGGCGTTGGAAGAAGCTCATCAACTCGTCGCCGCACGGCGCAAGTCGACCGCCGTCATCCTCGGCAATCTAGCCCTCGCCAACATCCGTCACCGCGACCTCGACACCGCTGTCTCCTACCTTCACTTGAGCATCGATGTCATCGAGCGGACCCGTGCTGGAGGCGGCCTCACCCTCGCCTTCTCAGCCGCCCGCCAACTGCGTCCCTGGAGCGATCAGCCGTCGGTTCAGGATGTCAACGACCGACTCCTCACCCTCATCACCCCGTAGGAGCAGCAGCGTGACAAGCACCGACGACGCCAAGCAGTCCGTCCGCCGACGAGTCTGGGACCTCCTCGAACGCGAAGGCGCCGCACCGCCCGGGGTGCACGGCCACATCCCCGACTTCGTCGGCAAGGAAGCCGCCGCGGCCCGGCTCGCCGAACTGGATGCCTGGAAGAAGGCGCGGGTCATCAAATGCAATCCCGACCGAGCCCAACTACCCGTCCGGGTACGCGCCCTACAGGAGGGCAAACTGCTCTACATGGCGGTCCCACGACTCGCCACACCGAAACCCTTCTACCTGCTGGACCCGGCTGACCTGGCAATCCCCTTCGAGACTGCGGCCACGAGCACGGGAGCACCCGAGATCGCCCCCACGGTCGGCCCCGACGACATGCGACCGGTGGACATGATCGTGTGCGGCAGCGTCGCGATCAGCCGACGCAACGGCGTACGGGTCGGCAAGGGAGCCGGCTACTCCGACCTGGAGATCGCACTCCTGACCGAAGCCGGGCTCGTGACCACGGAGACCATCATCGCCACCACGATCCACCAGAGCCAACTCCTCGACGAGGAACTACCTGACGCCGATCACGACTTCAGCGTCGACTACGCGGTCACCCCCGACGAGGTGGTCGCATGCACACCGGACCGGGAGCGCCCGTCCGGCATCCTCAGGGAGCACCTTCGTCCGGATCAGCTCGACAACATCCCAGCCCTGCGCTGATCATGTGTTGCCTGGTTCACCCCCACAGCGCTGGGACCCGGCTGTGACCGGCGGTCACCTCCAGATCGTCGTCTGCGGGGCCAGTCCTGCCTCCGACGTGGCCCACCTCGTCAGGGCAGCGCAGCAACGATCCTGGACAGCGGCGGTAACCGCCACGCCGAGCGCCTTGAACTTCATCGACGTGCCTGGGATCGAGGAGCTCACCGGTGCTGCGGTGAGCTCCAGCTACCGGGCATCCCCCAGCCAGCGCCGGTCCCTGCCCACCACCGACGCCCTGATCATCGCCCCGGCGACATACAACTCGATCAACAAGATCGCTCTCGGTCTAGCCGACAACTACGCCATGGCCTCGGTCGCCGAGCTGATCGGCAGGCAGGTGCCGACCGCCATCGTCCCCTTCGTCAACGCCGCCCTCGCCGCGCGGGCACCCTTCCGGCACGCCGTAGCCAACCTCCGCGACGAAGGCGTACGTGTGCTGCTCGGCCGGAACCCCGCATCCGCCGTCGCGTCCGCAGACTGATCCGCCACCCGCTGCACCACCGCCCCGCCATAAGCCCCCGCCACCGCCGTCAAATAGGGCACCACCACGCCCGCCAACTCCGGAACATCCACTAAGGAGCGCGGCCAACGGGCGGCAGTGCCGGCTGACGCAACGCTGGTGGCGACGTGTGGGCAGCTCGCGGCTACGCCGGCTTTGTCGCGCCACGGTGCCGAGGGACGACGGCGGCGGTGGCTTCGGCTGCGGCGTGGGATAGCTCGGGTAGGACATCGCCGTAGAACTTGGCGGTGAAGTGCGGGCTAGAGTGCCGGAGCCGGCTGGAGATGATCTTCATCTGCACACCAGCAGCTAAGCCCATGGTGGCGGCGCCGTGTCGAAGGTCATGAAGCCGGATGGGTGGTAGCCCGGCTTGCGTGGCGAGGTGTCGGAAGTGGTCGGTGACGTCGGCCGGGTGGAGCCGACCACCGGTGGGCGTGGTGAACACGAGCCCGGTGGTGGTCCAGGCGGCACCGGCGGCGAGGCGTTCACGGTGTTGCCGGGCGCGGTGGGCGCGCAGCACCGCTACGGTCTCGGTGTCGAGAGCGACCGCGGCTTCACTGTCGGTGGTTTTAGGCGTGTCGATCGCGGTGGCCCAGCCGTGTTGGACGAGTTGCCAGCGGACGGTGAGGGTTGCTGCGTCGAGGTCGAGGTCGTCCCAGTGCAGGCCGCAGGCCTCACCTCGGCGCAGGCCGGTGAAGGCAATGAGGTGGTAGAGGGCGTAGAGCCGGTCGTTCGCGCCGTGGGTGTGGTCGAGGAATCTGCCGGTGTGTTCGGGGGTCCAGATCATGACGGGGCTGGGGGTCTTGCCGGTATCGCGCCAGGGTTTTGACGCGTTGGTCGGTCCAGACGGTGGGCTTGGGTGGTCGGGCGGTGGGTAGTTCGACCATGAGTGCGGGGTTGGTGTCGATGTAGCGGTGGCGGCGCATGGCGTCGTTGAGGGCCTTGCGCAGGGTGGCGTGGATGACGTGCAGCGTCCTCGGCCCGACGATCCGCTGGTTCTTGACCTGGTCGCGTTTCGCGGGGTCGCGGCTGGCGCGCAGGGCGGCGATGGTGGTGTTGCGCTCGGCGATGGTGTCGTACATGGCGTCGATGTGGCCGGGGCGGAGCCGGTCGATGCGCAGGTGCCCGAGGTGCGGGATCAGGTACAGGCGGATGTGACCTTCGTAGGAGCGCAGGGTGCCGGTCTTGATGTTCTTGCGTCCGGCGAGCCAGTCGGTCAGGTATGCCTGCATGGTTGGTAGTTCGGTGGGGGTGATGTCCAGGTGCAGCGCCCGGCTGATCTGGTCCGGGTTGGGGATGGGTGCGCCGGTCTTGACGGCGGTTTCGATGAGGTCGCCGGGGTGGTGACGGTGGTGTGCGGGTCGGTGGGGTCGGGGACGGCGAGCGCGGCCCGGATGCGGTCGAGGACGGCGTCGGCGTCGGCCTGGGTGGTGTACGGGCCGTGGCGGAGTGGTCGGCGGGTGCCGTCGGCGCGGGCGGGGATCTCGATCTGCCAGTGCCAGTGGCCGTGGGTGCGGGACCAGCCGCCGCCGGGCCGGCGGAGCTGGGGACAGGAGCGTCCCAGTCGCCGGCCCGTGACGCTGTCGCGGCAGCCGCAGCGTTTGAAGGTTGATCCCTTCACTCATCGTCTCCTGGATGCTTCGGATGGTGCCGCCAGCAGTGCCGGGTGGAATCCGCTGGTGGCGGGGTCATCGCATCCACGCTCACCTTCGCATCGGCATCAAGTCGCCCGCCGCCGGTGGCGTCGGGGTCGGGTTGGAGGAGGTGGAGGAGGGCGGCGACCGGGACGATGATGCGGCTACCGGCCCGGATCAGCGGTATGGGGAATTGGTTGGTGGCGACGAGCCGGTAGGCCTGGGATCGGCTGATCCCGAGCACCGAGGCGGTGGTGGCGAGGCTGGTGGTGACGCCGAGGGCACGGATGCGCTCGATCGTCCACACCTCCCCGACGCTGGGTGCGGTGGTGTTGTCGGTCGTGGTGCGGGTGGTCTGGTCAGCGTGATTCGTTGGGCTGTTCATGATCAGGGTTCTCCTGGTTATGAGATGGATGGGTGTGCGGTAGGAGCGGGGTAGCCCCGTCGGGGTCGACCTGCGCAGGGGTGGCTGCTCCGCCACCGTTGCGCCGCTCTGGTGACAGAGGCGGTGGCGTCGGGTTGGTCGGCACGGCCGGGCTCGCGATCAGCTCGGGTGGTGCCGATGACTCGATCTTGAGGGTCTTGAGGAGTTCGGATAGGCGGGTGTTGGACACGGTGTGACCGGCTGCGCGGAGGGCTTCGGCGAGCGCCGCCCGGGTCAGTGCCTGCCCGTCCGCGGCGAGCCCGCATCTGGTGAGCGGACGGTCCGGGTACTGGACCGCTCCCCCGCCGTGACGGCGGACCGGGTCCCCTCGTCCGGTCCGCCAGCTGGAACGGTCCACCCTGCCTCATCCGGTCGACAGTCCCGAATCGTCTCGGCGGTGGCGGGCGTGGCGGTGCTGGTGCGGCCGAGGGCGATCTTGACCGTGATGAGGAATCCGAGCGCGGGTACGGCGGCGGCGACCCAGCCGATGATCGAGGGTTCGGCCTCGACGACCTGTGCCGCCAGGGACAGGGTGACGGCGCAGGCCAGCACGGTGGCTGGGAACACGGTGGATGTGTGGGCGCGTTTGCGGCGTCGGAGTTCCAGGCCGGAGGCGATGGACATCAGCTCCAGGACGATCGCGTCGGCCCAGGCCAGCCAGCCGGGTTGGCCGTGCGCGGCGGCCACGTTGTGCACGTGGGTGAAGCTGGCCGCCCCCGCCGCGCCGCCGATCGCCAGCATGATGACGACCTGGATGACACCCTCGACGCGGCTATCGCGCGGACTGGTGGCCGGGTCAGGGGCCGGTGCTGTCGTGGCCCATCACCTCCTCGACGCGGACCGGGGTTCCGGTCCGTCCGTGAGTCGCAGGAGGCGGGACCGGATGGCGGACCGACCCAGCGTCAGACAACCGTCGGGACAGGGACCGGACACTGGTCGCGGACCGCCCGCAGCGGACGCGGGACTCGGACGGGGCCCTGCCGCTGTGGGAGCGGACGTCCGGTGCTATCACGGATCTGTCAGCACCGGCCGAGCCGCTCACGACAGATCCGTGACAGACGCCGGCCCTTGCTGTCCGAGCCTCAGCAGAGGTACTGTCCGCCGCCGTCGTGCCGTCGCCGATCACGCAGCCTCACCCCGGCTTGGGGCGTCAACGGCGTGCCGGGCCAGATCCGCCAGCCGCAGCCGCTGCTCTCCCCCGCCGGCCACAGCCCACACCGCGTCCGCTGGGCCCAGGCCCGCCGTGGCGGCGTGGTCGCGGGATCCGGTTGCGACCGGCACCATCAGCGGCACGTCGGCCAACACACGGCGCAGGTTGCGCTCCCGGGCGGCCGAATGCAGCCAGAACAGCACCGGCAACGCCCGCCCAATCGTCCCGAACAACTCCCGATAGCCGGCCACCTTGCCGGCCAGGATCGACAACTGCTCGGCACCGGTGTCGTACTCGACGAAGAACGGCACCTCGGCGCCGCCGTCGACCCACCGGCCGTAGCCGTCCGGGCGAACCCGCGGCTGATACGCCCGCACCAGCCCCGGATCCTGCCGGCTGGTGAACGTACCGGCGCGCTGACACGCCACCTCCGGCAACCACTCCACCAAGCCGGTGCCCGGATGGGTGCGGGCGTGCCCGGCCAGGTCGGTGAAGAAGCCGTTCACTCCGAGGCGGTGGGCGAGGCTGCGGGTCGAGGTCCAGCGCCGCCGCTCCACCCGGGCGTGGTCCCGCCGCGGTGGGCGTTCGTCCCGGCTGGCCGCGACCACCTCAGCGCCGAGCTGATCGATGACGTAGTGGTACGGGTACGAGCCGCCGTCGGCCCGCTGTGGCCGGAACCGGGCCACCAACCGCAACCGGTACAGGGTCCGCAGCCGCCGCTGACAGAAGTCCAACGACGGGAACAGGGCGGTCGCGAGCTGGAACGACGTCAACACGCCGTGGTCGTACAACCAGCCCAGCAGCACACGATCACGGCCGGTCAGCTGAGACTGGACCCGAAGGACCGGATCATCCACCGGCTACCACCTTCTTCCCAGGTAGGGGATACCAGCCCCAGGGGGAGAGACCCGAGACTAAGCAGGGTCTGTCGCAGGACGAGGCTCCAGTGCTGACAGGCGGGTTGGCCTGCGGTGTGAGAGGAAATAGGGGGTCTGTTCGGGGGTCCGGCTGAAGACTGACGTCAACGCTGACGCCAAGCCCGACCCCCGAACGGGGATCAAGCCGGAACTCGCCACTGCCAATGCCTATGGCAGTAGGTGAAGGTGTCGGCGAAAGCACGAGAACTCCTTGGTTGAGGGTATGGAATGTGGTGTTGCTGGCGTGTTCGGGTCACCGGCGCCGTCGGAGCGGGAAGGCCGGTGAGAGGCAGCCCGGCACCGCCCCTGCCGTGGTCCCCATCGGTGGCGCACCCAGCCGGCACGGAGCAGCAACGAGACGAATGGCCGTGGGAAAGCGCGGAGGTAGCCGTTGGCGGGTAAAGGCGGAGGTAGCCGTTGGCGGGTAAAGCTAGTACGGCAGCCGCCGTTTGAGATTTCGCTGATGGGAGCGGGTAGAGGTGGCGCGGCCACCGCGTGATCGTCTGT
>NZ_JBNCLD010000002.1:368486-573727 GCF_049844505.1 Micromonospora sp. DT229 | reverse complement strand
GTGGGAGAGTAGGACACCGCCGGACACACTTCGATTTGAGGGCCACCCCAGCTGGGGTGGCCCTCAAACGTATACCCACCTAGTGTCACTGCCTCCGGGACCGGCGACGGCCGGCTCTGCGCCGACCCGACGGGCTCCCACAACCCCGACCACGGCGAACCCTGGGACAGGTATCAGCGTGGATGTTGGGCGAGCCGGAGAGTCTTCACGAGCTGGGAGAGAAGGTTGGGGTGACGGCCCGCCGAGAGCATTGCTCCCTGTCGGTCCAGAAGTCGCTGGCGACGACATGCGGGTCGGCGGCGGCGGTGCGATAGTTGAGGGCCATTGCGACGTCATCACCGGGGATGCGGTTGATCGCGATCAAGACTGCCTGCTCCACGTCGAGTTGGGGCAGTTCGTTGACCGTGGAGATGCTGCCCCGTACCGCCCGGAACAGGTGCGAGGAGGGTGGTCAGCAGGACGGGCAGCACCAGGCCGTTGACCCGCGGCGTGCTCTCCACGCGCTGTCTCCGTTCCTCGGCATGGTGCGGACAGGCACCGTGTCGAGGATGAGACCAGGTGCCGCCTCGGAGCATCGCCGCGGGCTCATCGTCCGGTGTCTGCCGAGGTCAGGCAGGTTCCTTGGCGCAGATGAAGCGGGGTTCCGCGTCGTAGGTCCAGCTGAACTTCTCCCGCTTGACGACCTTGCCGTCCTTCTTGATGACCCGGAAGGCGTCCTGGGTGAAGCCCTGGCTGCCGTTGGCCGGGATGCAGGTGGGCCCCGGCTCCAGGTAGACGGTCCGCGGTGAGGTGATGTTGCGCCGGGGGCCGTACTCGGTCTTGACGCTGTCCCAGATCTTCGTGCTCCAGATCGACACGGTGACCGAGTTGCCGGTGTACGAGGTGTCGATCAGTACCCCGTACTCGGTGTTGTTGCGGAACTTGAAGTCGAGGTTGGGCCAGAAGATGGTGGACTCGATCACGGCCGGGTAGCGGCTGAAGTAGTACGAGTGCGGCTTGTGCTCGACATCCTCCAGGCCGGCGTAGTACGTCGCGTTGAACAGCGTGGTGGTGAACTGCGAGGTACCCCCGCCGACCCCGGGCACCAGTTTGCCGTCGAGGATCACCGGGGCGTCCCGGTAGCCCTGGGCGTAGCCCCGCTCCCCGGTGTGGCCGTTGAGCGAGAAGGTGTCGCCGGGCAGGACCACTGTGCCGTCCACGTGCTTGGCGATCGTCACGATGTTCTGACTACGCGGCGAGGACAGCCCGCCGGTGAAGTAGGTGGTGAAGGAGGAGACCTTCTCCTTGATGCCGAGGCCGGAGACCTTCTCGGCGGTGACCTTCGGGGTGACCGGCTTGAGTTCGGCGGAGAGCGTACGACCATCGGAGCGTGGCAGGACGGCCAGCAGGTCCTCGCGGAGGGCGCCCAGGTCCACCTGCTTGCCGGAGCGCCCGTCGACCACCTTCGGCTTGCCTCCGGAGATGCTCATGGTGGCGTTCTTCGGTGCCACCTCGACCTTGTCCAGCCGGTCGCCGAGGGCGGACCGCAGCTTCTTGGCGTCCACGCTGGGGGTCAGCTTGCCGGCCTTGTCGGCCTTGAACCGGAGACTCTTGGCGATCGCTTGCGGCGGAATGGTGACCGTGCCCCGATCGGTGGTCACCTTGACCGGTGCCGAGACCGCCGGCTTGGCCAGTTCCTCGACCAGGCGGTCCACCTCCTCGGCGGAGGTGACCGGGTGGTTCTCCACCAGTGGCACGGTCACCGGCTGTCCGTTGAGCCAGCCTTCCTTGACCACCTGCACCGAATGCTCCGGGTCGACGGTCAGGCTGGGCTTCGGGTGACGTGCCTTCGGGGTGGTGCCGGTGAAGGTGATCGCCGGCATGGTCATCTTCCGGCCCTGCTTACCGACGAGCTTCTGCAGCTCGGTCTCCAGCTTCGGAACGTCGACGGAGACCACCGGCTCGATCTCGCGGGAGCCGACCAGTCGGTCCACGGCGTGCGCCTGGGCCGCCGCCGCGGCGGCCACGGTGGCTTCCACGTCGACCGTCAGGCCGACCTCGGCCGGGTTGATCTGCGCCGTGCGTTCGCCTACCCGTACCTCGATCGGGGCGGCCAGTTCGGCGGCCCGCCGGTCCAGGTGCGCCCGCAGGTCCCGGGCCGCGTCCGCACGGCTGCGCCCGCCGAGTTCGGTGCCGAGCACGGTGGTGCCGCGTGGGACGTCACCGACGTACGCCCAGGCGGCTACGACGCCGACCGAGGCCAGCACGGTGGTGGCGACCCCTGTGGCGAGCAGGATCCGGAACCGACGGGAACGCTTCACGCCGCCGCCCTGCGGTACGACCGGGGCGGGACGCTCCGGTTCCTCGACAGGCCAACTGACCGCTTTCACCTGGACCGTGGGCCGGTCGTCGTCAGCGGGCGGACGGTTCTCGCCGTACTGGGTCACAGCTACCTCTTCGGAAATGGCCGTGGGTGGAACCTTCACCCCGGGAGCAACTACGGTAGCCAACCCGACGGGGTGCGGGGGGTCTCAGCGCGCTGGGAGTCGCCATCGACACGGGTTTACCGCCTCCGGGCAGCAGAGTGCTCACTGTACGTAGTTCCCGGGTGGTCTGATCCGCCCGTCCCGACGGAGGACCGGCTGCCGGTGGTCGCGTCGGTCGCCCTTCTCGGCCGGAAGACCTGCCAGGCCATCGCCGTGGCGGTGACGGCGGCGGCGGCCAGCGCGCAGGAGAGGACTCCGGTGAGGGTGCGGGGCGCGATGAGGGTGGCGGCGGTGGCCAGGCCCAGGGTGGCCACCCACAGGGGTGCGGCCGGCCACCGTGCGCCGGTCGCCACCCTCTCGTTGACCAGCATGAACACCACCGCGTACAGGGCCCCGGTGGCGGCGAAGATCGGTGCCGTGTCGGCCAGGTGCAGGTAGTCGGCGCCGCCGGCGAGCCGGAAGGCCAGCTCGCCGCCGATGGTGGCGGCGACGACGAGGGCCACCCCACAAGCCATGATCAGACCCAGTGCGGTCAGGCGGGCGCGGCGGTCCCCCCGGGCCAGTCGGGGCAGCACCAGCAGGGTGACGACCTGGGGTGCCCACAGCGCACCCTTGGTGAGTACCGAACCGACCGCGTACGCGCCGGAGTCGGCGGCGGGCAGCAGTTGGCGGGCGAGGATCAGGTCGGCGTACGAGATGGTGAGCATCGCCAGGGTGGCGGTGCAGGCGGTGGCCACCTGCCGGGCCCCCAGCCCACGCGGTGCGAGGTCCGTCGTGCGCGGCGGCTCATCGGCTCGCAACGGGGCGCAGGCCGGCTCGTCGGCTCGCGGTGGGGGCGACACCGTGGGCGGTACGGCAGTGGTGGCGCCCGGCGGGGTGGCGAGGCGGGCCAGGATCGGCAGGGCCAGCAGCCCGGTGACCGCCGCCAACAGCAGGCAGGTGATCGGCCCGGCGCCGAACAGGAGGCCGACGACCAGGCCGCCGTACCGGCCGGTGGCCACCACGGCCATGGCGACGGCGAGCCGAAGGAAACGTTGGTCGCCCTGCAACTCACCTAGCCAACGACCGGCCAGCACGGTGGTGAAGGTGGTGGCGGCGAGCAGCAGGGTCAACGGGACCGGCAGCCGCAGGAGCACCGTCGACAGGGGTACCGCGGCCAGGGTGACCGCCCCGGTCAGCGCGGCGGTACGCAGCCCGAGCGGACCGGCACCGCCGCCACCTGCGCGGGCCCGGTGCGCGGCCACCGCGATCTGGAGCCCGAAGCCCGGTACCGCGGCGATGGCACCCAGCGCCAGGACGGTGGCCAGGGCCCCCAGATCGGCGGCGCTGAGCCGGCGGGCGCCCAGCACCGGGACGACATAGGCCAGCGCGTTGGTCACCAGGGTGGCCAGGGTGACGGCGGCACCGGCCGCACCGAGCCGGAACCGGCTGGTGTTGCTGCCCGTCGTCTGCGTCATGCCACTCCGCGTCTGCCGGCCGCCCGCCCGACCGGTCGGCTGATCCCTGCCGGGCGGGGGCCCGACCGGCAAGACGGTACCGGCCAGTAGCCTCCGCGGACAGCCCCTTACCGGCTCCCTCTGCCCAGGGCGGCCGCAAGCGTCTAGTGTGCTGCTCCATGGCGTCGACGAAGCTGGCCCCCGCAGCGACCTCCGGCCTGGCGGCCATGCTCCCCGAGCGGCTGCTCGGGGCGGCGATCCGCCGGGTCTATCCACGGGTGGAGCCGGAACTGGCCCGGTTGGCCGAGTTCGTTCCGGTCGGCGGTACGGCGGTGGACGTGGGTGCCTGGTACGGCCCGTGGACCGCCCGGTTGCTGCGGCGGGCGGCGCGGGTGGTCGCGGTGGAGCCGACGACGGCGCTGGCCGGCCAGTTGCGTACGGCCTTCCCCCGGGTGGAGGTGGTCGAGGCGGCGGTCTCCGACCACGAGGGCACGGCCACCCTGTATCTGCCCGAAGGGGGCGCTATCGTCGGCACCTCCTCGCTGGAGGATCCGACCCAGGGTGCCCCGGTGCCGGTCCGCCGGATCACCCTGGACTCGCTGGGCCTGACCGAGGTGCGGTTCATCAAGATCGACATCGAGGGTCACGAGCTGCCCGCGCTGCGCGGCGCGGCGGAGACCGTCAAGCGGGACCGTCCGGTGCTGCTGATCGAGGTGGAGGAACGGATCCAGCCGGTCGAGCCGCTGCTGGAGCTGCTGACCGGCTGGGGCTACCGCGGCTATGTGCTGCCGGACCGCGAGTGGGTGCCGCTGGCCGACTTCGACCTCGGCGGACACCAGCGGGAGGCGATCGTACGGGTCGGCCAGAGCTTCGCCCGCCGGGTCCTCTGGCCCCGGCCCCGGTACGTCAACTCGGTGCTGTTCCGCCCGGAGTGACCCGGCCGGTGGCCCTCACTCGGGTCGGGGTGCCGGGTCGCCGATGGCGATCTCGTTGGTGCAGAGCGACACCTCGCCGCTGGTCACGGTCAGTTCCACCGTGTCGCCGCCGCCGGTGATGCGGAAGAAGCGCTGGTTGAGGCCCTTGCGGACCGGGAACTGGGCCACCCCGTCGCCGAGCCGCAGGGTGGCCGTGCCGTCCGCCGAGCTGAGGTAGCCGATGCGGACCACCCAGTGCCAGTCGAAACGCGGCTCGTTCAGCGGCATCCGTACGGTCTTGCCGGTGCTGACCAGGTAGCCGCACCCCTCCTGGGGGCCGGGCTGGATGGTGCTGCCGACGATCGTGGCCACCTGGATGCGACCCAGGGCGTCGAGGACCGAGGCGTTGTCGGTTTCGTCCACGAAGGTGGGGCGGGTGCCGAAGGCCCGGAAGAACCGGGACTGGAGGTTGTACGGCGAGGAGAGGCGGGGTACGACGTTGTCCGGTACCGGGGCGTCGAAGAAAACCGTGTCCGGCGGTGCGCTGGCCATCTCGATCCGCACGGTGTCGATGTACGACCGGCTGGACTTCAGGGCCCACTCGTCGCCGTACCGGGCGGTGGTCCAGACCGTGCCCAGGCCGACCGCGACCAGCACGAGCACCAGTACGACCGCCACCGACTCCCGGTAGCGCTCCGGCACCGGGCCGAGCAGTCCCGGTGTGGGCGGCTCGGCGGGTGGCACCTCGGCCGGTGCCGGGGGCATGGTGGTGCTGGTGGTGCGGGCCAGCCCGACCACGGCCACCCCGAGGCAGATCGCCGCCACGACGACGACGTCGCTGACGTACCGGGGCACCCCACCGGCCACCCCGCTGAAGGCCGAGCCGAGCCGGGTAGCGGCCAGCATTCCGGCCACCATCGCCAGGTAGGCCGCGAGCAGCAACCAGGCCCGCCCGGCCCGGCGGCGCTGGCGTACGGTCGCCGCGACCACGGCGGCGACGATGATCCATCCCACCCAGGTGCCCAGTTGGGGCGGTGCGGCGACGGGCGCGCCGTCACCGGCCCCCAGCCACTGCCACGGCCCGCCCACCAGGCCGGGAATCACCGTGGACCCGAACATCTGGGTCAGGAAGGAGAACGCCTCCCCGACCGATTCCGGGCGACGCAGCGAGGACTCCGAGCGGCTCAGGTAGGCCGCCCCGAAGCCCAGGGACAGCACGGTCAGCACCAGCCAGGACGGCCACCAGCGGCGGATCGTGGTCCAGACGGCGCGTACCGGCCCACCGTCGGCGTAGCAGGCGACCGTCAGCAGGAAGACCAACGGCACGATCAGGATCGACTTCTCGAAGAAGAAGAGGCCGAGCAACACGGACAGGGCCAGGGTCACCAGGTGCCGTCGGCGGCCGGTCTGCACGTAGCCGACCTGTGCGCCGACCGCGAGCACCATGGCGATCTGCATCGGCAGCATGTTGACCCCGACGGCCCACCAGGTGCTCGCCTCCAGGGTCAGCGGGCTGAACAGCAGCAGGCCGAGCGGCAGGAGCAGCAGGGCGGAGGGCCGCAGCATCCGGCGCAGCAGCCGGAGGAAGGTGATCCCCAGGATCGCCTGGCCGATCGACATGAGCAGCACGTACGGCCAGTAGGCCAGGCCCACGTACTCGGTGACCAGCCAGATGAGCAGCCGCCCGCCGGGCATGAGGTGGTTGTTGTATAGCTCCAGCAGATGGGTGACCGTCAGCCGGGACTCCGCCGCCTGGGTGATCAGCACATAGTCGTCGGCGGCCAGGAAGCCGCGGGCGGCCACCTGGGCGCGCCACAACACACTGATCGCGATCATGACCAGTGCCGCCGTACCGATCCGGTCGCTGCGCAGCCAGCCGCCCGTCCTGCTCGGTGCCGCCGTCACGCTGTCCCCCGCCGATGCCATGGCGGGAAGACTGCCATACCCCTCACCGGGTCCCCTATCAGGTCAACGGCTGGTTCAACCGGCGGCCGCCGCGGGCCTGGCGGGGCGGTTACAGTGGCCGCCACCGACGCGGCCACCTCGCCGCGTACCGGCGAGGTGAGGTCGACGGATGCGGGAACGGAGCGGCTCGGTGCCCGAGGGAGGCGCCGATGCGGCGGTCGGCCGTCGGTCCTGGCTGCCGCACCTGGTGGCCGCCGCGGTGACGGCCGTGGTGCTGGCACCGTTGGCCCTGCCCGGCTACGTGCTGCGCTACGACATGGTCTTCGTGCCCAGGCAGGCGCTGAGCTGGGAGCTGATCGCCCCGGCCACGGCCCTGCCCCGGGCGGTTCCGCAGGACGCCGTGGTGGCCTTGGCTAACCAACTGGTCCCGGGGTGGCTGCTGCAACGCCTGGTGCTGGTGGCGATCGTCTACCTCGCCGCACTCGGGGCCGCCCGGCTGGTGCCGACCCGACGGACCGCCGTACGGGTGGTGGCCGCCCTCGGGTACGCCTGGACGCCGTACCTGGCCGAGCGGCTGCTGATCGGTCAGTGGGGACTGCTGGTCGCGTACGCCGCCCTGCCGTGGCTGGTGCGCGCGGCCTTCGGGGTACGGGCCGGTGAGCGGGGGGCGCTGAGCCGGCTGCTGCTGGCGGTGGCGGTCTCGGCCATCACCCCTACCGGCGGCCTGCTGGCCCTGGTGGTGGTGGTCGTCCTGACCCTCGGGCGGTATCGGGGTGCGGCCCGCGCGGTCTCGGTCGGGGTGGGGGTGACCCTGCTGCTGAACGCGCCCTGGCTGGTGGCCGGGTTCACCAGCGCCGGGGACGGCCGGTCCGATCCGGCCGGGGTGGCCGTCTTCGCCGCCCGGGCGGAGAACTGGGCCGGTCCACTGGTGGCGCTGGCCGGCACCGGCGGCATCTGGAACGCCCAGGCCACTCCGGCCTCGCGGGCTGGGCTGCTGGTGCCGTTGGCGACGGTACTGCTGGTGGTGGTGGCCGCTGTCGGGGTACCGCTGCTGCGGCGTCGCTGGGCGGGGCGAGGGGTCGGTCGGCTGGGCCTGCTGGCGGTCGGGTCCTGGCTGGCGGCCGCCCTCGGGGTGCTGCCGGGGGCGGCGGCGCTGCTCGGCTGGTCGGTGGCCCATCTGCCGGGTGCGGGGTTGCTGCGCGACGGGCAGAAGCTGCTCATGCCGTACGCCCTGCTGTTGGCGATCGCGGTGGCGTTGGGGGCGGAGCGGCTGGCCGACCTGCTGGCCGCCCGGTTCGACCTGGCGACCGGGCGGGTGTTGCTGGTCGGCGCGGCGTTGCTGCCGGTGGCGGTCCTGCCCGACCTGGCCTTCGGTGGGGCGGGTCGGCTGCGTCCGGTGGCCTGGCCGGCGGACTGGGCGACCGTCGCCCGGCTGGTGGAGCAGCGGCCGGGTGAGGTGGTGTCACTGCCCTTCCAGGAGTACCAGAGCTACGCCTGGAACCGGGGGCAGGTGGTGATCGATCCGGCGCCCCGGTACCTGGGGGTGCCCGTGTCGATCGACGACACCTTGCGGGTGGACGGCACGGCGGTGGCCGGTGAGGACCCCCGGGCCGCCGGGATTCGGCAGCTGCTCGACGCGAACGAGCCGGTGGCGGCGGCCGGCTCCCGGTGGGTGCTGGTGCAACGGGCGGCCGGTCCGCCGGTGGACCCGGCGACCCTGGCCGGGCTCCACCGGGTGTACGCGGGCGAGGACCTGACCCTGTACGAGAACCCACAGTGGCGACCCACGCCCACGCCCACCCGCCCCGGGTCGGTGGGCCTGGCCCACCTGTTGGCCGGAACGGCGGTGCTGGCCATCGGGTTTTCGGCCGCTGCGCGACGGTGCTACCGCGTGGTAGCGTCCCGGCACGCGAGTCCCGCGGAAGGAGAAGGTGGATGAGGAACCTGCCCGCGTTCGTGGCCGTCGGGGTACTCGGTGTTGTGCTCGGCATGCTGGGCAGCGTCGGTCTGGCGAACGTGCTCAGCCCGTCCGCCAAGGAGGCCGCGAACTCCAAGGTGAGTGAGCAGACCGAGGTCCCGCTGTACGGCACGCGCTGACCTCGAACGAGGCGAAGGCGCCCGCATCATGCGGGCGCCTTCTTCGCGTGTCTCCGTTCGGCCGTCGGACGATTCTGATCGGCCGGTCAGTTTCCGGTGGTGACCCGGGCGGTCATCTTCTCGCCGTGGCCTGAGCGGTCATTCCCGGCGGTGGCCTGCGCGACCAGTTGGGCGAAGCGGGCACCGGTGGCGGTCCAGGTGAACTGGGCCGCGTGGGTCAGCGCGGCCTCGCCCATCGCCTTGCGGCGTACGTCGTCGGCAAGCAGTTCCCGGACCACGGCGGTGAACTCCTGCTCGCTGTCGACGAGCAGGCCGGTCTCCGTGTCCACCATCGCCTCGGCCACCCCACCGGCGTAGCGGAAGGCCACCGTCGGGGTGCTGCACGCGGCGGCCTCCACGATGGTCAGTCCCCAACCCTCCTTGAGTGAGGGGGTCAGGGCCAGCCAGGCCGAGCAGAGCAGGGCGTGCTTCTCCTCCTCGCTGACGAAGCCGGTGAACCGGACCCGGTCGCTGATGCCCAGGGTCTCGGACAACTCGCGTAGGGGTTCCTCCCACCAGCCCTGCCCGGCCACCGCCAGTTCCAGGTCGGGCAGCTCGTCGACCAGTTCGGCGACCGTCCGCAGGGCGATCTCCACCCGCTTGTGCGGCACCAGCCGGCCCAGCACCAGCAGCGAGGGATGCGGGGTACGCGGCAGGGCCGGGCCGGTCACCGCGGAGGTGCCGTTGGGCACCACGTCGATCCGTTCGGCGTCCACCCCAAGGTCGGTCAGCTCGGCCCGGCTGGCCTCGGAGACGGTGACGTACCGGCAGCGGCGGTAGAGCCGGACCGCCAGCCGCGATTCGATCCACCAGCCCAGCCGGCTCATCCAGGGGCCGAACACCACCGGCCACTGTTCCCGGTGCACGTGGTGCACCAGGGCGATGACCGGCCGACCGACATAGAGGGGGGCGAAGAAGGGCACCCCGTTGCAGACGTCCACGACCAGATCCGGTCGGCCGAGGCCACGGCGGCCCAGCGGGCCGAAGCCGAAGCGGCCGACCAGGCAGATCAGCGCCGCGCGCAGGTAGACCGTCATCCGCGAGCCGCGGCGCAGCACCCGTACCCCGGTGTCGGTGGTGTCGGCCGGTCCCGCCTGGTCGTGTGCGGCACAGAGCAGAGTCACCCGGTGACCGGCGGTGACCAGTTCGGCGGCGATGCGTTCGATGTAGACCTCGGAGCCGCCGCCTTCGGGGTTGGTGGTGTCACGCCAGTTGAGGAACAGAACGTGGCGGGAGGGGGTGTCGGAGTGGTCCACGCTGCTCCTACCGACGAGTAAGTGAGCACGATCGCGCCACCCTAGGGCGGTGCGGCCCGGGTGCGCAATGGGCAGATCCGGCAGGGTGGGGTCCGATGTCGGTTCGTCGATCAGGGGTTTGCCGAGCCGCACAAACCTTGGCAGGGTGTGCAGCGCAACAGCGTGCGATGCTCGCCTGCCCGGTGCGGTGAACCCGTCGCGACGCCTGTGACCTGCGATGGCGTGTCGTCCGCAGGGGTGACGAGGAGGTGAGGCGGCGGTGGATGCCGACCGTCGCGCGCCCGCGCGCGCCCTGTCCCACCGTTCCCCGGTGGTGCTGCTCAGTGCCGCCCTGGCGGTGCTGCTGGCCGGCTGGGCGGCGGTGGCGTACGTGCGCGCCGACCGGGGCACGCCGACCTGCGCCGAACAGGTACGGCTGCGGGTGGCCGCCGCCCCGGTGATCGCGCCCGCGCTGGACCGGGTGGCCCGGGCCAACACCGGCAACCAGCCGTGCGTCTCCGTCGAGGTGCAGGTGCGGCCCTCGGCGGAGGTGACCCGGGAACTCGCCGAGGGCGGCGAGGTGGCCGACGCGTGGCTGCCGGAGTCGACCTTCTGGCTGCGGCGAGCCCGGGCTGCGGGTGCCTTCGAGGTCCCCGCGGCGGGTACCTCGGTGGCCAGCACCCCGGTGGTGCTGGCGGTGACCGACCGGGTGGCCCGTCGTTCCGGCTGGCCGGCCAAGCCGCTGACCTGGAAATCCCTGATCGGCGCCGAGCGTACGGTCGGGCTGCCCGACCCGGCGGCCGACCCCGCGGGGGTCGGTGCCCTGCTCGGGGTACGGATGCTGGCCGACGAGAACGGCGACTCGGCGGCGACCGTCGCGGCGACCCTGCGACGCCTGGCCACCGACACCTTCAGCCCCGCCGGGCAGACCAGCACGCTGGCTCCCGGGCGGGACCTGCCGAACCGGGTCGACATGGTCGCCGCCAGCGAGCAGGCGGTGCTCGAACACAACGCCCTGACCACCTCCGGCAAGAAGTTGGTCGCCGCGTACCCGGAGATCGCCGTACCCTGGCTCGACCTGCCGTACGTGGTGCTACCCACCGCCGAGGGGCGGGCGCGGGACGCCGCCGCCGGGTTCCTCGCCGAACTGCTCAACACCACCGCCCGGGAGGTTCTCGTCGGGCACGGCTTCCGGACCGCCTCGGGTTTCCCGCCGGCCATGCCGAGCGACGACCGGCTGGCGGCGGAGGAACGTCGACCGGTGCCGCTACCGGACGAGGAGACCGTCACCGAGGTGCTGACCGGCTGGAGCGGGGTGCAGCGAAGTGCCCGGATCCTCACCCTGCTGGACGTCTCCGGCTCGATGGCGGCCCAGGTGCCCGGCGAGGGCACCCGCCTCGAGGCGACCGTCCGTGCCGCCGAGGCGGGTGCGGCCCTGCTGCTGGACAACACCGAACTAGGTGTCTGGGCCTTCGCCACCAGACTCGACGGTGAACGGGACCATCGGGAGATCCTGCCGGTGGCGCCGCTGGGCGCCCAGCGCGAACGGTTGGCCGAGGCGCTGGACACCGTCCGGGCCAAGCCCCAGGGCGGCACCGGGCTGTACGACAGCACCCTGGCCGCGTACCGCGACGCCCGGCGGCACTGGACCCCTGGGCGGATCAACCTGGTGCTGGTGATGACGGACGGCCGCAACGAGGACGACGACAGCATCGGCCGGGCCGCCCTCCTGGCCGAACTGAAGCGGATGCAGGACCCACGCCGCCCACTGCCGATCATCTTCATCGGGCTGGGCGAAGAGATCGATCCCGAGGAGCTGAACGCGATCGCGAAGGTCACCGGCGGGCGGGTCTTCGTCACCGCCCAACCCAGCGGTATGCGCCGCATCTTCTTCTCCGCCCTGGCCGACCTGAGCTGCCTGCCGCCGGAGTGCCGCCGATGAGCCGGCTGCCGACATCCTCGGTGGGCAGACTGTCGGCTCGGCTGCGCCGCTCGCCCGGCACGGTGTTGTCGCTGCTGCTGCTCACCGCGATCGCCTTCGCGCAGCGGCCCGGCCAGGTCACCTTCGACACCAAGATCGACCTGGCCGCCAACCCGATCCACTTCATGGCCCGGGCCCTGCACCTGTGGAACCCGGAGGCCACCGCCGGGGAGTTGCAGAACCAGGCGTACGGCTACCTGTTCCCGATGGGGCCGTTCTTCGCCGTCGGTCAACTGCTGGGGGTCCCACCCTGGATCACCCAGCGGCTGTGGACGACGCTGCTGCTCGCCGCCGCCTTCTACGGGCTGCTGCGCCTGGCCCGGGTGATGAACATCGGCACCGAACCGACCCGGTACGCGGCGGCCCTCGGCTACGCCCTGGCCCCCCGCATCCTCACCGAGGTCGGTGCGCTCTCCTCGGAGACCCTGTCCGCCGCGATGCTGCCCTGGGTGCTGCTGCCGCTGGTGACCGTACGCCGGATCGGTTCACCCCGCCGGGCCGCCGCGCTGTCCGCGCTGGCCGTGCTCGGCATGGGTGGGATCAACGCGGCGGTGGTGCTGATGGCGTTGGTGCTGCCCGGCGTCTGGCTGCTCACCCGACGCTGGGACGCCGCACACCGGCGGCTGGTCGCCTGGTGGTGCGTCTGCGTGCTCGGGGTGTGCCTGTGGTGGATCGTGCCGCTGCTGCTGCTCGGCCAGTACAGCCTGCCGTTCCTGGACTTCATCGAGTCCTCCACCACCACCACGGCGGTGGCCTCGCTGTTCCAGGCGGTACGCGGCACGAACCAGTGGGTCGCGTACATCGTGCAGGGCGAGCCGTGGTGGCCGGCCGGGTGGCTGCTGATCGACCATCCGGTGTTGATGGCCCTCACCGCGGTGGTCGCGTTGATCGGTCTGGCCGGGCTGGCCGGCAACCTGCTGCCGCAGCGCCGGTTCCTGGTGGCCGGCTTCCTGACCGGGCTGACCCTGCTCACCATCGGCTACGTCGGTGCCCTGGACAGCCCGGTCTCCGAGGTGGTCCGGGGGCTGCTGGACGGGCCGCTGGCCCCGCTGCGCAACGTGCACAAGCTCGACCCGGTGCTGCGGCTGCCGCTGATGCTCGGGTTCGCCCACGGCGTCGACGCGGTGGTCACCCGGATGCATCACTCGCCGACCCGACGTCGGCCCGGTCTGCGGCTGCATCCGCTGATGTTCGTACCGGTGCTGCTGCTCGTGCTGGGCGCCGCCGCACCGGCCTGGCTGGGGCAGCTGCGTCCCGGCCCGGGCTGGGCGGACCTGCCCCCGCACTGGCGGTCGGCGGCCACCTGGCTGGCCGATCGGGACGCGCTGGCCCGCACCCTGATGGTGCCCGGCGCCGGGTTCGGCCAGTACGAGTGGGGGCGTACGGTCGACGAACCCCTGCAGGCCCTGGCCGGTGCGCCGTGGGCGGTCCGGCACCAGATCCCGCTCGGCTCGGCCGGTAACACCCGGATGATGGACACCGTCGAGGAGGTACTGGCCGGCGGCCGTGGCTCCGCCGGGCTGGCCGACCTGCTGGCCCGCTCCGGATTCCGGCATCTGCTGCTGCGCAACGACCTGGACCGGACCCAGGTGGACGCCCCGCCGGTGGCGGTGCTGCGTCGGGCCTTGGCCGAGTCGCCCGGCATCACCCGGGTAGCCACCTTCGGCAGCACCGAGGTCCTGTCCCGGATGATCAACAGCCCGGTCGACGAGGGTACCCCCGTCCTACCGGCGATCGAGCTGTACGAGGTCGACCCGCCGGTGCCGGTGGCCTCGGCGGTGCTCACCGCCGACGTGCCCACGGTCAGCGGGGGCCCGGAGTCCCTGCTGCCCCTGCTGGAGCAGGGGGTGGTGGAACGGGACCGGCCGGTGGTGCTGGCCGGCGACCGGGAGCAGACACCCGAGGCGACCGGTGACACCTGGATCGTCACCGACGGCCTGCGCCGCCGGGAACGCGACATCGGCCGGGTAGGGGACAACCTCTCCCAGACCTTGACCGCGAACGAGACCGGACGACAGGGCCGGGTCGCCCTGGACCTGCTGCCCTTCGCCGGTGAGCAGCATCAGACCACGGTGACCTACCAGGGCGTACGCGAGGTGTCCGCCTCCTCGGCGGTGAGTTTCGTGGACACCCTGGGCCCCGCCGACCCCTCCCGCCTGCCGTTCGCGGCCATCGACGGCCAGTCGCACACCGCCTGGCACTCGGCGCCGCTGAGCGGGCCGATCGGGCAGTGGCTCCAGGTCGACCTGGACACTCCCCGCCAGGTGGAGAACGTACGCCTGGAGTTCGTCACCGACCTGGCCGTGGGCTGGCCGGTGACCAAGTTCCGGCTCACCACCGACCGGGGTTCGGTGGATCACGAGGTGGCCCCGGCGCTGGGCGGTCACACGTACTACACGCTGCCCGGCCCGACCAGTCGGGTGCGGGTCACCGTGCTGGCGGTTGCCGAGGGACGCCTCGACGGTGCCGTGGGCATCCGGGAGCTGGCCATCCCGGAAACCGAGCCGCGGCGCGTGCTGCGTGCCCCCACGGACCTGCCGCAGGATCCGGCCGCGCCGGTGAGCTGGGTGTTCAGCCGGGGTCCGGCCGACCGCCCGGCGTGCCACCTGACCGAGGCGGCGGAGGCGGACCGGATCGTCCCGGTCGGGTCGGCGAGCAGGCCACCGGTGCGGGCCGCCGACACGGTGATCCGCTGCGACCGGTTCCTGGCCCGGGTCGGTGAGGAACCGCTGGGAGTGGACCGCATCTTCCGCAACCCGGCCGCCGGCACGTACCGGATGGCGTTGCGGGCGATGCCCCGCCCCGGGGGTGCGCTGAAACTCTCCGGCGTGGGCGTGACGGCCGACGCCTCCTCCCGGTTGGCGGGCGACCCCGCCGTGACGCCGTACGCGGCGATCGACGGCGACCCCGGTACGGCCTGGTTGGCCGACACCGGTGACCTGCGCCCGACCCTGCGGCTGAGCTGGTCGGGTCCGCGCCGGATCGACGAGCTGCGACTGCGGGCCGCGCAACTGCCGATCGGCTCCCTGCCCGACGAGGTCGAGATCCACACCCCCGGGCGGGAGGTGGTGGTGCCGGTGGGCGCCGACGGGACGGTGACCTTCCCGGCGGTACGCACCGACCGGATCGAGATCGTGGTGCGGTCGACCGAACTGCGGATCGCCGACCAACGGGGCAACGGCTGGCCCGCCACGGCCGGGATCGCCGAGGTGGAGATCCCCGCCCTGGCGAAGCTGCTGAAGCCGATCGACGCCGAGACCCGGGTGGTCGAACGGTGTGGTGACGGGCCGACCGTCGAGTTGGACGGTCAGCGCTACGACACGTCGGTGAGCGCCCGGTTCGGTGATGTGCTGGCGGGTCGACCGGTGCCGCTGCGGATCTGCGGGGCGGGCGGCGCGGTGCTGGACCTGCCGGCCGGTGGGCATCGGCTGGCGACCTCCCCCTCGAAGGGGTTCCTGGTGCAGTCCGCGACCCTGCGACCGGTACCGGACCGGACCTCGCCTGCGGCGGACGACTCGACCTCGCCTGCCAGCGGGGGCGACGATTCGGGGCCGCCGGAGGTCGGCGGGCCGCGGCATCGGGCCGTGACCGTGCTGGACTGGGCACCGACGGATCGTCGGGTCCGGGTCGCCGGTGGGGAACCGGCGCTGCTGGTGGTGCCGGAGAACGCCAACCCGGGCTGGAAGGCCACCCTCGAGGGTGTGTCGCTGACCGCCACCCGGGTCGACGGGTGGCAGCAGGCCTGGTTCCTGCCGGCCGGTGCCGGGGGTGAGGTCAGGCTGGTCTTCGCCCCGGACCGGGCGTACCGGGGGGCCCTGCTGGTCGGTGCCCTGACGGCCGTGGGGGTGCTGCTGCTGGCCGCCTGGCCGGTGCGCCGCCGATTGACGGTCAGCGCCCAGGGCCAGGCTGCGGTGGCTGGCGGCCCGGCGGGGGTGATCCCCCCGGAGGCACCGGCCTGGATGATCGGTGGCCTGCTGGTGGTGCTGCTCGCCGCCCTGGGCGGGGTGTTGCCGGTGGCGATCGTGCTGGCCGCGATGGTGCTGCGGCAACTGGCCGTACGGGCCCTGCCCGTGGTGGTGCTCGGCGGACTCACGGCGGCCACGGTGATCGCGGTGACCGGTCGGGTGCAGGGCCACGGACAGGCGTGGGCCTACAGCTCGTGGGTGCAGGCGGCGATGCTGGTCGCGATCGGTGCGGTGGTCGCGGCGGTGATGCCCGCACCCGGCGTACGGGCCGACCCACCCGTCGCGCATGATGTGACGCCGGGCACATCCGGTCAGCCGGCGGCGGTCCCCGAGGCCAGGACCGACGGTGAGGCCGGGGTCGACGGCGAGGATGGGACGGTGACGCGGTGACGGCTACTGACGATCGGGCGCGGCGGGCGGCGCGGCGTCGCTTCGCCACCCTGCGCCGGTCGGTGACCCTGTTCCGGGCCTTCCTGGTCGAACAGACCGACCCGGACCACTTCTACGGCCTGCTCGCCGACGACTCGGTACGCCAGGTGCACGGCTACACGGAGCTGGCCGGCCGGACCGTGCTGGACGTGGGCGGTGGGCCGGGATACTTCGCGGCCGCCTTCCGCGCGGCCGGGGCCTACTACGTCGGGCTGGACCCGGACGTGGGGGACTTCTCCGCGGCCGGTGAGTCCGTGGCCGGAATGCTGCGGGGCAGCGGGACGGCCCTGCCGGTACGCACCGGTAGCGTGGACGTGGCCTTCTCGTCCAACGTGGTGGAACATGTCGCCGAGCCGCCCCGGATGCTCGACGAGATGGTCCGGGTCACCCGCCCCGGCGGGCTGATCTTCGTGTCGTACACCCCGTGGTTCTCGCCGTGGGGTGGGCATGAGACCGCCCCCTGGCATTACCTCGGCGGCGACCGGGCCCGGCGTCGGTACGAACGCCGCACCGGACGGCCGCCGAAGAACCGGTTCCGGGAGACCCTGTTCCCGGTGTCGATCGCCGACACCCTGCGCTGGGCGCGAGGAAACGGCGAGATCGAGATGGTCGACGCGCTACCCCGCTACCACCCCTGGTGGGCGCGATGGGTGATCCGGGTACCCGCCGTCCGTGAAGTGGTGGCTTGGAACTTCGTCCTGGTGTTGCGCCGCCGCACCGAGCATCAGCCCGACACGGTGCAGAAATCAGAGCTGACCGGGGGTCGCGTTGCTATGTGACCAAGTAGTAACCTCGCGCCATCCCACTGATTGACACCGACGAAATTCGCTCCTCTAGGGAGGAAACATGAAGCACCGCGCCGTGGGTGCCGTGCTGTTCGGCGGGGGCGTTCTGCTCCTGGCGTTGGCCGCCGGACTGGTGTTCGTCGTCAAACCGGCGATGACCAAACTGCCCTACGACCTGGAGCCCTCCACCTCGGTCGCCGAGGCCAAGGGGGCGACCTTCCTCCAGATCACCAATGGCGCGGTCGCCATCGACCAGGCCGACCTGAAGTCCACCATCCTGGTCACCCCGGACCGCGACAAGACCGCCGCGCTCAGCGGCGACCTCGCCGGTGACACCGTGGTGTGGCGGGTCGGACAGACCGTCGACCGGACCGACACCAAGGAACTGATCAGCGCGTACGGCGCGGAGCTGGCCCTGGATCGGGTCTCCGGTGCGGCCGTCGACTGGAACGACCAGTTCCTCGACGAGAGCGGCGCCCCGGAGAAGGTCTCCTTCGCCGGGCAGGTCTACAAGTTCCCGTTCGACGCGGAGCAGGAGAACTACGAGGTCTTCGACCGGGACCTGCGGCAGACCCGGATGGCCGAGTTCAAGGGCACCGAGGAGATCGAGGGCCTGGAGACCTACCGGTACGAGCAGGTCATCAGCGACGAGAAGCTGCCCCTGCCCGCCGAGCGGGTCGGCCTGCTGCTGGGCGCGCTGGCCCCGGAAGCCACCTCGGGCGACGTCGTCTACAGCAACACCCGTACGGTCTGGGTCGACCCGGTGACCGGCTCCTACATCAAGGTGCGGGAGCAGCAGAAGAAGACCCTGATGCCGAACGCGGGCAGCCCGGTGACCCTGCTGGACGCGGACTTCCTCTACAACGACGAGACCGTCACGGCCTCGGCCGACCGGGCCAAGTCGAGTCGGGGTCAACTGACGATCCTGGGGGTCTGGGCCCCGCTCGGCCTCGTCGTGCTGGGTCTGGCGCTGATCGCCGCCGCGCTGCTGTTCTCCCGTCGGCCCGCCCCGGCGGCCGTGCCCACCCGGCGACACCGGGCGGACTCGGCCCCGACCCGGGTGGACCAGCAGCCGGTACGCCAGGGCGGTCCGCTGACCGACGAGATCCCGCCGGCCTCGACCAACTGGCGTTCCGAGGACCCCACCGTGCCGATCCAGCGCGGCAACCAGGGCGAGGCGGAGCGGCACTGACCCGCCGGGCACGGCAACGCTGAAGGGGTGGACCCGCGCGGGGCCACCCCTTCACCGTGTCTGGACTCAGAACCGGGCCAACGCCCGACGCAGCGGGTCCAACCCGAGCGCACCGAGGTCGAGCGCCTGCCGGTGGAACTCGCGCAGGTCGAAGTCGGCGCCCTTGCGGGTCTTGGCCGCGTCGCGGGCCTGCAGCCAGATCCGCTCACCCACCTTGTACGACGGGGCCTGCCCCGGCCAGCCCAGGTAGCGGTTCAACTCGAAGCGCAACTGCTCGTCCGGGACCCGGCAGTGCGCCCGCAGGAACTCCCAGCCCAACTCAGGGGTCCAGCGTTCCCCGGGGTGGAAGTCGAAGGGGTTGTCCTTCGGGATCTCCAGCTCCAGGTGCATCCCGATGTCGACGATCACCCGGGCCGCCCGGAAGGCCTGCCCGTCCAACATGCCGAGCTTGTCACCCGGATCCTCCAGGTAGCCCAGTTCGTCCATCAACCGCTCGGCGTACAGGGCCCAGCCCTCACCGTGCCCGGAGACCCAGCAGAGCAATCGCTGCCAACGGTTGAGTAGCCCGGCCCGGACGGCGGTCTGGCCGACCTGGAGATGATGGCCGGGCACCCCCTCGTGGTAGACCGTGGTCACCTCACGCCAGGTGGAGAAGTCGGTGACACCCTGCGGCACCGCCCACCACATCCGGCCCGGTCGGCTGAAATCCTCGCTGGGACCGGTGTAGTAGATGGCTCCGTCACTGGTCGGCGCGATCATGCATTCGATGCGGCGTACCTGCTCGGGGATGTCGAAGTGGGTGCCGTTGAGATCGCTGATCGCCTGGTCGGCGAGCTGCTGCATCCAGTCCCGGAAGGCCTCCTTGCCCACGATGGTGCGGGCCGGGTCGGTGTCCAGCGCGCTGACCGCCTCGTCGATGGTGGCCCCGGGGGTGAGGATCTGCCCGGCCACCGTCCGCATGTCGGCCTCCAGGCGGGCCAGCTCGGAGAACCCCCAGGCGTACGTCTCGTCGAGGTCGATCCGGGCACCGAGGAAGTACTGCGAGGCCAACTCGTAACGCTCCCGCCCGGCGGCCTGCTTCTCCCGCCCGCGCGGGGCCATCTCGGTACGCAGGAACTGCCCGAACTCCGCCGTGGCCGCCGTGGCCGCCGCCGCACCCCGACGCAGGTCGGCGTCGAGGCTGCCCTCGGCGCCCAGGCGCTCGACGAGCCCGTGGAAGACGTTGTCCCCCTCCGGGTCCACCCAGGCGTCGCACTGCTTGGCGACCTCGATCAGCTGGGCCTGCGAGCTGATCTTGCCGGCCGCCGCCGCCTCGCGCAGGGTCGTCTTGTAGCCCTCCAGCGCACCGGCGAAGAGGTTCAACCGGGCGGCGATGTTGGCCTGCGCCTGCGTACCCTCGGTGGGCATCAGGTCGAAGACCATTCGCGTGTGGTGCAGCCCGCTGGTGATGACGTTGACCTCGCTGGTCGTCTCGCCGGCCTGATAACGGGCCAGGTCCAGACCCAACCGCTCCTGCATCGCCTCCCGGGCGATGCGCTCGCCGTCGGTGTCCGGCTCGGTGGCGTCGAGGTCGGCCAGGGTGCGGCGGGTCAACTCGGCCTGCGCGGCGTACCCGTCCGGCGACAGGTCATCCAACCGGTCCTCGTAACCGGAGATGCCGACGTAGGTGGCGCCGGTAGGGCTCAGAGCGGCCCACTCGGCAACGTAGCGGTTGGCGATATCGTCGATTCGTCCCACGCCCGCGACCCTACGCGAGACGGCCGGGCGGAGGCTGCCGCCTTTCGCGGACCCGTCCGCCGGGCGTGGCGGCCTGAAGTCAGGGCAGCGTACGGCACCCGTCCCTCCGCGCAGCGCATCGGCATCGCCATCGGAACACACCTCCTCGGCAGGTCAACGCAGTACCAATGTGGGTGGTTCCGTGGTGCTCGACACGACAGCCGAAACCCCCAGGACAACGCCGTGCCCAAGGGGCAGAGTGTCAGGGGTGACCATGGACTTCACCCCTGACAAGCCGGCCTTGCGGAGCTGGCTGCCCGGATTCGTCGCCCTCGCCGCCATCTGGGGTTCCAGCTTCCTGTTCATCAAGGTCGGCGTGGCGGAACTGCACCCCTTGCACCTCACCCTCTACCGGGTCGGCGCCGGTGCGCTGACCCTGCTGGTGGTGCTCGCCCTGCTTCGGGACCGACTGCCCAGGGATTCGCGCGTGTGGGGCCACCTCTCCGTGATCGCCGCTTTCGGGGTGGCTGTGCCGTTCACCCTGTTCGGCTACGGCGAGCAGCGGATCGAGTCGTTGCTTGCCGGCATCTGGAACGCCACCACCCCGCTAGTGGTTCTGCCGATGGCGGTGCTGGTGTTCCGTACCGAGCGGGTGACCGTCCGCAATGCCGTCGGATTGGCGCTCGGCTTCGCTGGTGTGCTTGTGGTGCTTGGCGTCTGGCAGGGCGTCGGCGGTGCCCACCTGGTCGGTCAGCTGATGTGTTTCGGGGCGGCGGCCTGCTACGGCCTCGCCATTCCGTACCAGAAGAAGTTCGTCGCGGGCAGCAAGCTGTCCGGACTGTCGTTGTCGGCTGCACAGTTGGTGCTCGCCACGGCCCAACTCGCCATCGTGGCGCCGCTGGTGGCCGGCGCGCCGCCCGCACCGACCAGCCTGTCGCCGAGCGTGTTCGCCGCCGTGCTGGTGCTGGGCGCGATCGGTACCGGACTGGCCTTCGTCATCAACCTGCGCAACATCCGGCTCGTGGGTGCCACCACGGCCGCCATGGTGACCTACCTGATTCCGGTCTTCGCCATCGTGATCGGTGTGCTCGTGCTCGGCGAGCGGCTCACCTGGCATCAGCCGGTCGGTGCGTTGATCGTGTTGCTCGGGGTGGCCGTGTCGCAGGGGCTGGTCGGCCGTGGTCGTTCGCCGTTTCGGCGGAATGGCGGTGACGCGGCCCCACGGATACCGCCATTACGGCGATATGGAGTGGATCAAGCGGTGGTGCCCCGGTTCCGGATGGAGTCGGGGCCTCCGGTGGTCCTGTCTGGAGGGCCGAGTGTCCGGGTGGGCCAGGGGCAGGTGGGTCAGGGGCGGGTGGGTCAGGAGTGGGTCCAGGTGATCAGGTCGTCGGCGGTCCAGGTGTTGATGACCCGGTCGGCGGGGACCCCGCAGAGGGCGGCCCGCTCGCAGCCGAAGCGTTGCCAGTCCAGCTGACCCGGGGCGTGGGCGTCGGTGTCGATGGCGAAGAGGCAGCCGGCCTCCAGGGCGCGGCGGATCAACCGCTTCGGCGGGTCCTGACGTTCCGGACGGGAGTTGATCTCCACGGCGGTGCGGTGTTCGACGCAGGCGGCGAAGACCGCGTCGGCGTCGAAGTCGCTCTCCGGGCGGGTACGGGCCCGGTGCCCCCGATCCCCCGGGCCGGTCACCCCGGCCGGGCGAGAGGAGACCATCCGGCCGGTGCAGTGTCCGAGGATGTCCAGGTGGGGGTTGGCGACCGCGGTCAGCATCCGACGGGTCATCTTCGCCCGGTCGTCCTTGAGGCCACTGTGCACCGAGCCGACCACCACGTCGAGCCGGGCCAGCAGCTCCTCCTCCTGATCCAGGGAACCGTCGGCGAGGATGTCCACCTCGATGCCGGTGAGGATCCGGAATCCCTCCGGCAACGCCTCGTTGAGTTGTGCCACATGGTCGAGTTGTCGACGTAGCCGATCGGCGGTCAGGCCCCGGGCCACCTTCAGCCGGGGGGAGTGGTCGGTCAGCACCAGGTACTCGTGGCCCAGTTCGACCGCGGCCAGGGCCATCTCCTCGATCGGGGAGCCGCCGTCGGACCAGTCGGAATGGGTGTGGCAGTCGCCGCGCAGGGCGGCCCGCAGCCGGGTGGCCTCGGCATCCAGATCGGTGCCCTCGGTGGCGAGCAGCCGCCGCAGGTAGACCGGTTCCTCGCCGGCCAGGGACTCGACCACGCAGCGGGCGGTCACGTCACCCACCCCGGCCAGTTCGGTGAGCTTGCCGGTGCGGGCCCGCTGGGTCACCTCCTGCGCGGGCAGGGCGGCCAGGGCGTTCGCCGCCGACCGGAAGGCGCGGACCCGGTAGGTGGCCTCGTTCGCCCGCTCCAGCAGGAAGGCGATCCGACGCAGGTCGGCGATGGGATCACGGGTCATGTTCTGCAACCTACGCGCCCGCGCCGCCGGTCGGGAGACGACCGGCGGCGCGGGGTGGTGGAACCGGAGCAGCCGGTGGAGACCGCCTGCCCTGCCACCTGGACGGACGGGGATCAGCTGTACGGCAGCCTGATCAGCGAGCGGTTGCCGATCCCCAGGGTGGTGGGGTTGGTGCCGATGGCGGACCAGACCTCCACCCGTACGGTGCCGCCGCGCAGGTTGCCCAGTGAACCGGTGCTGGAGAGCAGCCCGGCGGCCTGGGTGTAGTTCTCCCAACCGGAGACCGGATCGGTGGCGAAGTAGCGGTAGGTCTCCACCCGTTCCCAACTTCCGTCGCCGGTCAGGTCGTACGAGATGCGGGTCTGCACCCCGTTGCCGACCGCCGAACCGGCGTCCAGAAGGAAGTCGAAGCCGGTCTGCCCACCGTTGTGGTTGAGGTTGAGCCCGGTCGCGGTGAACACCAGCGGGTTGCGCGGGGTGCCGTCGTAGTTGGCGCCGCCGGCACTGGTCACGGTGGTCGTGCCGGCGTTACCCGTCGCGCCCAGGCCGCCGCCGGACAACAGGTACCGCACCGGCGAGCTGGAGGGCCCGGTGGGGGTCGGGGTGGGGGTAGGCGTCGGAGTCGGAGTGCGCGTCGGGGTCGGGGTCGGTGAGGGTGTGCCGCCACCGCCGCTGCCGCCGCTCCAGGTGTGTGCGCCGCTGGTGGCGGTCCGTCCCGGTGCCACGGTCAGTTGGGTCCCGTCGGAGAACCGTACGGTCAGTTGGGTGTGGGAGATGTTGCTGGCCACGTACGTCCGGGCGCCGTTGCGGTTGAAGACGGCGGCCAGCGGATGGTTGGCGGTGATCCCGGTGTCCACCCGGCCCAGGGCGGCCAGGTTGCGTACCCAGTGGAAGGTGTGCGCCCGACTCTCCCCCTCCTCCGGGGTGTAGCCGGGGTTGGCCCGCAGCTTGGCCAGGGCGGCGTCCGGGTCGCCGAGGGCCAGGTGCTGCCAGTGCAGGTCCTGCCAGATGGTCGGCTCACCGCCGTTGTTGCGGACCAGTTCGGCGTACTTCTGGGCGTTGTCGTTGGGGTGGTAGCCCAGGTAGAGGTGCCCACCGGTGATCGGCAGCAGGTTGATGCCCTGGATCATCTCCGGTTCGGCGCTGAACCAGGTGGCGTACGCCCCGCCGTCTCCCCAGACCATGCCGACGTTGTTGTGGCCGAAGGCGGCGGGGAAGTTCTCGCCGCTGACGTCGAACCAGTACTCGTGGATGGCCGCCGCCTGGGTGGTGTAGATGAAGATCCCGGCGTCGCGTACGGCGGTGTTGCCGGTGGCCTGTCCCCACTGGATCAGGGCGTTGGCGAAGTTCATCCCCTCCGAGGAGGACTCCTGGTTGTTGCCGCTGGCGAACGCCCCGTGCCCGGAGGCCCAGTCGTGCCCGGCGTAGATGTCGAAGTCACGCAGGTACGGGAAGCGGCTGTCGGTGCGGTCGTAGTTGTTTGCGTCCCGGATCAGCAGGTCGATCATGCCGCCGTACTGGTCCTGGCGGGCCCAGGTCGGGTCGAACTTGGCCAGGGTGGCGGCGGCGGCGATGTAGTAGCCGTAGTGGAAGTGGTGGTCGTTGAGTTCCTGGTCGGAGCCGTACGAGCCGGGGTAGCCGATCAGGGTGCCCCAGCGCTGGTCGTAGTAGAACAGCCGCTCGGTCTCGCCTGGCGAGGCGGTGAGCCAGTCAGTCAGGGTGGCCCGGATGGCGTTCAGCGCGGCCGTACGGGTCTCGGTGTCGCCGACCTGGTCGGCGATCTCGGCGATCCGGGCCGCCCGGCCCAACCCCTTGCCGGTCCAGTAGGTGTCCGCACCTCGCTGATCCATCGGGTTGCCCCGCACGGCCGCCAGGTGTTGCCGCAGGGTGGTCAGGTCGGCCCCGGCCCCGGTGGCGACGGCGGGCACCTCGGGCAGTACCCCGTGGAAGCGCATCGAGGTGCGGAACTCGGCGACCCCGGTCAGCACCTTCATCCGGCCCCGGGCCGACGGGTAGGTCTGGCTGATCGGGGTGGCCCCGGTCAGGGCCTTCCACTGGTGGGGGTAGAGGCTGACGACCGTACGGGTCTCGGTGCCCTCCCGCGGGGTGGTGGTGAAGGCGTACCGGGTCTCCACCTGGCTGCTCGACTGCTGGTAGCTGTAGGACACCCGGGTACCGGTGACGTGCGCGTGCGCGTACCGGCCGTAGGTGGCGGCCAGTTGGGTCCGGGTGGTGGCGTCCGTGGTGGCCGGCAGCAGGGCCAGGGAGAAGTAGCCCCGACCGGCCAGGTTGGAGCTGATTCGGCCGCCGCTGACGGTCCAGGTGGCCCCGGTCGGCGCGTACCCGACGTAGTCGTGGCCGCGCACGGTGAAGCCGATGGTGGCGCCGCTGTTGGACCAGACCGTCGGGCTGCCGCCGGTCACGTTGATCACCGCGTCCCCGCCGCTGCTGCGGAAGTAGGTGAAGGGCAGACCGTGGCCGATGGTGGCCCGCAGGGTGCGTGACCCGTCGCTCCAGTACGGGGTGACCGTCCAGTCCGTCCAGTCGTCGACCAGCACGTTCGGGGCGCCCAACCCGGCCACCCCGACCCGGAGGTCCTCGACGTAGGGGTACTTGAACTCGCCGACCCCGGTGGCGGTGCCGGTGATGGTGGGCGTGGAGGTCGCGGAGAAGCCGAGCCCGTCGGTGACCGGTTGGTAGGCCAGCGGGTGGGCGTGCAGGGGCTCACTGAAGGTGCAGTTGAGGCGCTTCCACAGCAGGGAGGACCACCAGTCGTTGGTCGGCACCGGCCCGGCCGGTGCGGCGCTGGTGGCGTACTGCCGGGGGTTGGTGGTGAGGTTCCCGCAGCCGCTGGGGAGCGGTCCGACCGGTGTGGTGGTGTAGCTGCCGGCGCCGACCGGCGCGGCCTGTGCGGCGGGGGCGGCGATGACGGCCAGCCCGCCGAGGACGAGGGCCGCGGCGGCGCCGGCGGCCAGGAGTCGATTGTGGGTGCGGCGTGGGACGGGAGGTCGCATCTTTCCTCCATCGCGCCCATCCGACCGATGCCGGTGGCGCGTTTCGTCGGCATTGTGAGTTAAGTGCTCCCAGAGAGCGCTCTCTGAGTCGATAGCCGGACGGTAGTTCACGAATGAGACATCCGTCAATGTTGCGGGGTGATGACGTGCGGATGACGCGGGACGAGACCTGCGGCCTCAGCGCCCGGGGGGTTTCGCCGGACAGCCGTTCCGACGGTGCCAGGCCGCTACCTCGGCCGCCGGTGCGCGGTTGCCGCCCTTGCGCCACGAGTCGAGGTACGGCGCCGGCCAGACGACCCCCCGACGGATCCACCAGCCGTCCTCACCCGGACACGGCGGAGAGATGCCGAAGTGCAGATGGCAGACGTTGTTGGCGTTGCCGGTCCGGCCCACCGTGCCGAGTCGCTGACCGGCCCGCACCCGTACGCCCGGCTCGATGCCCTCGGCGATCTCGGTCAGGTGGGAACCGTAGTAGCGCACCCCGTCGTCGCCGAGCACGGAGACCGAAAGGCCCCCGTTGTACGGGCCCTGGGGGCCCCTCTTGTCGTACCGGTCCCGGCGGCTGACCTCGCCGATCGTGCCGTCGGTGACCGCCACGAATGGCTCCCCGCAGTCGGCGAAGATGTCCGTACCCGGGTACCCGGAGTGGGTCGGGTGGTAGTCCACCTTCCGGGCGCGTACCGGAAAGACGTGCGGCAGCCGGTCCCGGCCCGGGGTGGCGGTCGGCCCCGGCTGGTCGGTGCCCTCCGGCCCCGGGCTCTCGGCGGTCGGGGTCGCGCCGGGTGTGGAACTGGCACCGGGCGTCGGGGTGGCGTCGGCCGGGCTCGACGCGGCCGTCGGGCCGGTCGGGTCGTCGCTCGGCGCGGACCAGGTGGGGGCGGGACTGGTCGCGCAGCCGGCGGCCAGCATCGGCACGAGCAGCAGCGCCGCGTACGGCAGACGTCGTCCGGTGAGCGCAACCACCCGGCCATCCTGACAGACCATCTCCCCGTCGGCCCGACCGCGTACGCCCGCCGGGGGCGTCGGCAGCGACCGGGCCGGTACGGTGGGCAGTACCACCGACCAAGCGTGGCAGGAGTGGCCAGCCATGATGCCGTACAGCCCGTCGGGCCTCTTCCCCGCCGGGCGCCGCCCGCGTCCCACCTACCGCGAACCGCATCCGGTCAGCGGGGCCGCCGTCGCCGCCGGAGCCACCGGCACGGCCGCCTGGTTGGTCATCTTCGGGCTGCTCGGTCGCGACCTGGCCGGGTACGCCTGGTGGACCCTGCTCGCCGGAGCACTTGCCTGGCTGGCGGCCCTGGTGCTGGTCCGGTACGGCGACCGGGGGGTGGCCACCGGCATCGCCATCGTCACCGCCGGAGGGTGGAGCATCGCCGCCGCCGCAGTGGCCGCCCGGTGGTGGATCAGTGGTGATTGGCCCCTCTGGTGATTCCTGCCGGCATCGACTGCGTTGCGTCGTCGTGCAGGCACTGAAACCCATCTTGACTGGGCCGCCGGGACTCGGCACTCTCCCGGTATGGCCTGGACCACTCCGCGACTCGATCCGGATCGCAGCCGCCGCCGTCTGCAACTGCTCGCGCAGTTGGCGGACGCCCGCACGGTACGCGAGCGTGAACGGCCACCGCGGGTGCGTACCGAGCGGCTGCGTGAGCTGATCGCCACCCGCCGTCGGCTGGCCGGCTGAGCGGGTCGGATCCTTCCCAGGAATGACCGACCCTTCGGGGCGTTGACCGCTCTCCGGCCGATCCGACCGGCTAACGTGCACGCGTAACGGCTGGTGTGAGCTGTGCCAAGGGCTAATTGGGGGGACCGTGTCGTACTTCGCTGCGGCCGTGGTGCGCGAGAAGGGTGGCTGGACGGCCGCCGAGTTGAGTCTGCGGGGTGCCACCGACGTCGACGAGGTCGCCGAGCGACTGCGCGATGTCGGTCCGGACGCCGACGTGTCGCTGCTGTTCGTCGAGGCGGACGACACCTACCTGGTCATCCTGCGCCTGGACGAGGGCGAGGACCTGCGCATCTTCGGCTCGGACTCGGCCTTCGCCGAGGAATCCCGGCTGGGTGCCCTGCTGGTCGGTGACCTCAACGCCTCGGTCACCGGTCTGGAGGACACCGAGGAGGCACCTGCACCGACGGCCACCGACGACGACGACGAGCAGCCCGCCCTGGACCCGGAGGCGGACCCGGTGGGTGAGGCCGACCTCCTGGCCGACCTGGGCATTCCCGCGCAGCAGCTGCTGGCCCTCTGCGCCCACGAGGGGATGATGCCGGCCGACGTCACCGCCGAGGTCTGCCAGGTGCTGGGCTGCGTCGACGACGTAGAGGAACTGCGTGAGGTCTGACCCGACCGGCGGTGCCGGGTCGGTGGGGCAGGTGCCGCCGGGCGGTGGCGAGCCGGCCGACGTGACCGATCCGGCCCTGGAGACCGTACGCGCCGGACAACCCACCCCTGGTGTCTTCTCCCGGGTGGGGCCGGGGGCGGACGAGAGCCTGGCCGATCCGAGCGGCACCGGTCGCCGGCAGCGCCACGAACTCTGGATGCGCCGCGCCCTGGAGATCGCGGTGACCGGCCCGGAGGTCGCCGACCCCGCCCGGCAGGCCGACGACGTGCCGGTGGGTGCGGTGCTCTACGGCCCGGACGGTGACGAGCTGGCGATCGGGCGCAACGAGCGGGAGCTGACCGGAGACCCGACCGCCCACGCCGAGGTGCTGGCGCTGCGACGGGGGGCCGAACGGTTGGGCCGCTGGCGGCTGGAGGGCTGCACCCTGGTGGTCACCCTGGAACCCTGCACCATGTGCGCGGGCGCCCTGGTGCTGTCCCGGGTGTCCACCGTGGTCTTCGGGGCCTGGGAACCGAAGACCGGCGCCGCCGGCTCGCTCTGGGACGTCCTGCGCGACCGCCGTCTCAACCACCGCCCAGAGGTGTACGGCGGGGTCCTGGCCACCGAGACCGGCACCCTCATGCGCGCCTTCTTCCGCTGAGGCCCCGCCCTCGCTGCTGCCGCTGCCGGGTCGCTGGTGCTGGTGCTGGTTGCTGTCGCTGGTGCTCTCGTCAGGCGGGGCGCAGCAGGGCGCCGGCGATGCCTCGGGCGAGGTCCGTCCAGGGCGCCGGGCGCAGGGTGGCCGGGTCCAGCCGGACGACGGCCCGCCGTCCTTCGGCGTACACCGTCGTGCCGTCGAGGGAGTGGAACCGGAAGCCGTAGACGGCGCTGCTGCTGCCGAGGTGTTCCACCCAGAAGTGCACCCCGACCGGGCCGGTGCCGGTGATCGGGGCACGGAAGGTGATCGCGAACTCGCGGACCGCGTGGAACACGTCCGGGGTGGTGGCCTTCCCGTTGCGCAAGGCAACCCCGTTGGCTGACCAGTACGCGGTCAGCGCCCGCTCCAACAGCAGCGCGTACCGCGCGTTGTGCAGAATGCCCATCGCGTCCAGGTCGTCGAAGTGCACCATGGCGTGCTCGACATGGCCGTACTCGACGGCGGTGGGCTCGGCGACGACGTTGCTCATGGGGTGCCTTCCGGTAGCAGGGTGGGATCGGGGCACAGACCCCGCAGCCGGTCCAGCACACTTCGGCGGGCGTGCCGGTAGGTGCTGTCCGGGTCGAAGAGTCGGGAGCGCATGGCGGCGGCGATCCCGAAGGAGTCGATCTCGTACGCCAGCAGGGCCACATCCACCTCGGCGGGGAGTTCGCCCAGCTCGACCGCCTCGCGGACGAGCCGTTCCAGTAAGGCGGTCCAGTCGGCGAGGACCGTGGCCAGGCGGTCGTGGACCGCACCCGGCCGGGCGTTGAACTCGAACTCGGCGGTGCCGAAGAAGCAACCCCCGGGCAGCACCCGGGTGGCGTAGAAATCGATCCGGGCCTCGTGCAGGGCGTGGATGCGGCGTACGCCCCGGGGTGCGCGCAGGGCCGGGCCGATGATCAGCTCCTGCCACTGGGCCACCGCCCGGTCGATGGTGGCCAGTTGGAGGGCCTCCTTGGAGCGCCAGTGCGCGAAGATGCCGGACTTGCTCACCCCGAGGGAGTCGGCGAGATGCCCGAGCGACAGCCCCTCCAGGCCGTTCTCACTGGCCAGGCTGACGGCGGCGTCCAGCACTGCGCTGCGGGTGCGCTCACCCCGGGCCAGCCTGCCGTCAACGGTCATACCGTGATCATACACAATGCGACCGACCGGTCGTACTTATTTCCTCGTCGGGTGCTTCGCCGTTTCGGCGTAATGGCGGTGACGCGGCAGCACGGATACCGCCATTACGGCGGTATGGAGTGGATCAAGCGCTGGGGCGAAGACCGCGCACGAAGCGTCCCGCCACCGACGAAGGGCGACGGGACGTCGACGGGTGTCGCTAGGTCAGGCGACGATGGTGTCCAGGGCGATCTCGACCATCTGGCTGAAGGTCTGCTCCCGCTCCTGTGAGGTGGTCTTCTCGCCGGTCTTGATGTGGTCGCTGACGGTCAGCAGGGTCAACGAACGGGCCTTGAAGCGGGCCGCGATCGTGTAGAGCGCGGCGGACTCCATCTCCACCGCCAGCACCCCGTAGTCGGCCAGCCGGTCGTAGAGGTCCGGCCGGTCGGTGTAGAAGGCGTCCGCCGCCAGGATCGGCCCGACCCGCATCGCGATGCCGCGCCGCTCCGCCACCTCCACCGAGGTACGCAGCAGCCCGAAATCGGCCACCGGGGCGTAGTCGATCAGCCCGTCGAAGCGCACCCGGTTCATGTTCGAGTCCGTGGAGGATCCGATCGCCGCGATCACGTCCCGCAGCTGAAGATCCTCGGACAGGGCTCCACAGGAGCCGACCCGGATCAGGGACTTCACGCCGTACTCGTTGACCAGCTCGTGGGCGTAGATCGAGGCCGAGGGCATCCCCATCCCGGACCCCTGCACGGAGACCTCGACCCCGTTCCAGCGGCCGGTGAAGCCCAGCATCCCCCGGACCGTCGAGTAGCAGTTCGCCCCTTCGAGGTAGGTCTCCGCGATCCACTTGGCCCGCAGGGGGTCACCCGGCATCAGGACCCGCTCGGCGATCTCGCCCGGCTTCGCGCCGATGTGCGTACTCATGCCAGTGATCCTGCCAGGCCGGGCGGCCGGGGACCGGTTCGGCGTCCGAACCGGGAGTCCTGTAGCCTCTTCGGCGGTGGCGTGTCCGAGTGGCCTAAGGAGCACGCCTCGAAAGCGTGTGAGGGTTTACGCCCTCCGCGGGTTCAAATCCCGCCGCCACCGCTCGTGAGATGCGAGAACGCCCGGTCGATCCGTGAGGACCGCACCGGGCGTTCTGCTGTCTGCCCCCGACTGCTCCTGTGGGCGGTTCTGGCGGTACAGGCCCCGATGTCTGGCCGGACAGACATGGCTTTTGATCTACGTGTCCCTATGCTGTGAGGGCGACTACGGGGATACGGGGTTTTCGATGCGACGCAGGCTTGCCGGGCTGACGGTTCTGACGGTGGCGGCCGGGCTGGCGGTGAGTGCTCCCGCCCAGGCGGCTGACGAGTTCCGGACCATCACCCGGGACGGACTGACCATGCAGTTCCACCGGGTGACGAAGGCGGTCACCCCGGTGAAGGGGACCGGGGCGACCCGTTCCGACTTCGACGGCGACGGGGTCGACGACATCGCGGCCTCGGCCGGCACCCTCAATCACAGCCTGCCGCACTATCCGACCGGCGTGGTGGTGGTGCGCTACTCCTCCGCGCCGCACGTCGACTATTTCATCGGCACGGCGGCGGACAACAACTCCAGCTTCGGCATCGCGCTGGTGGCCGGCGACTTCAACGGCGACGGCTACGACGACCTGGCGATCGGTGACGCCGACGAGGCCGACACCAAGAAGAACAATGCGCACGGTGGGGGTGTCTGGATCATTCCCGGCAGTCGCACGGGCCTGGTGCTCGACTCGACCAAGCACTTCAACCAGAGTTCCCCGGGTGTGCCCGGGGAGTCGGAGAACCGGGACGCGTTCGGCGCTTCGCTGGCGGCCGGTGACATCAACGGCGACGGTCGGGACGACCTGGCGATCGGGGCCTTCAAGGAGGCGATCGGCAGCGTCAAGGAGGCCGGTGCGGTCACCATCCTGTACGGCGGAAGTGGTGGCCTGACCGGCACCGGGGCCCAGCAGTTGCACCAGAACCAGGCGGCGGTGCCCGGCTCGGCGGAGCGCCGCGATCATTTCGGCATGTCGCTGGCCATCGGCAAGGTCAACAACAACAAGTACGCCGACCTGGTCATCGGCGCGCCGCACGAGAACGACGGCAGCGGTGCCAACGGCACCGGCATGGTGACCCTGATGTGGGGTTCGGCGAGCGGGGTGAAGCTCAGTGGGGCCACCTCGGTCACCGGCGCGGGGGTGTACCAGGCGACCGGGCGCAAGGACACCATCGCCTGGTACCTGGGCATGTCGCTGGCGATCGGTGACGTGAACGGGGACGGGCTGGGCGAGGTGATCGCCGGGGCGCCGAACGCGCAGACCCCGCATGTCGACGGTGGTCTGATCGCCGTCTTCACCGGTCGTACCGGTGGGGCGGGGCTGTCCGGCAAGGCCGTGAAGATCATTACCCAGCGTACGACCGGGGTGCCGGGTTCGCCGGAGGGTGGGGACCGGTTCGGGGCGACCCTGGCGGCCGGTGACGTGACCGGCGACGGGCGGGCGGACGTGCTGGTCGGCGCGCACACCGAGGCGATCGGTACGAAGACCGAGGCCGGCATGATCACTCTGCTCAAGGGTTCCTCGTCCGGGCTGACCGGCACCGGCGCGCAGGGGTTCGACCAGAACCACTCCGTCGTTCCGGGTGGGGCCGAGCGCGGCGACCGGTTCGGCGGCTCGCTTGCGCTGCTGAACCTCAACGGCAAGGGCCCGCTGGACGCTCTCGTGGGGTCGACCAGGGAGGAGGTCGCCGGGGACATCCCCGGATACCCCTCCGCGACGTTGTCCCGGTTCCACGGTTCCTCAAGCGGGATCGTCCCGCAGTCCGGTTCGTGGAGCGGGCGTGCCCTCAACACCAATCGTCTGGAGTTGCTGGAGTACGGCTGGCGGATCGCCGGGCCGCAGAGCAGCGGACCGTGGTACTGAGCAGGAGAACGGGGGCGCAGATGCGGCGCAGGCTTGCCGGAGTGTCGGTGTTGGTGGTTGCGGCGAGCCTGATGGTGAGCCCTCCCGCCCAGGCGGCGCAGGAGGAGTTCCGGACCATCACCCGGGAGGACGTGATCCTCCAGTTCCATCGGGTGCCGAAGTCGGTCACTCCGGTGCAGGGGACCGGTCCGACCCGCTCCGACTTCGACGGTGACGGGGTCGACGACATCGCGGCGGCCGGGGACATGCTCAACCACCGTCTGCCGCACTATCCGACCGGCCTGGTGGTGGTGCGTTACTCGTCCGCACCGCACGTCGACTACTTCGCGGGCGTGCTCTCGTCGGACGGCGGCTGTGGTTGCTTCGGCATGGCTCTGGTGGCGGGCGACTTCAACGGCGACGGCTACGACGACCTGGCCATCGGCGACTCGGACGAGGTCGACCCGGGGAACAAGACCCACGCCGGTGGGGTGTGGGTGATCCCGGGCAGCCGGACCGGCCTGGTGGTCGATTCGGCGCAGCATTTCAACCAGAGCAGCCCCGGGGTGCCCGGTGCGGCGGAGGACTACGACTGGTTCGGTGCCGCGTTGGCGGCCGGTGACATCAACGGCGACGGCCGGGACGACCTGGCGATCGGGGCGTACGGCGAGTCGATCGGCACGGTCAAGGAGGCCGGCGCGGTCACCGTGCTGTACGGCGGGGTGGGCGGCCTGCGGACGACCGGCGCCCAGCAACTGCATCAGAATCTCGACGCGGTGCCGGGTGCCGCCGAGCGCCGTGATCACTTCGGCTGGACCCTGGCCATCGGCAAGGTGAATGAGAACAAGTACGCCGACCTGGTCATCGGTGCTCCGCAGGAGAACGACGGCACCTCCTGGAACGGCAGCGGCATGGTGACCCTGATGTGGGGCTCCGCCAACGGGGTGAAACTCAGCGGCGCCACCTCGGTCACCGGCGCGGCGGTCCACAAGGCGACCGGCCGCGAGGACACCATCGCCTGGTACCTCGGCGAATCGCTGGCGATCGGTGACGTCAACGGCGACGGGTTGGGTGAGGTGATCGCCGGGGCACCCGGTGCCCAGACCCCCCATCTCAACGGTGGTCTGATCGCGGCCTTCACCGGTCGCACCGGCGGGGCGGGCCTGTCCGGCAGCGCCGTGAAGATCATTACCCAGCGTACGGCCGGTGTTCCAGGCAGCCCCGAGAATGATGACCGGTTCGGTGCGACCCTGGCGGTGGGTGACGTGACCGGCGACGGTCGGGCCGACGTGCTGGTGGGTGCACCGGGAGAGGCGATCGGCACGAAGACCAAGGCGGGCACGATCGCCCTGCTCAAGGGCTCTGCCTCCGGGTTGACCGGTACCGGTGCCCAGGGGTTCGACCAGGACCATGCCGTGGTGCCGGGCGGTGCGGAGCGTGGTGACCAGTTCGGCGCTTCGGTAGCCATCCTCAATCTGGACGGCAAGGGTCCACTGGATGCGATCGTGGCATCGACGGGCGAGGAAGTCGCCGGTGACCAGGCCGGGTATCCTTCCGGCACGTTGTCGCGGTTCCACGGTGCCTCGGGCGGTCTCGTGCCGCAGGCGGGCTCTTGGAGCGGTGCGTCGCTGCGCACCGACCGGCTCTGGCCGCAGCGGTACGGCGCGCGAATCGCCGGCCCGGTCAGTGGCGGCCCGCGATACTTCTGATCATGTGAAAGCGGGGTATTGATGCGGCGCAGTGTCGCAGGACTGTCCATTTTGGCCATCGGCGTCGGCCTGGCGGTGAGTGTGCCCGCCCCGGCGGCGGCGAACACCTACCGGACGGTCACCCGGGACGGGATCGTCCTTCAGCATTACCGGGTGGCTAAGGCGACGACCCCGGTCAAGGGGACCGGGGCTACCCGGTCCGACTTCGACGGTGACGGCGTCGACGACATCGCCGCCTCCGCCGACCCCTCCGAGTACCGCTTCCCGCAGACCCCGATGGGTCTGGTGGTGGTGCGGTACTCCTCCGCGCCGTATGTCGACTACTTCGCGACCGCGGTCACGCCGGCCGGCGGTGAACCCGGCTTCGGCGAGGTCCTCGCCGCCGGGGACTTCAACGGTGACGGCTACGACGACCTGGCAGTCGGCGACCTCGGTGAATACGACCTGAGCGCGAAGGCGAATGCCGGCGGGGTCTGGGTGATCCCGGGCAGCAGCACCGGCCTGCGGCTCGACGGGGCGAAGCACTTCAACCAGAGCACCCCGGGCGTGCCGGGCGCCTCGGAGCAGGGCGACTGGTTCGGTTCGGCGCTGGCGGCCGGTGACATCAACGGCGACGGCCGGGACGACCTGGCGGTCGGGGCGTACGGCGAGGCGATCGGCAAGCTCACCTACGCCGGTGCGGTCACCGTCCTGTACGGCGGGGCCAACGGGCTGACCGGCACCGGCGCGCAGCAGTTGCACCAGAACCAGGCCGCCGTGCCGGGTAGCGCCGAGCGCAACGACCACTTCGGCTGGACTCTGGCCATCGGCCGGGTCAACAACAACAAGTACGCCGACCTGGTCATCGGCGCACCGGGCGAGAACGAGGACAGCTCACCGACCGGCAGCGGGATGCTCACGCTGATGTGGGGCTCGGCGAATGGGGTGAAGCTCAGCGGCGCCACCTCGGTCACCGGGGCGGCACTGCGTAAGGCGACCGGCCGTGACGACAGCTACGTGCGGAGCCTCGGCATGGCGCTGGCCATCGGTGACGTCAACGGCGACAAACTGGGCGAGGTGATCGCCGGGGCGCCGTACACCAAGTCCCCGAAGGGCAACGAGGGCATGGTCGCGGTCTTCACCGGTCGTACCGGTGGTGCCGGCCTGTCCAGCAGCGCGGTGAAGATGTTCAGCCAGCGTACGCCCGGGGTGCCCGGCTCGGCGGAGGTCGGTGACCTGTTCGGTGCCACCCTCGCGGTGGGTGACGTGACCGGCGACGGTCGGGACGACGTGCTGGTGGGTGCGCCCGGTGAGGCGATCGGCACGAAGAAGCGGGCGGGCACGGTTGCCCTGCTCAAGGGGTCCGCCTCCGGGTTGACCGGCACCGGCGCCCAGGGCTTCGACCAGGACCACCCGGTTGTACCGGGTGGGGCCGAGAGCAACGACCTGTTCGGCGGTGCGGTGGCCATCCTCAACCTGGACGGCAAGGGCCCCCTGGACGCGATCGTGGCCTCGCCCGGGGAACTGGTAAGCGCGGACCCGGAACGGCCGGCGTCCGGGTCGGTCGCCCTGTTCCACGGTGGTTCCGGTGGGTTGGTTCCGCAGTCCGCCTCGTGGAGTGGCGCGAGCATGCGTACGGACTTCGTCTGGCCCAAGTGGTACGGACGTCGCCTGGCCACCGCCCAGTCCGGCGCCCTGATGTACCACTGAGCTGACGACCCGATCGCCCCCGCCACCGCCTGCGAAGCAGGGATGGCGGGGGCGACAGCGTTCAGGCCATGTGCGGGTAACGGTGGTCCGTGGCCGGCACGAAGGTTTCCTTGATGGTGCGGGCGCTGGTCCAGCGCAGCAGGTTCTGTGCGGAACCGGCCTTGTCGTTGGTGCCGCTGGCCCGCCCACCGCCGAAGGGCTGCTGGCCGACCACCGCCCCGGTGGGCTTGTCGTTGACGTAGAAGTTCCCGGCCGCGAACCGCAGCACCTGAGCGGCGTGCGCGATCGCCGCGCGGTCCTGCGCGATGATCGAGCCGGTCAGGGCGTACGCGGAGACGGACTCCAGTTGAGCCAGCGTCGCCTCGTATGCCTCGTCCTCGTAGACGTGCACCGCGAGGATCGGCCCGAAGTACTCCGTCGTGAAGACCTCGTCGGTCGGGTCGGTGCACTCGATGATCGTGGGCCGGACGAACCAGCCTTCGCTGTCGTCGTACCCCCCACCGGCGAGGATCTCGCAGCTGGCGGTGGCGCGGGCCCGCTCGATCGCTACGGCGTGCCGGGCGAAGGCCCGCCCGTCGATGACCGCCCCCATGAAGTGGGACAGGTCGGTGACGTCGCCCATGGTCAGCGACTCCACCTCGGCGATCAGGTCCTCACGCAGCTGGGGCCAGAGCGACCGGGGCACGTACGCCCGGGAGGCGGCCGAGCACTTCTGCCCCTGGAACTCGAACGCCCCCCGGATCATGGCGGTACGCAGCACGTCGACGTCGGCCGACGGGTGGGCGACGATGAAGTCCTTGCCGCCGGTCTCGCCGACGATCCGCGGATAGCCGCGGTAGCTGCCGATCCGCTCGCCGACCGTGCGCCACAGGTGCTGGAAGGTGGCGGTCGAGCCGGTGAAGTGGATGCCGGCCAGGTCCGGGTCGGCGAGTGCCACATCGGAGACGGCCAGACCGTCACCGGTCACCATGTTGATGACACCGGGCGGGAGGCCGGCCGCCTCCAGCAGGCGCATCGTCCACCATGCGGCCAGCTGCTGGGTCGGCGACGGCTTCCACACCACCGTGTTGCCCATCAGGGCGGGGGCGGTGGGCAGGTTTCCGGCGATGGCGGTGAAGTTGAAGGGCGTGATCGCGTAGACGAAACCCTCCAACGGCCGGTGGTCGACCCGGTTCCACACCCCGGGCGAGGACTGCGGCTGCTCGGCGCGGATCTGCCGGGCGAAGTGCACGTTGAAACGCCAGAAGTCGATCAGCTCGCAGGCCGAGTCGATCTCCGCCTGGAAGGCCGTCTTCGACTGGCCCAGCATGGTGGCCGCGTTCAACGTCTGCCGCCACGGTCCGGCGAGCAGATCGGCGGCCTTGAGGAAGACCGCCGCCCGCTCGTCGAAGGAGAGCGCCCGCCAGTCACCGGCGGCCTGCTTCGCCGCGTCGACCGCCGCCCGGGCGTCGTCGTGGGTGGCGTTGCCGAGGGTGCCGAGCACATGGCGGTGGCGGTGCGGCTGGACGACGTCGATCCGGTCGCCGCCGCCCATCCGGCGTCGACCACCGATGGTCATGTCCAGTTCGAACCGCCGGCCGGCGAGGTCGCCCAGCTTCGCGGCCAGCCCGGTGCGTTCCGGGCTGCCCGGCGCGTACGAGAGGTTCGGCTCGTTGACCGGTGCAGGGGTGGTGGTGATGGCGTCCATCAGACTGGCTTGCTCCTGGTCAGTTGCGGCTGGTGAGAGCCCGGAAGAAGAACATGAGGTTTGCCGGGCGCTCGGCGAGACGCCGCATGAGGTAGCCGTACCACTCCTCGCCGAACGGCACGTACACCCGGACCTGGTGGCCTGCTTCGGCGAGCCGCCGCTGCTCGGCAGGGCGGATGCCGTACAGCATCTGGAACTCGTAGCCGGTGACGCCGCCGGGGCGGTCGGCGGCCAGCCGGGTGCCGGCCAGGATCAGCTCGGGGTCGTGCGTGGCCAGCATCGGGTAGCCGGGACCGGCCATCAGGATCTCGGCGCAGCGGAGGTACGCCTGGGTCACCTCGGCGCGAGCCTGGTAGGCCACGCTCGCCGGCTCCCGGTAGGCACCCTTGCAGAGTCGGACCCGCGAACCGGCGGTCGCCAGGTCACGGCAGTCGCCTTCGCTGCGCCGCAGGTACGCCTGGATGACCGCGCCGGTCTCCGGGAAGTCCCGGCGCAACTGGGCGACGATGCCCAGCGTCGAGTCGGTGGTCGTGTGGTCCTCCATGTCCACGGTGACCGTGGTGCCCGCCCGGGCGGCGGCCGCGCAGATGCGGGCCGCGTTGTCCAGCGCCACGGCCTCGCCCTCGCGGGGCAGGGCCTGACCGAGCGCGGACAACTTGATCGACACCTCCGCCATGCCGGTCAGCCCGGCATCGGCGAGCCCGTCGAGCAGCGCGACGTACTGCCCGGTGACGTGCTCGGCGTGGGCCCGGTCGGTGGTGTCCTCGCCGAGGTAGTCCAGGGTGGCGAGACAGCCGGTGCCGTGCAGCCCCTCCGAGGCGCGTACGGCGGCGGGCACGTTCTCACCGGCGACGAACCGGTCCACCACGGCACGGGTGAGCGGGGTGGCCTCGATCGCCCGCCGGGCGCGGCGGCTGGCCGCGGTCTTCAGGATGACCTGGCGCAGCATGTCAGCCGACCTTCTGGTCGAGCGGACCGCGCGGGGTGGGCGCGGGACGGTCGGTCGGCGCGTACGGGTCGGTGGCGACGATCGGGCCGTAGAGGTCGGGACGCCGGTCCTGGATCAGGTTCAGCCCGAAGAAGCCCTCGGTGCGGCTGGCCAGGGTGGTGGCGTCCAGGTCGGCGGTGTGCGTGACCAGGCCCTCCTCGTCGGTCAGCATCGCGACGACCTTGCCGTACGGGTCGACGATCTGGCTGTGCCCCCAGTAGTCGAGCCCAGCGGTGTAGACGCCCTTCTCACAGTGGTTGGAGACGACCAGCCACATCTGGTTGAAGAAGGCGTTGGCCTGGGCGGAGAGGTCCATGGCGAAGCCGTGGTAGTCGTCGGCCGGGTCGTGGCCCTTCATCGGCCACGCCGTCGACATCAGGCCCAGCGTCGCGCCCTGCAGCGCGAAGACCCGCATCAGCTCCGGGAAGGCCAGGTCGTAGCAGATCAGGCTGGCGGCGCGGGCGAACGGCAGGTCGAACACCGGGGTGGACTGGCCGGCGTTGAAGTACGGGAACTCGAAGGTGTTGTGGGTCTTGCGGTACACGCCCACCACGCCGTCGGGGCCGATCAACGCGGTCGCGTTGAGGATCACGTTGCCGTGCCCGGCCCGCTCGGCGAGCCCGAGCTGGACGTACATGCCGTGCTCGGCGGCCTTGGCCCGGATGGCCTCGGTGGCCGGGCCGGGCACCGGCTCGGCCTCGCGGAAGTAGTACTGCTTCTGCGCGGCGGTGCCCTTGTCGCCGAGGCCGAACGCGAAGTCGGCGTAGCCCTGGAGACCGACCTCCGGCAGCACCAGCACGTCGACGCCCTTGGCGGCGGCCTCGTCGATCATCTCCAGGAACTTGGCCAGGTTGCGCGCCTTGTCGTGCTCGATACGCACGTTCGCGGCGGCGAGGGTCACGGGGGCCATGGTTTTCCTCCTCGTCAGGGGTGTCAGATCAGGAGAGCTCGTACTTGACCAGGTCGCCGCCCTTGATGACCACGGGCACGGCGGTGGGGTCGGCGAAGACCGCGATGTCCTCCCAGGGGCGTCCGTTCACGACGATCAGGTCGGCGAGCTTGCCGACCTCGACCGTGCCGAGCCGGTCGGCCAGGCCGAACAGCTCCGCGTTGACGCGGGTCGTGGCGATCAGCACCGCGGCGGCCGACATGATCTCCGCCTTGAGGGACAGCTCCCGGTGCTTGTGCACGAACATCGGCCCGAGCAGGTCGGAGCCGCTGGCGATGCGGACGCCGGCACGGTAGGCGTACTCCAGCGAACGCAGGCCCTGCTCGTGGGCCATCCGGATCTTCTCCAGCGGCTCCGGGGCGACCCCGTGCTCGGCACCCTGACGGTGCAGCAGTTCGTAGGTGGAGAGGGTGGGCACCAGGTAGGTGCCGACCTCGGCGAGCAGCGCGGCGGTCGCCTCGTCCATCAGGTTGCCGTGCTCGATCGAGCGGACACCGGCTTCGACGCAGTTGCGGATCGCGGCGGAGGAGTAGGCGTGCGCCAGCACGTACTTGCCGGCCGCCTCGGCGGTCTGCACCGCCATCCGCAGCTCGTCCGGGCTGTACTGGATGGTGTCCAGCTCGTCGGCGGGGGACATCGCGCCGCCGCTGGCCATGACCTTGATCTGGTCGGCGCCGGTACGGATGTTCTCCCGTACGCCCTTGCGGATCTCCTCCGGGCCGTCCGCGACGATCGCGTTCATGCCCACCTGGGAGCAGCACTCGACGGTGTTGCCGCGCTCGGTGGGACGCCGCCAGTCGGCGTGACCTCCCGTCATGGACAGCGGCGCGTTCGACACCAGCAGCCGGGGGCCGAGGATGTCACCCTGCTCGACGGCCTGCCGGAAACCCGCGTCGCAGCCACCGGCGTCCCGCACGGTGGTGTAGCCCTGCATCAGGGTGCGGTTCAGGATCCGCCCCATCTTCAGCGCCGCGTGGCTGGTCTGGTAGTTCCGGTGCTGTTCGAGGATGTTGACGTCGATCGCGCCGATGTGCACGTGTGCGTCCATGAGGCCGGGCATCACGGTCCGGCCGCCGCAGTCGATCACCCGGTCGGCGCTGTTCGGCACCGCGCCGCCGGCCGCTACGTCGACGATCACCTCGCCGTCCACCACGACGGTGGCACCCTCCACGGGCTCCGCGCCGGTGGCGTCGAAGACAGTGGCGTTCGTCAGTGCGATGGTGCTCACGTGAGTCCTTTCGATTGTCAGTGATGGACGCCGAACGCGTCGGCGACGAGCTGGTCGACCTGGGCGGTGTTGGCGGTGTCGACGACCCGGTCGACCGTGCCGACGCGCAGCAGGACGAGTTCGTCGGCGATGCTCGCGGCCCGCGCGACGCTCTGCTCGACCAGCAGCACCCCCATGCCGCGCGAGCACAACTCGGAGATGTAGCGGTAGATCTCGTCGATGACGACCGGGGCCAGGCCCAGACCCGGCTCGTCCAGCAGCAGATATTTCGGGTCGCGCAGCAGCGCCCGACCCAGCGCCACCATCTGCTGCTGCCCGCCGGAGAGCAGCGACACCTTCTGGTGGGTACGCCCCTGCAACGCCGGGAACAGGTCCAACACCTCGTCGACGCGGGCCCGCTGCGCCCGGTTCGCCCCGACCGTCAGGTTCTCCAGGACGGTCAGCTGGGACAGCAGGCCGCGGCCCTCGTGGACGACCGAGATGTGGTGGTCGTTGACCCGCCGGTGCGTCGGCTTCGCGGTGACGGTCTCGCCGTCGACGCGCACCGATCCTTCGGTCCGCACCGCCCCGAGGATCGCCCGCAGGGTGGTGGTCTTGCCGGCGCCGTTGGTGCCGACCAGGGCGACGGTCTTGCCGGGCGGCACACTCAGGTCCACCCCGAACAGGGCCTGGGTCGAGCCGTACCAGCCCTTAACCGAGTCAAGCGTCAGCACTTGCGGCCCTCCCGAAGTACGCGAGCTGCACCTGCCGGTCACCGAACACCTCGGCCGGGGTGCCGTCGCGCAGGAAGGCACCGGAGTCGAGGGCGATGACGTACGAGCAGAGGCTCTTGACCAGGTCCACGTCGTGCTCGACGACGACCATGGTCGACGGATGGTTCTGGTGGACCCGGGTGAGCACGGCGGCCAACTCCTGCCGCCCCTCCTGGTCGAGACCGGCGGCCGGCTCGTCCAGCAGGATCACCGACGGTGAGGAGACCAGGACCCGGGCCACCTCCACCAGGCGGCGGCTGGCGAACGGCAGTTCGTCCACCCGGCGGTGCGCCTGCCGGGTCAGACCCAGCAGGTCGAGCACCTCGGTCGCCGCCGCCATGTCCCGGTTGCGGGCGCGCCACTGGGACGGCAACGCGAGGAACTGGGCCAGGGGGTTCGGCTGCGGCAGCCGCTCGGTCCCGACCAGCACGTTGGTCAGCACCGACTCGCGTTCCATCAGCCGTACCGTCTGGAAGCCGCGGACGACCCCGGCGAGGGCGCGACGGCGCGTCCCGAGCGCGGTGATGTCGCGGTGGCCGATGTGCACGGACCCTTCGGCGATCGGCGTGAAACCGCTGATCGCGTTCAGCAGGGTCGTCTTGCCGGCCCCGTTGGGTCCGATCAGGCCGCTGATGCCGCCCGCCGGCAGGGTGACCGTGACCTCACGCAGGGCCTGGAAGGCGCCGTACCGGACGGTCAACCCCTCGGTGCGTACGTGCGGTGGAACGTTGGCCGCGCTCATTTCGGTTCCTCCTCGTCTGCGCGTGCTCCCCTGAGTCGACGCCACACGCCGCGCCCCAGCCCGACGATGCCGTCGGGCACCAGCAGCGCCACGATCGCCAGCAGGGCGCCACCCACGATCGGGTAGAGGTTCGGCTGGCCGGCCAGGGTGAACACCTCGGGCATCAGCACCACGTACGAGGCGCCCAGCCAGGCCCCCAGCACGGTGCCCGCGCCGCCGATCACCACGGCGACGAAGAGGTACACCGAGGCGAACAGGTCGAAGTCGGGCGGTGCGATGAATCCGGTGATGCCGGCGTAGAGCCAGCCGGCGACGCCCGCGTACACGGCGCTGATCAGGAACGCGGTGATCTTCGTACGGGCCACCGCCACGCCGACCGACTCCGCGGCGAGTTCGCTGTCGCGTACGGCCAGCATCCGGCGGCCGAGCTGGGTCCGGCCGAGGTGCACGGCGAACGCGGTCGCGATGGCCGCGGGGACCAGCGCGATCAGGTAGGCGTGCAGCGGTTCGCTGGAGTCCAGCCGCCCGAACAGGAACGGGTCGACCGAGGCCCCCTGGGTGCCGCCGGTGAGGTCGGTGGTGTTCCGGATGGCCCAGGCCAGCAGTTCACCGAAGGCCAGCGTCACCAGCGCCAACCGCATCCCGGACAGCCGCAGCGTGGGCACGGAGACGACCAGCGCGGCGATCGCCGCCACGCCGATCACCGCGGCGAGCTGCATCGCCGGCCCGTAGCCGTACGACGCCATGACGTAGGTGGTGTAGGCACCCACGCCCATGAAGGAGGCGTGCGCCAACGACATCTGCCCGGTCCGCCCGTACAGGATGTCCAGGCCCAGGGTGGCCACCGCGAATGCGAGGACCTGCGCCGCCATGAACACCCAGTAGTCGTCGAAGAACAACGGCGGGACTGCGGCGATCACGGCGAAGACGGCCACCCGGGTCAGCACGCGGGGTACGCCCCGGCCCTTGCCCACCGTCGGGCTCTTCCCGTCGCGGCGGGGCCGCGTCATGGTGGTGCCGGTCATGCTCGCACCTCGTTCCGCTCGTTGACGAACCGCTTCGGCACCAGCGCCAGGACGACGATGATCAGGAGGAAGACCGCCGGCGTGCCGGCGCTCGCGCCGAGCAGGTAGACCGCCAGCGACTCGTAGACCCCGAGCGCCACGGCGACCACCAGCGGCAGCCAGAACCGGTCGAGACCGCCGATCATCCCGGCGATGAACGCCTTGATCAGGAACGGCGTCATGTAGAACGCGTCGACGGACAGTCGGCTGGCGACCAGGATGGCGACGACCCCGGCGATCAGACCGGCCACCGCCCAGGTGGCGGTCCGCAGCGCGCGGACGTTCACGCCGGCCGCCTGCGCGATGCCGGCGTCCTCGGCGCTCGCCCGCAACGACGTGCCCAGGCTGGTCCGGTTGAGCAGCAGGTACGCCGCCAGGACGGTCACCACGGTCAGGCCGATGACGATGCCGTCACTCATGCTGACCACCACTCCGGCGACCTCGGTGCGGGTGTCCGCGCCGAGCGAGACGAAGGTGTGCGCGTTGGCGTCGATCAGCTGCTGCATGACGGCCGTGATGAGCAGGAAGATGCCCAGGGTGACGACCAGGTCCAGGCCCGGCCGACCCGCCGGGATCCGGCGAATGGCGGCGAAGTCGATCGCGCTGTTCACGATCACGGCGAGCAGCACACCGATCACCAGCGCCACCGGCACGGGCAGGCCCTGCTCGGAGTAGAAGAACCATGCGCTGAAGGCGGCGATCATGCCGACCTGCCCGTACGCGAAGTTCATGCTCTTGCTGACCTGGAAGACGATCAGCACGCCCAGCAGGAAGAGTGCGTAGAGGCTGCCGGTGGTGATACCGCCGAGAATGATCTGACCGAGGTCACCCACGTGGACTCCTGGTCTCGTACTGGTCCGGGGGTGGGTCGGACTACGCCGGACCCACCCCCGGAGGGGTCACTTCTGCAGGGACTTGGTCTCTTCGAGGACGACGAGCTTGTCGCCCTTGATCTGACCGATGCCGACCGCGTCAACGCCGGCGCGGTCGCCCTTGCCCCAGGTCACCGGGGGCAGAATGCCGGTCTCGAAGTTCTCGAAGGTCTCGAGTGCCTCGACCACGCAGCCGCGGTTCAGACCCTCGGCCCGCTTCAGCGCCTCGGCGGTGAGCTGCGCCTGCACCCAGCCGAGCTGGTTGAACTTGCTCGGCGCCTTGCCGGTCTGCGCGGTGAAGTCCGCGACGAACTTCTTCACCAGCGGGTTGTCGCTCTCCAGCGACGAGGTCTCCAGCGCGACCAGCATGTCCTGCGAGAGGGCACCGAACTCCTTGATGTAGGAGTCGTCGCTCATCCCGGCCCAGGCACCGGTCTTCGGGGTGTACCCGATGCGGGACATCGCCTGGAGCAGGCCGCCGGTGTCGGCGTTGGTCAGGATGAGGAACACGTACTCGGCGTCGAACTGCTTGAGCTGGGTGGCGATCGGGGTGAAGTCCGTGGTGCCCGGCGTCTCGGGGACGTAGAGCAGCTCGATGCCCTTGCCTTCGAGGGCCTTCTCCATGCCCAGCTTCGCGTTGTCGCCGACGTTGCCGGCCACGCCGACCAGCGCCATCTTCTTCGGCGTCTCCTGGTCGAGCACGTAGTCGGTCAGGATCTCGAATTCCTGGATGTAGTCGACCGTCGCCATGAAGACGTGCTGGTTCTTGTCGCCGCCGAGCTCGTCGCTGGGTGCGTACGGGGCGATGGCCGGTACCTTCTTGCGGTCGAGGTACGGCACGGCGCCGAGGAAGTTCGGGGTGCCCTCACCGCCGGAGACGACGAGGATCTCCTCCTTCTCGACCAGCTGGCGCATCTGCTTCTGAGCGGTCGACGGGTCGTACGCGTCGTCCAGGATGATCGGCTTGATCTTCCGGCCGTGTACGCCACCCTCGGCGTTCAGCTTGGCGTAGTACGCCTCCTGCCCTTCCTTGGTGCCGAGACCACCCGCGGCACCCGAGCCGGACAGCGGCATGGTGGTGCCCACCCGGATCTCGCTGTCCGTGACACCCGGACCGATCTCCTTGATGTCGCACCCGTTGGCCGACGAGCCCGACGAGCCCGACGACGAACTCGAACCACCGGTCGCGTTACCGCACCCGGCGGCGAACAGCATGCAGGTGCTCGCCAAGGTGGCGACGACCAGCCTTCCCTTCAACCGCATGTCTTCTCCCTAGTAGTGCAATCTGTTGGTGCGAACACCTCGGCCGGGTGAGCGTCATCGGTGATCTTGGATAGGACCCGGGTGGCGACGGCCAGGGCCACGTCCACGGCGGATCGGATGCCGTGCGTCGTGATGCCGGTGGAGTCGGCGGTGAGCAGTTGGTACTCTCCGGCGACTGCGGCGAACTGCAGGGCTCCCTGGGGCACGGCGATCGGCGCCCAGGGACGGACTTCGTGGTCGAGTGCGCGGGTCCAGTGCAGGCCTACGGAGTAGCCCGACTCGACGGGAAGGATCCCTACATGCAGATCCCAGAAGGATCGGCCGGTGAAGCCCAGGGCACTCCAATCCCAGCTCGCCCCGGCGGCACGTAGCGCCGCTGCGGCGGGAAATGGGTCCTGGGCCAGATCCGGGCCCCAGAAGGCCTGGATCCGCGGTTGCCCGGCGAGGGCCTCGCGCAGCCCGTCATGGACTGCGACCAGGCCTTTTGATGCTTCACCATCCGGCATGTGTCACCTCCCCAGCGACCCCGACCGACCAGTCGGTACGTTGAGGAGGACGGTACCGGACCGACCGGTCGGTCCGATAGCCTGAAATTGAAACGTAACCCGCTCGCATTCGACCGGGTCACTGAAAGGGACAATTGATGCGAACGAGGAGCGAAGACACGCGGGCCCGCATCCTCACCGCCAGCGCCGATCTGTTCGCGCGGCAGGGGTATCACGGCACGGGCCTGGCTGAGCTGCTCGACGCGGTCGGTCTGCAGAAGGGCGGGTTCTACCACCACATCTCCAGCAAGGAGGAGCTGCTGCTGGAGATCATGCTCGATCCGATCGACCGAATCCTGATCAGCAGCGACCGGATCCTGGCCTCCGACAGCGACGCGGCCAGCAAGCTGCGGCAGCTCGGTACGGACCTGGGCAACGCCATGGCCGCCGACCTCGCCGCCTGGACGGTCTTCCTACGCGAGTACAGCGTCCTCGGGGCGGACGGCAAGGCGCAGATCCTTCAGCGTCGCCAGCAGTACCTCGACCACTGGCGGCGGGTCCTGGAGGAGGGGGCGAACGCCGGCGAGTTCAGGTCGTTGGACCTGGCGTTCGTGGAGGGGGTCCTGGGGCTGTTCATCTATACGTTCGTCTGGGCCCCGGCGTCCACGCCGCCCGAGGAACTGACCCGCTCGATCATGCACGTATTGATGCACGGCATCTGCCTCCACCCGGTCCCGCAGCCCCGCTGACGGTCGGCATCACGCTGACCTCAGGGCCTGGGCGGACGTTGCCGGGTCAGCAGGGGCCGTGACCCTCGACGAAGAGGCGATGGGCCCAGCTGGCGTAGCCGGCGATAATCTTCTGGACCGTCCGGCCGTCGTGCAGGAAGAGGTAGGCGCGGTCGCCGTCGCGGGCCAGCAGACCGTCGAAACGGTACGTCCCCTGTGGAGCACGCAGCTCCCGTACGGTCGGATATGCGGCCCGGACCTCGGCGATCGGTGTGCCGGCGGTGATTCCCTCCGGGGTGCGGGCCGGGTCACCGGCCCAGAGCAGCACCAGCCGATCGTCGATGAAGATCGGACTGACCATGGCGTGTCCGGCCAGGGTCGGGCCGCAGGCATCGACATCAGTACGCAGGATCCCGCGCCGGGTCAGCTCGGCCTCGGTGTCGCCGAAGTCCACATCGGTCAGCCCGTCGAGATCGACCACGGTGACCGAGGCGACCGGTTCGGGCAGGGCGATGCCCTCCGGTGGCATGGGTCCGCTGCCCGATACCGAGGCAGCCAGAAGTAGTGCGGCGATGAAGCCGAATTGTCGCAATTTCATCAGAATCCCCCAAGTCCCCAACGGGACGGGAGCGCTGAGGTTATTGCCGGGCTTCCCATTCCTCGGCCAGCTCGTCCCAGTAGTCGGCGCTGAGCCCTCGTCGCCCGTGCGCCAGCCACCCTTCGGTGCTCCGCTCGACGTGTAACCCCAGCTCGGCGAAGGGGTCGATCCAGTTGCCGGGCTCCGCGCCCAACTCGATCAGAGCGGCGTTGATCGGCCACTGCGGGCGCGACCGGTCGAAGGTCGAATCGAAACGCGGCCCCCAGGCCAGCGCGCCGTCCAACCAGACCGCCGCCGCCTGGCGTCCGACACCACCGGCGAACTCCGCCTCGAGGTACGCCACCGGCCCGCGCCGCGACCAGCGGGCCAGTATCTCGGTCAACGCGGGGGAGAAGGTCAGCGTGAAGGGCTGCTCCGGGCCGGGCTCGTCGGTCGCGTAGTCCGGCGCGGTGCCGGTCAGCTCCTGCACCAACTGCGGGGTCACCGGCAGCAGGGCGAAGTCCTGCCGCAGCTCGCCGAGGACGGCATGATCAAGCTCGCGGGTCTCCTCGCGGAGCAGTTCGGCGTCCGCGACAATCGCGCTGAGCTGGTAACTCACCCGGCGTCCACAGCCTGTGGATAGAACATGTGTACGACGGGATCAGTTCTTGTCGATCTCAGCGAGGAAGGCCCGCCAGGCGGTGGGGGTGAAGACCAGCGCCGGCCCGGTCGGATCCTTCGAGTCGCGTACCCCGATCAGGCCCGGCAGGTTGTCCGCGACCTCGACGCAGTCGCCGCCGTTGCCGCTGCTGCGGCTGCTCTTGCGCCACCGGGCGCCGGTCAGCCGGACTTCGTTCAGCTCCACGACTCCGCTACCTCCCTGATCAGATCGACCGACTGCCAGCGCGACAGGGTCTCGCCACGCACGTTCTCCCACACGGCCAGTATCGCCGCGATGTCGTCCTGTTCGCTAACCACCTGGCCCTGCAACTGGTTGTCCAGGTAGCCCGCGATGCGGTGATCATCTGCGGTGGCCAGCACGAAGGGCCCATTGATCCCCGCATATTCCCCTACAGTGGACGGCACCACGTACACCCGCATGTTCGGCTGGCCGGCGGATTCGGCCAGGGCCAGCAACTGCTCGCGCATGACGGCCGGGCCGCCGACCGGGCGGCGCAGCACCGCCTCGTCCAGCACCACGGTCAGTCGCGGCGGCTCCTCCCGTTGCAGAATCAGTTGGCGGGACATTCGGTGGGCCACCACCCGCTCCACCTCGCTGCGGGGGATCAGGCCGCCGCCGCTGAGCACCGCGCGGGCGTACTCCTCGGTCTGGAGCAGGCCCGGCACGACCAGGGGTTGATACGAGCGCAGGGTGGTCGCCTCGCGTTCGATCTCCTGCCAGGGGCGGAACCAGACCAGCGCCCGACGCCGTGAAATGTCCGGCCAAATGTCCGAGACATTCTTCTGGAGCGCATCTGCCGCCGTGAGCCGGTGCCGGGCATGTGGGATCCGATCTTCGAGCAGCCACCGGCTGACTGTCTTGGGGTCGACCCCGACGCGATCCGCTAAGGACTCGATGGTGTGCCCGGTGTCCCGCAGGGCGACCCGCAGCGCGTCATTCATGGTGCCTCCTACCTGGATGTCCCGAATATCTGGGCACCATATAGCTACGCCATGTAGTTGTCCCGTCACCTGCGCCAAATTGGGGTATCGACGGCGTGGCCGGTGGAGGTTCATCCCCCTTGACCCGGCGGCCACGGCGTCCGGGGGCCGCCGTCGGCGACCAACGGCGGCGGCTCCCATCCACTCTCAGCAGGCCCTGTCGAGCTGACAGCACGAACGGATCACCGCGACCGGTGGCGCCCGTGCCCATCGGCTCGGCCGGCGAGCAGATCGAGGTGAGACCGTGCCGCAGCAGGTTGAACGCCCTCGGCGGAAGCAGGCAATTGGATGCCCTCGGCGGGGTCAGGCGACCGGAGTCCCTCGGCGGGGGCAGGCAATTGGATGCCCTCGGCGGGGGCAGGCAGTCGGGGGCGAGGGGCGATGAGTCGGCGTTGCTTACACCCGTCACATCGCCGGGAGCACCTGCCGTCGCGCCCGTCGTGGCGGTGCCGGGCCTGCGGCAGCGCGTGGCCGTGCAGTGCGGCCAAGCTGCGACTGCTGGGGCGGTACCGGGAGGACCGGGCCGGACTGTTGACCCACCTGGCGGCGCTGCACGAGGAGGCCGCCGCCGAACTCGGTGACGTCATCTCGGCCGTCATACTGCTCGACCGCTTCGTGTCCTGGGCGCGTGTCCGAGGGTAGGAGGCTGTCCGCGTACCTCCGGGGGTGCTGGAACCGGCGACCAGCGCGAGTGAACCACGACCGGAGGCCGCGCGGCGTCGCCGGCGGCCCCCTCCCCCGTTGTCGTCGCGATCAGCCCGCCGCGACCGCGGATTGTGGTGGTTGCTCACCGGGCCGGGCCACGAGTACCGCCACCACGACGGCCAGCAGCCCGGCGATGCTCAACCCGAGGATCAGCCAGGCCGGGCCCGCCGGGTAGTAGTAGGCGCCCGGGGTGAAGGCACTATGCACGGTCAGCAGCCCGCCCTCGTCCGCACTCCTGCCCAACACCCGCACCAGGTTGCCGTAGAGCGCGACCGCCGGCAGCGCCAGCGCAAACAACGCCAGCCCCCAGGCCCCGGCGGCGATCACCCGCCGCCCGGGGGCAGTCCCTGCTATCCGGTACGCGACGGCCGCCGCGATCAGCCAGCCGACGACCAGCCCGAGAAGGGTGCCGACCAGGACCAGAGGCAGAAACGCGGCGGTACGCGTCTGCCGGGCATCGACCGAGACGGTGCCCCGATCCTCGGCCAGGTACCCGCGAACCTCGATGATCAGCCCGTTGGATTCGGCGGTGAACCGATCCCCGCTCAACGGGGTCTCGACCACGGTCTTCCCGCTCTCGTCGGTCGTGACACTCTTGCCGGAGAGTGGAGTCAGCCCGGAGACCGCCCAACCCGCATCGGCGAACCGCTGCCGCACCTGCTCGGCATCCCAGCCCGAGGCGGACCCGGTAGCGTCGACCCGCCCGGCGTGCCAATTCGTGCTCTGCCGGTGGGCCTGCACCTCACCGGTCGCCCCGGCCTGCTGGGCCAGCCGGGTCATCGCGGCGTCGTCCGGCAGGCTCGTGAAGGTCTGGGCACCCAGCCACGAACCGGCGGCGGCACCGAAACCGCCCAGGGTGAGCGCGGTGAGCAGCGCCGCGACCACCATGATCGGACGACCGGCGGGCAACCTGAACCGCAGTCGCAGACCGCTGCCGACCAGGTGCAGGGCATCGCCGAGACGGGGACGGCGCTGCCCGGGTGCGGCCATCTCCAACAGGGTGGTCACCAACTCCGTGCCGTGCCGGTGCCGGTGCCGACCCGGATAGGCCAGCAGCAACCGCCGGTACCCGCGCTCCAGCCGCTCATCCGCCGCAGGCCAACCGACCGCGTCGACCCCTGCCTGCTGCGCGGCGATGGTGTCGTGGTCTGCCTGGTGCTGTAGCCCGGCGGTGGTGTTGTCTGATCGCGACTGTTGCCCGGCGGCGATGTTGCGGTCGGCTCGCGGCTGTTGCGTGGCGGTGGGGTCGGGTACCCAGGCGGTGGTGTTGCGGTCGGGGCGCGGCTGTTTTCCGGCGGTGGGGTCGGGCAGCCAGGCGGCGCTGTGGTCGGCCGGCGGCCAGGCGGCGGTCATGCGGTCACCGTGCCGAAGCTCAGGGCATTGCCCAGGCGCTTGCCGAGCTGGGTCTCAGCGGCGGCGGCGTGCCGGCGCAACCGCTCGACCTGTGCCTTGAGGGCGGCGGCCCCCGGATCACTGAGCCGGTAGTAGCGGCGCAGCCGGCCCTCGACGGCCTCCTCCCGGTCCACGGTGACCAGGCCCTGCTCCGCCAACCGGTCGAGGGCGCCGTAGAGGGTGCCCGGTCGCAGCTTGACCTCGCCCCCCGACAGTTCATCGACCGCTCGGATGACCCCGTAGCCGTGCAGCGGCTGCGCGGCGAGTGCAGTGAGGATCAGAAAAGTGGGTTCCTGCATGTCATCGACAGTACGCCCACCGTTATATACCGTCAACCGAGTGCTGATGTTGACTCTGGGGGACCTCGCCGTTACGGCGAAACGGCGGGATCCCGCCGAGCCGGAGACCGCCATTACGGCGTAACGGAGTCGATCACTCCATCCCGTCGCTGACCGGGAGAGTGCCGGCCACCCGCTCGGCGGCTTCGACGCGCAGATCGTTGCGATCTGCCGCTCCCAGGCGGCCACCCTCGCCACCCGCAACCTGAAGGATTTCGCCAACACCGGCATCGTCACGGTGGATCCCTGGGAAGAGCCATCTGGCTGAAGGCGTCCGTCGTCTGGCGATCAGGCCGACTCGGAGTCAGTCGCCATGCGGTCAGCCACTGAGACGGGGCGACCGGTAGAGACGACTCAGGGCCGGTCCCCGTGGGGCCGGCCCTGTCGTTCGTGCTGCTCAAGCGAGCGGAGGATACGAGATTCGAACTCGTGAGGGTGTTAACCCAACACGCTTTCCAAGTCTGCTCGGCCGAGTCCGTGCGTTGACGGGCATGGTCGCTGTCCTGGTCGTCTGCCTCTGGGAGGACGGTCGTGGCCCGTGGTGGACCGTCATGAACGAGACGACGTTTGAGACGAGCAATCCGGTGGACTTGCATCCGGTCCGGCTCGCCACCTCTGAAGCCTACCGACGAGCCACGCCCAGAGAGCGGGGCGTGGTCAAAGCACTGACCCTCCGGAACAGTTGTTGTCGGCCGCAGCCACCGGCGTCCCGGCGCTTGGCTGTGCTAAGTGCGGCGTCTACAACCCCCGTGAGACCAAGACCACTGTCCCGCTGCCCCGGGATAGAGCAGCACCTCAGCGGGTCGGGCTCGATGATGAGGGTCATGCACGTTGCGAAGCAACTGACAAGTGTCGATAACCCGACCCGCCTGTGGCTTGCTTGCTCGATTCGGTGATCATACCGTCGCACTATGTGGTCGCGGATCGCTCAGTCTAGGGGTGGCAAGAGTGAATCGAACGAAGAAAAATGGACCAAGTTGACTGACGGCAAGTCTGAAAGTTGGGACATCGACCATGTGCGCAGCGCAATTATCGATGCAGAAGATAAGCTCCATCTTCAAGAAGTGTGGCGAAGAATCGGAAAGGTCTGGACTTTCGTCGGAAACGTCGCCCTTGTGGCTCTCGCAGGATCTGCCGCCCTATCGGGCATTGATCAGATTGCCCGGTTCTCATTGCTGATATACGCCGTGTGTGCCACCTCGCTGCTCGCCTCACCTGTGCTGATCTACCGGCAGTACAAGCGCACGAGGGCGACACGCATCATGATCAAAAAGCTTCATGTCCTACGTCGACGCATCTTGTCGGACATGGACGACAGTTCAGATGGTCAGACCGACTCAGCGCTGCCAGCGCAGAAGCGCTATAGGGACGATATTCCGGACCTGATTTCTCAATTTCGAGAAGACGCTAGCAGTACGCGGAGGATACACAATCGTCTGCAGAGCGTCATCATCGTTGGCTCTGTCGTCACCTCCGCGATTGCTACAGCATCAGTCTCCTACGGTGCCGCGCGATGGGTGACGGTCGGAGCCAGTACTCTCGTGGGATTGGCCGCAGGATTCATGGGTTACTACAAATATCACGAGCGGAGCTTCAACTCGCAGCAAACAGCAGACGCAATCGAGCGAGAGTATGAGGCTGTCGAGCTTCGCGTAGGAAGCTATACAGATTTGGACGAAAAGAAAGCGTATGCCCTTTTTGCGGCTAACGTCGAACGACTTCGTGATGAACAGAACAAGCGGCAGCAACAACTCGACCAGCCCGTTGAGGTGAAGCGGGAGGAGTGATTGAGACGTTCGCCGGGCAGCCAGTGGGCCGGACCGAACGCACGTTCTCACGCCTGTACCCTGTTCCTGTGTCGAACGGAAAGCGCACCTAAGACCTTACTCCTAATAAATGCGCTCGCGGCGCACGTCAAGGGCGGCTGCTGCCAATGAGTGATGACGGTATTTCCTTCCGCGTAATCACCTGTCCCGGGCCGATGAAGCGTCTCGCTACCAAGAGGCCAGCGGTATGCGCCTCTGGGCCGGCGTGGCTAGCCGAAGCGTCGGCGATTAGCCATGGTGTGAAGCCGCGCTCGAAGGCGTCTACTGCACCTTTCAAGACACAGCTTTCTGTGGCTATGCCGCAGAAGTAGAACTCCGTCCAGCCCTTCCGCCGAAATAGCTCCTCTCCGTCCGATGTGAAAGGGCTATATATTCTCTTGTCGAGGACTGCGCTGGCCCGCAAGTAGGACTGGAGCTCTGAGATGATGTCGGTTTCGGGTGCAGTTTGTAGCTTCCGCCAACCGAAGAAGCGTTCAAAGGGACTACCTGGATAGTTGAGGTAACGTGTGAAAAGGACGTCGCCTTCTTGCGCCTGCCAGCGGCGTACCAGGTCGGCGATGACAGGAACGATGTGGGCTGACTGCTCGCGTACGAAGCCGTTTTGCATGTCGGTTACGACAAGTACCGGGCGACCGGATGTCATTGGCTCAACCTCGATCCGTATCACGGAGGGTTTCGATGGCTTGGTCTAGGGCTGGCATTAGGTCACAGGTTCGCAGGATTGCTCGGCGCATTGCCTGATGCTGTCCGGTTTCCCGTAGGCGGGAAACAGTGAGCCGGGAGCGGACTCCCCGAAGGTATCGCCATCCATGTTCCGGCGGCACCTGTGGGTCTCGCCCCTGCTCTACCTGACGGGCGATCGCGTCGCTATATGCCCACATGGATTGGATCGCAAGCTCGCACGAGATTATTTCGGGCTCCGTTAGGGATCGCTCGGCGGAGATCGGGTGGTACACGACTCCGGACCATGAGGCGTAGCCCACAGAGATTCCCGGCACGCCGAATGATTCGATGCCTGTGTGGTCGTACGATTCGGCTAGCAACGACTGCTCGACCAGTTCGGCATGCGCCAAGTGTTCGTCATCCATCGGCCGATCGCGGTGCAACAACACCTTCGGCGTTGACATGATGCGGAGCGCGGTTCCTAGTAGCTCTGCCGGCCACGCTGGCTCAACAACCCAATGAGCACCAAGGACGTACACCGCAGACTCATCCTCAACAGGCGCGACGGGCGCGAGGTAATCGATAGCCCATTTGATGTTGTCGCCATAGGAGGCGACTCGCCACGCGGCTAGCGCCGCGATCGTGGACAATTGCACAGGCTCGACAAGGTGGAAAACCACCGACCCGCACGGCCAGACGTACAGGGTGCAGCCGCCTTCCGGGTGCTCGACTGGTGCCGAGTGGCAGGTGTGCCACTGTCCCGCGGCCGGCGTGCAGCCGGCGCTCTCCCGCAACCGGGCGGCCCCCTCAGCGCCAACGAACGCCGTCACGAACTTGTGAGATCGTGCCGTGAAGTGCGGACGGTCCTCGGCGTTGCCGGTCAGTTCGCCGAACAGGTCGTGGGGCTTCGCGTCGTACGCCAGGCAGTAGAGCTGCCGGTAGATGGGGTCGGTGACCGCCACACGCCCGGTCTCGTGGCGGTACATCGCCTTTTCGATGGCCTCGACCGTGGGCGTCTCGCGGATGCCGCGTTGTTGGCCGACGCGGTGCAGCTCTCGCGCGGCGCGCTTACGCGACTCCCAACCGGCGGCCTTGCGGCGGTTGACCAGCACGAGATTGGGCTTGTACTGCCGTGGGACCTCAGTGGACATAGGCCGTGTCCTTCGTGTCCGTGCGTAGGACCTGCCCGAATCGCCGCCCGGCGGGCAGTCTCATTGGCAGGCGAGCAAGGTGCCGCCGCAGACGGGAGCCGAGGACAGGAGGCACCAGATGATCCGACCTAGCCGGTGGTGCCTTTACGCGGCCTCTCGGCCTGCCACTTCCGGATGGTGTCGGGCTGCCACGCCGGGGACCGGCCGAACATCCGGTCAGGAGCGGGAGCCTGTCCGCGTGAGACGTAAGAAGCCCAGGTTGCGCGACTGATCGGGGCACCTACCGAGGCGAGGTAGGTGCGTACGTGGTCCGTCGTCCACCAGTCGGCGGGCAGGTCAGCGTCAGTCATCAGTACAAGCCTACGTGGTACAGGTGCTTGCGCGAATACAACGTGGCGTTGTAGCGTCACGAATACAACGCCACGTTGTATCTCGTCAGTTGGGGTCCGGGGAAGGCAGTGCGTAACAGCACTGCGCGCCTACGTCCCGCTGTGCGGTTGGTCATTGAGAACTTCAGAGCAGAAGCGCCGCGTTTGATCTGGCTTGCGGTATTCCCGCCTTGAGTCACACGGTGGCCGACCTCGGTAGATCCCGAGCGAGCGGGCCGAGCGGGCCGGATCTTGGCGCGCGGAACGTCTTCTGCCTCTCTGCACCTGTCCCGGGGTGGGTTGTCGCGCTGATAGCGCGCGGCCTCACCCCGGGCTTTCCCGTCTTGATCCCCGCTTGTGGAGGTGAGCCGTCATGACCGTGAGCGTCTTCGCTGCCGTTCGAGTGACCACCCGCAACAGCGCCGTATGGCGTACCTGCAACCGCTGCGGACGGCTCGCCCCGCTGGCACCCGACGAGCGTCACTGCCGGTCCTGCCCGCCGGCCGCACGCTCCCGCCGATCCGGAAGGAACCGATCGAAGTGATCACCAACCTCCCCGCCGTCACCGCCGAGCCGACCGCCGCCGACCTGGCCGCGATCGACACCGAGTGGCCGCTGATCGCCGCCGAGCTGGACGTGCTCGACGCGCAGATCACCCTGATCTACGCCGAGGACCACGGCGGCCCGACCGCCCTGGACTGGCGCAGGCTGCGTCGGGCCGAAGCCCGCGTGACCCGCGCCGCCGCCGAGGTGGCCACCCGCACCACCGACCCGCAGCGTGCGGCCTGATGTCCCGTATCCGTGCCGCCTACTACGACCCGGACGGGACGAAGTACGGCATCCCGACCTACTGGTGGCGCGGCGCACCTGCCGGCTACGCCACCCGCCGTCAACTGCGCGCCGCCGGCCTACGCCCCGGTGGTCAACCGGTCGCCGCGCAGATCCTTTGGCGCGGCGTCGGTGGCACCCGCACCGCCTACCTGTACCGGGTCGATTTGGCCCGGCCGAAGCGCCCCGCCACCCCCGCCCAACTGCGCGCGATCGACGCGGCGTTGACCGCCCGCCGTACCTGCCCGACCTGCCGGGTTGTCCGGCCCTACTGCATCCCGCGCTCGCTCGGCGAGTGCGTCGACTGCGCCTACCCGATGGAGGAAGCAGCATGACCGCCCCCACGATCAACGGCACCCGCTACCCGCAGCCCATCGAGAAGTTGTTGCCCGCCGCCCGCGCTCTGCCCCTGCCGGACGGGCAGGAGTTCCCGTCGCGTAACCGGTTGATGCGGGAGTTCCGCATCGGTGCGCCGAAGGCCGATGAGTTGTTGGCCCGGCTCAAGTCCGAGCACGCCGAGCGGACCCGGACCGACACCCTGCGGTCCGCGATGGCGGTCCGGGGTTCCCTGCTGGCACCACAGACCGACACCGACGCCCCGGCTGCGCCTCGGTTGGACTACGCCGAGCCGATCGGCCCGGACCCGGCACCCGTACCGGCCGTGCCCGAGCACACGCCACCCGCCGCCGAGCAGCCGATGATCCCCCCGGCCGAGCCGGTTGCCGAGGCCAAGACGGTCGGTCACCCGGACACGCCCACCCCACCGGCCCCCGGCAAGCCGGGCCGCCCGGCGGTGGTGTGGCCGGTGATCCTGCTGGCGCTTCCCGCGTTCGTGGCTATCTGGTCCGGGTGGGTCGGACTCGGAGGACTCACCGGATTCGGGGTGGTGCACCCGCTGCCCGGTATCGCGGACGGGTTCGCCATCAACACCGCGATCACCCTGCCGATCGGCGTCGAGACCTACGGCGCTTATGCCCTGTACGTGTGGCTGTCCGGCCGGGTACCGGACCGGGCACGCCGGTTCGCGAAGTGGTCTGCCATCGCGTCGCTGCTGGTCGGCGCGCTCGGCCAGGTGGCGTATCACCTGTTGGTCGCTGCCGGAGTGCAGATAGCTCCGTGGTGGATCACCACCGCCGTTGCCTGCCTGCCGGTGGCGGTGCTCGGCATGGGTGCCGCGCTGGCGCACCTCGTTCGGTCGCACGACTAGCTACGCCCGGCAGCGCAGCACGGTTCCTAGGCCAAGAGCTGCGCTGCCGGCCTCACCCCTCAACCCTCACGGACCTTGGGAGAGACATCCATGCTCGCAGACCCGACCGGCGCGCACGCCGCCGCCTTCGCCGCTGTGTTCGCCACCCTCTACGCCGCCCACCAGGTAGCCGATCACTGGATTCAGACTCAGGACCAGGCCGACTGCAAGGGACAGCCCGGATGGGCAGGCCGCCTCGCGTGCGCCGCGCACGTCGCCACCTACACGGCTACGGCGGTGCTGGCGTTGGTGTTCCTGATCGCCGGCACCGGCCTCCGACTCGACCCGGCAGGCGTGACGGTCGGACTGGGCATCTCCGCCGTGACGCACTACATCGCCGACCGGCGCACCCCGTTGCGGTGGATCGCCGACCGTACCGGCAGCGCCCGGTTCTACCGCCTCGGCACGCCCCGGCCCGGCCGCGACGACAACCCGTCACTCGGGACCGGGGCGTACGCCCTCGATCAGTCGTGGCACGTCGGGTGGCTGTTCATCGCCGCCCTGTTCTGCGCCATCTAGCCCAACCCGGCGGCACGGCCCTCCGGCCTCGCAAACCACGGGCCGTGCCGCCGGCCCCCTACCGATCCGACAGACCCGTTGGAGGAATCCCCATCATGACTGCCCCTGATGATGACCGGTTCGACTGGCAGGCCGCCGAGCGCGACTTGACCGACGACGCCACCGGGCCGGATGCCGAGGTGGTCGACCTGGACGCGGCCCGTTCCCGCCGCGCCGGTGTCGACCTCGGCGACGACGACACCGCCGAGGGTGGGCCGGTGCTGGTCGACAGCATCGACGCGCAGCGGCGCCCGCGGTTCACCCTGACCGGGTTCCGCGACGCGCAGCGCCGGCCGATCCTGCCCGGCTGGCTACGCTCCCGCACCGAGTTCGCCGGCAACCTGACATGGGCCGCCGGCCTGACCGCGCACGCCACCGGCTACCACCTGCTACGGGCACCGAAGTACGCCGGCAAGCTCGCGTGGCGTGCCCCGGTCGGTGTGTACCGGGTAGGGCGCGGCTACGTGCGGTGGTTGTTCGACCTGGAAGGCGAACCCGTCCGCCAATCCGTCGTCCGCGCCGCCATCGACCGGCCGGAAGAGGCCCGCCTGTACCAAACCCTTGCCCGGCAACGGGATCGGCGGGTGCGGTGGCGCGGCCTGACCGCCGTCCCCACCGCCGCCGTGCTGCTGGTCGGCCTCGGCCTGCTGGCCACCGCGCCGGCCGCCGCCGTGGCCGCCACCCTGGCGGGTGTGGTGGTGGTGTTCGGGCTGCTCGGCGCACCCGCCGACCGGCCGCTACTCGACACGGCGGTGGTGCGCAACCCGGTCACGCCGTTGACCTCGGATGAGGTGGTGCGCGCCCTGGCCGCGCTCAACATCTCCGGCATCAACCAGGCACTACGCCGAGGCGACACCGGCAAACGGTGGTTCCCCGCGCCGATCCAGCGGGAGAACGGCACCGGATGGCGCGCCGACGTGGAGCTACCGCGCGGGGTGACCGCCTCGGCGGTGGTCGAGAAGCGGGAGGAGCTGGCCGCCGCGCTCACCCGCCCGCTCGGCTGCGTCTGGCCCGAGGCCAACGCCGAGGTACACCCCGGCCGCCTCGTGCTGTTCGTCGCCGACAAGGACCTCTCCCGGTCGAAGCAGAACCCATGGCCGCTGCTCAAGTCCGGGGCGGTGGACCTGTTCAAGCCGTTCCCGTTCGGCACCGACCCGCGCGGCCGGGCCGTCACCCTCACCCTGATGTTCGCCTCCATGATCGTGGGCAGCATCCCGCGTATGGGTAAGACGTTCTCCCTACGTCTGGCCATGCTCGGCGCGGCACTCGACCCCCGCGCCTGGATCCTCGCCTTCGACTTGAAGGGCACCGGGGACCTGTCGCCTTTGGAGCCGATCAGCCACCGCTACCGCGCCGGTGACGAAGACGAAGACATCGCCTACGGCCTGGCCGCCATGCGAGAGATTCGCACGGAGTTGCGCCGCCGGACGAAGGTGATTCGGGAGTTGCCGCGTGACCTGTGCCCGGAGAACAAGGTCACCCCAGATTTGGCCAGCACGAAGCGCCTCGGGTTGCAGCCGATCGTGATCGGGGTGGACGAGTGCCAGGTGTGGTTTGAGCACCCGAAGTACGGCGATGAGTTCGAGGAGATCTGCACGGACCTGATCAAGCGTGGCCCGGCCGCCGGTATCACGCTGATCCTGGCCACCCAGCGCCCGGACGCGAAGAGTCTGCCGACCGGCATCTCCGCCAACGCGGTGCTGCGGTTCTGCTTGAAGGTGATGGGGCACACCGAGAACGACATGGTCCTCGGCACGTCGATGCACAAGGCCGGCATCAAGGCGACCATGTTCTCTCGGCGGGACCGGGGTATCGGCTACCTCGCCGGTGAAGGCGACGATCCGACGATCACCCGCACGTTCTACATCGACGGGCCGACCGCAGAGCAGGTCATCCGCCGCGCCCGCACCCTCCGCGAGGCGGCCGGAACGCTGACCGGCCACGCGGCCGGGCAGACCATCGACACCGCGACCGTGCGCCGGGACACGCTGCTGGACGACATCGCCGCCGTCATGTCCGACAGCGAGGCCAAGCTGTGGTCCGAGGTCGTCTGCGAACGTCTCACCGGCCTACGGCCCGAGGTCTACGCCGGGCTGACGCGGGAGCAACTGACCGCCGCGTTGAAGCCGTACGGCGTCACCACCGGACAGGTATGGGGCACCGACCCCGACACCGGCAAGGGAGCCAACCGACGCGGCATCGACCGCGCGCACATCCTCACCGCCATCACCAAGCGTGACCGCGACAACGGCAACCGCGCCGCCAGTTAGCCGCGCCGATCGCCGCTAGGTCTAGCGGCCAGCCCCGCTAGACCTAGCGGCACCACTAGCGACCAATCCGAAACCTGGCCAGCGCCCTAGTCCCTAGCGGCGTGATCTTCACACACCCTGAAAACGGCCTGATGGAGGCGTTTCGTGGTCACCCTCGCCCTACTAGCTAGCCTCACCGCCGCCGGTTACGCAGCGTGGCACCTGATCCTCTGCTACGCCGCGCCGATGCCACGCTGCCGCGCCTGCCACGGCACCGGCGAACGACGCGGCCTGATCATCCGGGCACTGCATGAGTGCCACCGCTGCCACGGCACCGGCCGCCGGCCGCGCCTCGGCCGCCGGCTCATCGAGTACATCCGCACGGAGTACCGGGCAGGCCAGCAATGACCGGCCGCGACCGGCACACCGGATGGTGCGCCGGTGGCCACCGATGCGGCCTCGGCGAACACCGCTCCGACGAAATCGTGGTCGACATCCCCGGCCGCGCCCGCGCGGTGCTCGTGCGCGTTCGCAGCGCTGCCGGCCGCGACCACGCCGAAATCCGGCTCCGCGTGGCGCTCGCCCCCGGCGACGTGGCCGCCCGGCGTCAGTTGGTCGGACTGCTCGGCGACGTGCGCCAGGCCGTCACCCGCGCAGCGATCGCGGCCCGGCCTCGGCCCAGGCGGGCCGGGCCGTGACCCGCGGCCGGTGCGGTCACTGGATCGGCACCGCTGACCGCTACTGCCACCACACCGACCGGCTACGGCCCTACCTGCAAGGGCCGCGCTGTCCCGCCCACACACCCGCCGCCCTGGCCGGGCGGCCGGAACCTGCGTCAACGCCTATCCACGCCCCGACCATCCCGCAAGGGAGCCTCACCATGACCACCAATGACCTGCTTACCGCCGCGCTAGGCCACGCCGAACGCGGCTGGCACATCTTCCCGCTACGCCCCGACGACAAGCGGCCCGCGTTCCCCGACCACGCCGCCGACCGGTGCACCGGCCGCGACCCACGCTGCCGCACCGGTGGCCGGCACGTGGGGTGGGAGGAACGAGCCACCACCGACCCCGACCGCATCCGGCGAGCGTGGTCGACCCGCCCCTACGGCATTGGCATCGCGTGCGGGCCGTCCCGCCTGGTCGTGATCGACCTGGACACGCCGAAGGAACCCGAGGCGGACGGGCGCGACGGCGTGGCGGTGCTCGCCGAGCTGGCCGCCACGCACGGCGCAAGCATCGACCCGACCTACACCGTGACCACCGGCCGAGGCGGCACCCACCTCTACTACCGGCATCCCACCACCGGCCCGGCACTGCGGAACACGGCCGGGACGCTCGGCCCGATGGTCGACACCCGCGCTCACGGTGGCTACGTCGTGGCGGCCGGTTCCACCGCCGCCGGCCGCCCCTACACGGTGGCGGTTGACGGCGACCCGGTGCCGCTGCCCGCCTGGCTGGCCGGGCTGCTCGCACCGGCACCGTTGCCGCCGCAACGGCCCGTGGTGGTCGACCTGCCCACCGACCGGGCCGGCGCGTACGTGCGGGCCGCCATCGGGCGGGAAGTCGACCGGGTGGCCGGCGCCGCACCGGGCGAGCGCAACCGCAGCCTGTACGTGGCCGCGGTGGCGCTCGGGCAATTGGTAGCCGGTGGCGCGCTCGCCGAGGACGACGCGCAAACCGTGCTGGAACAGGCGGGGATGACGGCCGGGTTGCGCACCGCCGAGGCGTACCGCACCGTCCGATCCGGCCTCACCGCCGGTGCCCGCCGGCCCCGGCAGGTGGCCGCATGAGCGCCGCACGGTTGCACCTGGTCACCGACCACCCGCAAGCCACCGCCGAGCCTGCCGGTGGCGGGCCGCTGTGGGATGTTCCAGTGCCCTTGACCGGCCCCACCACGACGCCGCCGCCGTTCCCGGTCGAGGTGTTCCCGCGCTGGCTCGCAGACATGGTCACCGGCGTAGCCCGGTTCACCGCCACCGACCCGGCCATGGCCGGCACCCTTGCCATGGCCGTGCTCTCCGCTTGTGCCGGTGGCCGGCTGGAAGTCGAACCCGTGGCCGGATGGCGGGAACCCGTCAACATCTTCGCCGCCGTCATCGCCGGCCCCGGCGAACGCAAGTCACCCGTGCACCGGGCGATGACCGCACCCCTGTTCGCCGCACAGTCCACCCTCGCCGAGGCGGCCCGCCCGAGGATCGCCGAGGCCGCCGCCCTACGGGACATCGCCGACCGGCAAGCCGAGCAAGCCAAAGCCGCTGCCGCAAAGGCCACCGACCCCGGTAAGCGCGATGACGCTGCCGCCGAGGCGGTTGCCGCCGCGATCGCCGCCGAGGCGATCACCGTTCCCGGTCTGCCGAAACTCATCGTGGACGACGCCACCCCCGAAGCGTTGATCGGGTTGATGGCCGCCAACGGCGGACGCATGGCGATCATCAGCGATGAAGGCGGCATCTTCGACACCCTCGCCGGCCGATACTCCGGCGCGCCGAACCTTGACCCCTACCTGAAAGGTCACGCCGGGCAGCCGATGAGCAACGAACGGCAGACCCGCGAAGGTGCCTCGGTCGACAAACCCGCGCTCACGGTGTGCGTGATGGCGCAACCGACCGTGCTGCGCAAGTTCGGCGGGAATGCCGACCTGGCCGGACGCGGCCTGCCGGCCCGATTCCTGTTCGCCCTACCCCGCTCGCTGGCCGGGTGGCGGCCGGTCGACACCCCGCCCGTGCCGGAGCAGGTGACCGCCGGCTACCGCCACCGCGTTCACGACCTGGCCGCCACCCTCGCCGAGTGGACCGACCCGGCCGTGGTGACTTTGACCGACGACGCCGGCAACGTCCGCCGGGCCGCCGCCGAGCAGGTCGAAGCCGAGCTACGGCCCGGCGGAAGCCTCTACGACATGCGGGAATGGGGCAACAAACTCTCCGGCGCCACGCTGCGCCTAGCCGGCCTGTTGCACGTGGCGCATCACCCGGCGGACGGGTGGCGGAAGCCGATCGACGCCGACCGGATGGCCGACGCCGTACGGCTCGCCGAGTTCTTCGCCGCGCACTACCGGGCCGCCCTCACCACCATCGGCACCGACAGCGCGGTGGAGAACGCCCGGTACGTGCTCGGCGTCCTCACCGGCAAAGGCATGACCACCTTCACCCGCCGGGAACTACACCGCCGCGTGTCCCGCCGGCTACCGAAATCCGATGACGTGTCGGCGGTGCTCGCCGAGCTGGTCGCGCTCGGATGGGTCCGCCACGGCCCGGACGGCCGCTACGAACTCCACCCACGGGCCACCGCCGAGCAGGAGCCCGGAAGCGTTGACACGCTGACACCCCACCCCGGCAGTGACGTTTCCGCAGGCCACGACACACGCGAGGGTGTCAACGGGCCGCGTTGACAGCCGCTGACAGGCGTTGACACTCCACCCGCCGGCCCGCCCGGTGTCAACGGGTGTCAACGCCTGTCAGCGGGGACCGCTGACACCCTTGCACCCGCCGCCACCTGCGGAAACGGCCGTATCACGGCGGGTTGTCAGCGTGTCAACGCTTCCCGGCCCACCGCCGGACGCCACTGGCTACCTGACCGGCCCGCCGATGCATGGAATCGGCCCGCTGAGAGCGACTGAGAGCGCCACGCCCTACGCCCAACACCGGGACACCCGAGATCTTGCCTCTGCGGCGCTCTCAGCGGGCCGTTCTACACCCTTCTGTGGTGATACCTCCCTGTTCCCCAACAAATGAACGCCATCGATCGGAAGGCCCTCACCGTGCGAATCAGGCTGCACGGCACACCCGCTGAAACAGCCGCAGCACTCGACGCCATCGCCCAAGTGCTGCACATCCGCCACGTCTCCCGGCCCTACCCCGACCGCCGATCCCCGATGTTCCAGCGCCTCTACATCGACGCCACCCCGAGGGAGGACACCCGCCGATGAACACCCCCGACAACCGCGTGGTTTTGACCATCGAGCAAGCCGCAGAGCGACTCGGTATCGGCCGCACCACGATGTACGCCCTGATCAAGACCGGCCAGATTCGCACCGTCACCATCGGCCGTCTGCGCCGAGTGCCGACGTTCTGCCTTGACGAGTACGTACAGAGCCTCCTGTCCAACCCGACGCAACTCGACCACGCCGCCTGACGAAAGGAGCCCGACGAGTGGGAAGAAAGCCGAACGGCGCATCCAGCATCTACAAGGGCGGTGACGGCTACTGGCACGGCCGGGTAACGGTCGGCGTCAAGGACGACGGCAAGCCGGACCGGCGGCACGTTCAGGCGAAAACGGAGGCCGAGGTAATCCGCAAGGTGCGTGCTCTGGAACGGGAGCGCGACAACGGCACGGTCCGGAAACCGGGTAGCCGCTGGACGGTCGAGAAGTGGCTAACGCATTGGGTCGAGAACATCGCCGGCCCGGTGGTGCGGACGAACACCCTTGACGGCTACCGGGTCGCCGTTCGTCGGCATTTGATTCCCGGTGTCGGTGCCCACCGCCTTGACCGCCTGGAGCCGGAACACCTGGAGCGCCTGTACGTCCGGATGATGGCCAACGGCAGCGCGGCCGGCACCGCCCACCAGGCACACCGGACCATCCGCACGGCACTCGGTGAGGCGGTCCGCCGTGGGCACCTCGCCCGGAACCCTGCCGCGCTGGCCAAGCCGCCCCGCCTGCCGGATTCCGAGGTGCAGCCGTACTCCGTTCCGGAGGTACAGGCGATCCTGCGTGCGGCATCGTCACGGCGGAACAGCGCGCGATGGGCGGTGGCACTGGCGCTCGGTTTGCGCCAGGGCGAAGCGCTCGGCCTGAAATGGTCGGACGTGGATTTGGACAACGGATCGTTGACCGTCCGCCGGGCACTGCTTCGGCCGAAATGGCGGCACGGCTGCGACGGGAAGTGCGAACAAAAGTTGCCCGGTCAATGCCCCGAGCGGGTGAACGAACGCCCGGTTGCGGCTGACACGAAATCGCGTGCTGGTCGACGCTCAATCGGTCTGCCGGATGCGCTGGTCGACCTGCTGCGGCGGCACCGAAAAGAACAGGACGCCGAGCGCGAAACCGCCGCGCAACTCTGGCGGGACGAAGGATGGGTATTTGCCTCGCCGACCGGCGAGGCAATCCACCAGGCAACGGACTACGACGAGTGGAAACGGCTTCTCAAGCTCGCCGGAGTGCGGGACGGCCGACTGCACGACGCTCGGCATACCGCCGCCACCGTGCTCCTGGTCCTCGGCGTCTCCGGCCGTGCCGTGATGGGCATCATGGGCTGGTCTAACTCGGCGATGGCCGTCCGGTACCAGCACATGACCGACCAGGTACGCCGGGACATCGCGCAGCAACTCGGCGGACTGCTCTGGGGCGACCCACCGAGCGGGCCGGGGGAGAAGGCCACCGAGCCGCCGCCCGACCAGCCGGAACAGGGCAAGTGAGACGACAACTGAGACGAGAGCGACCGTAGACACGACTCAGGGCCGGTCCCTTCGGGGGCCGGCCCTGTCGTTTTTCCAGCTCTGACGAGCGGAGGATACGAGATTCGAACTCGTGAGGGTGTTAACCCAACACGCTTTCCAAGCGTGCGCCCTAGGCCTCTAGGCGAATCCTCCGCGAGCCAGGATACAGGTCCCCGAGACGTTGCCCACCCCACCACCCCCTGAAGATCGACGACGGGTCGGGTAGGCTGGGGCTACCTCCCGTGCGGCGGTACCTCGTGAACCTCCCCAGGGCCGGAAGGCAGCAAGGATAAGCGAGCTCTGCCGGGTGCACGGGAGGCCTTTCTGTCTCAAGGCCCCATGATCGACCTCAAGGCCCCATGATCGACGCCGTTACGGCGGTATGGGGGTGTCCCTGGCCCGTCGATGCCCCCACAACGGCGTAACGGAGTCGATCTCAGCTCAGGGCCCGGCGGGGTGGGTGGTCAGTCGGGCGCGGGCAGCGGAGAATGGCGCGGTCGAGAGGAGGCGGGACGCCGTGGCATTGGCGCTCTACCGCAAGTACCGGCCGCGTACCTTCGCCGAGGTCATCGGGCAGGAGCACGTCACCGAGCCGCTGTCGCAGGCGCTCCGCAGTGGGCGGCTCAACCATGCGTACCTCTTCTCCGGGCCGCGTGGGTGTGGCAAGACCTCCAGCGCCCGGATCCTGGCCCGCTCCCTCAACTGTGAGCAGGGTCCCACCCCGGAGCCGTGTGGGGTCTGCGCGTCGTGCCGCTCGCTGGGCAGCGACGGGGCCGGCTCGATCGACGTCATCGAGATCGACGCGGCCAGCCACGGTGGTGTGGACGATGCCCGTGAGCTGCGGGAGAAGGCCTTCTTCGCGCCGGCCAGCAGCCGCTTCAAGATCTATGTCATCGACGAGGCGCACATGGTCTCGTCGGCCGGCTTCAACGCCCTGCTCAAGCTGGTGGAGGAGCCCCCGGAGTACGTCAAGTTCATCTTCGCCACCACCGAGCCGGAGAAGGTCCTCGGCACGATCAAGTCGCGGACCCACCACTACCCCTTCCGCCTGATCCCGCCGAAGGTGCTGCGGCCGTACCTGGAGCAGCTCTGCCAGGCCGAGGGTGTGCAGGTCGAGCCGGCGGTGTTCCCGCTGGTCGTACGGGCCGGTGGGGGCAGCGCCCGGGACAGTCTCTCCGTACTCGATCAGCTCATCGCCGGTGCCGGTCCGGATGGTGTCACCTACGCGCGGGCCGCCGCGCTGCTCGGTGTCACCGACTCGGCGCTGATCGACGAGATGTGCGACGCCCTGGCCGCCGGGGACGGCGCCGCCGCGTACGCCACCGTCGACCGGGTCGCCGAGGCCGGGCACGATCCGCGCCGGTTCGCCTCGGATCTGCTGGAACGGCTGCGTGACCTGATCGTGCTTCAGCAGGTGCCGGACGCCGCCGCCAAGGGCCTGATCGACGGCCCGGACGACCAGATCGAGCGGATGACCGCCCAGGCCCAGCGGCTGGGTCCGGGCACCCTGTCCCGGTGCGCCGACATCGTGCACGACGGCCTGGTGCAGATGCGCGGTACGACCGCCCCTCGGCTGCTGCTGGAGCTGATCTGCGCCCGGCTGCTGCTGCCCGGGGTGGACGACTCCACCGGCGGCCTGCTCCAGCGCCTGGAACGCATGGAACGTCGGCTCACCCTGGCCGGCACCGAGACCCCGTCGGCCGCCGCCGACTCCGCGCCGGCCACCCCAGCCCCGACGGTACGCACCCAGCCTCCCGCCCCGCCCGCGGCTGCCGCCGCGACCCGGGCCGCCACCGCCGCTGCCGCGTCGGCTACCGCCAACGGCGCCGGGGCGACCCGGGCTGTCTCGCCGGCTACCGAGACCCGGGCCGGAAGTGATGCCGCCTACGACGGTGGAGCTACTCAGGCCGGCCTCGGAGGGCCGACTGCGACCGACAACGGCTCGGTCCCGGCGGGCGAGGCAGCACCCACCCCACGTCGGCAGGTTCCGCCGTCGGCCGTGATGCCCGATCCGGTCACCCCCGAGCCGCCCCGGCCGGGCGCGGTGACTCCCGGGGTGCTCGACGCGGTCGCGGTACGGCGGGTCTGGCCGGAGGTGGTCGGCAAGGTCAACCGGAGCAACAAGAAGATCGCGGCGCTGATGCGTGACGCGGTCGTACGCGACCTCGACGGCGACACCCTCGTGCTGACCGTGAAGTCGGCTGTACTGGCCCGGATGATGTCCGACCACGCGCAGGTGCTCACGGACGCGCTCTACGAGGAGTTGGGCGGGCGCTGGCAGATCCGGTTCGAGGTGGCCGGCGAGCGGAGCGGGATGTCACCCGGCAACCCGCGCGCCACCGCTCCCGCGCCGTCACGTCCCCAGTCTCCGGCACCCCCGAACGGCACGACCCCCGCTGCACCACCGGTGGCTGCGCCCCCGTCGGCCGGGGCCCCGGGCGGAGGTCGCCCCGCAGTTGGTCCCGCAGCGGGTGGGGGATCGGCCGAGGAAGACGAGGGGTGGCCCGAACCGGCCCGACCCGGCGGCGCTGCCGCCACCGGAGCTGCCGAGGTGGGCGAGGCGGACACCGACTGGCCGGAGGCGGCTCGCCCCGGTGGCGCCAGCGGTGTCGGCTCCGCTACCCCCACGCACGATGCTTCCGACGGAGCCCGGTCGACTGCGGTGGACCTGGGCCAGGCAGGTCGGGTCGGCGCAACCGGGTCGGACAGGTCCGCTACCGGCGGCATGCAGCCGGGCGGGCCGGCCTCCGGCGGAGCGCAGCCCGGCGGGCTGGCCACCGGCGGGGCACAGTCGGGTGGACCGGCCACCGCCAGGGCCCAGGCGGGCGGGGCAGGACCGACCAGGTCGGCCGCAGGCGTGGCGGCGAGCGCGCGGGCGGGTGCCGGGACTGCGGTCGCAGCCGGTGGCCCGGCAGCCGGGGTGAGGACGACCCGGTCGGAGGTACCGGCCCACGGAAGCGGCAGAAGCGCACCGGCGAGCAGCGCGATCGCGGCAGCCCGTGCGGCGGCGGCCGGACGGGGCACCCGTACCGGCCAGGTGGCTCGGCAGACCGCCGACGCCGAGTTCGCCGGCGAGCCGCCGTACGATCCGGATTTCGACGGCCCATTGCGCGGCGGCGGCGTCAGTGCGGCCCCCACGGCCGCCTACGAGGGGTTCGATCCGGGCGACGAGCCCCTGGACGAGATCATCGACGAGAAGACCGCCCGCCAGTCGAGCGAGGAACAGGCGCTACGCCTGCTCCGCGAAGCCTTCGCCGGCACCGAAAAAATCAGCGAATCCGACACCCGCTAGCCCACCCCACCCCACCCCGCCCCACCCCACCCCACCCCGCCCTCCCCGCCCGCCCTCTCTCCGCGATCTTGCACTTTTGGTCGGGACAAATACCGCACTCAGGGGCAATAAGGCGACCGAAAGTGCAAGATCGGCGGGAAGGGGTGGTGGGGGTGCGCGGTGGTGGGGTGGTGGCGGAGGGGGCGGTTAGGGTGGGCGTGAATTACGTAGCCGAGTCATAGGGAGCCGTCGTGCGGCCTGGTGGACAGCCGAACATGCAGCAGATGCTGAAGCAGGCGCAGAAGATGCAGCAGCAGATCGCCAAGGCGCAGGCCGAGTTGGCCGAGGCCGAGGTGTCCGGCACCGCCGGTGGTGGTCTGGTCACCGCGACGGTCTCCGGTGCTGGCGAGATCAAGAGCATCAAGATCGATCCGAAGGCGGTCGACCCGGAGGACGTGGAGACCCTGGAGGACCTGGTCGTCGCGGCGCTGAACAACGCCAGCGAGGCGGCCCGCCAGTTGACCGAGCAGAAGATGGGCCCGGTGGCGGGCGGGATGGGCGGCCTCGGCCTGCCCGGGTTCTGAGCCCGCAGATGTACGAGGGTGCCATCCAGGACCTGATCGACGAGTTGGGTCGGCTGCCGGGCGTCGGCCCCAAGAGTGCCCAGCGGATCGCCTTCTACGTGCTGTCCGCCGACCCGGCCGACGTCAATCGGCTGGCGGGCGCGTTGCGGAAGGTCAAGGAGTTGGTGCGGTTCTGCACCAACTGTTACAACGTCGCCGAGTCGGACCAGTGCCGGATCTGCCGCGACCCGCGCCGCAGCGACGAGGTGGTCTGCGTGGTCGAGGAGCCGAAGGACGTCGTGGCGATCGAGCGGACCGGTGAGTTCCGCGGGCGCTACCACGTGCTCGGCGGAGCGATCAATCCGCTGGAGGGCATCGGTCCGGACAACCTGCGGATCCGGGAGTTGATGACCCGGCTCGGTAGCGGTGTGGTCCGTGAGCTGATCCTGGCCACCGATCCGAACACCGAGGGCGAGGCGACCGCGACCTATCTCGCGTTGATGGTCAAGCCGATGGGGATCTCGGTGACCCGGCTGGCCAGTGGCCTGCCGGTCGGCGGCGACCTGGAGTACGCCGACGAGATCACTCTGGGGCGTGCCTTCGAGGGACGTCGGGCCGTCTGAATCGGTCACCGGACCGTCTAAAAGGTGCCCGTGGGTGAGTCCACGGGCATCTTGCGGGCCGTGTCCGCGTGCTGCGGGCACGGCCCGACGGGGGGTTCGCCGGGGTGTGACAGTGCCTCGATCTAGGGGCCGATCGATGTAACAGAATGATATCGATTGCCGTGGGCTTATTAGGCTGTTTGTCCGATAGTCCGAGGGGTCGCATTACAGCGGCTGGTCACTAAGGACACGATCCGGTACCAAGAGCCTGTCGTGACGTTTCCGCTCCGTCCGAACGGGAGCTATGGTCACCGCCAGCGGTGACCCTGTCACCACGTAGTCCGTACCCCCTAGGACGAGGTGAAGCACCATGCGTGCATCCAGGCCGAAGGTCGCTATCGCGGCCATGGCGGCCGCGGCCCTCGCGGTAGCAGGCTGTGCCGAGAGCGACCGCGAAGAAGGTTCCGGCGGTAGTAAGAAGGACACCCTTGTCTTCGGCGTTGCCGGAGACCCGAAGGTGCTGGACCCCAGCCTCGCCAGCGACGGTGAATCGCTGCGCGTGGCCCGTCAGGTGTTTGAGACTCTGGTTCGCCCGGAGGAGGGCGGCACCAAGGTCAGTCCCGGTCTCGCTGAGTCCTGGGAGCCGGACGCCGCCGGCACGACCTGGACGTTCAAGCTGCGTACCGGCGTGAAGTTCCACGACGGCGAGGAGTTCAACGCCGAGGCTGTCTGCTACAACTTCAACCGTTGGTACAACGCCAAGGGCCTCATGCAGAGCCCGGACGTGACGGCGTACTGGCAGGACATCATGGGCGGCTACGCCGCCAACGAGGATCCCACTCTCGGTGAGAGCCTCTTCAAGTCCTGCACCGCCACCGACCCCACCACGGTCAGCCTGGCCTTCACCCGGGTCTCCAGCAAGATCCCGGCCGCCCTGATGCTGCCGTCCTTCTCCATCCACAGCCCCAAGGCGCTGGAGCAGTACGACGCCAGCAACATCTCGGGCAGCGCGGATGACATCAAGTACCCGGCGTACGCGACCGCGCACCCGACCGGTACCGGTCCGTTCAAGTTCAAGTCCTGGGACGTCCCGAACAAGACGCTGACCCTGGAGCGCAACGAGGACTACTGGGGCGAGAAGGCCAAGCTCAAGAGCCTGATCTTCAAGACCATCTCGGACGAGAACGCTCGTAAGCAGGAGCTGCGTTCCGGCGGCATCCAGGGCTACGACCTGGTTGGTCCGGCCGATGTGGAGCCGCTGAAGGGCGAGGGCTTCAACGTCCTGACCCGTCCGGCCTTCAACATCCTCTACCTGGCGATCAACCAGAAGGGGAACCCGAAGCTGGCTGACCTCAAGGTCCGGCAGGCGCTCGCGCACGCGGTCAACCGCCAGGCCCTGGTCGACTCGAAGCTGCCCCCGGGCGCCCAGGTCGCGGTGAACTTCTTCCCGGACACCGTCGAGGGCTGGAACGGCGACGTCACCAAGTACGACTACGACGTCGAGAAGGCCAAGGCCCTGCTGGCCGAGGCCGGTGCCTCCGACCTGACCCTGCGGTTCCACTACCCGACCGAGGTCACCCGGCCCTACATGCCGAACCCGAAGGACCTGTTCGAGCTGATCTCGGCGGACCTCCAGGCGGCCGGCATCAAGATCGAGGCGATCCCGCTCAAGTGGAGCCCGGACTACCTCAACGCCACCACCTCCGGTAACAAGCACGACATCCACTTCCTCGGGTGGACCGGCGACTACGGCGACGGTTACAACTTCATCGGTACCTTCTTCGACCGGCAGAAGGACGAGTGGGGCTTCAACAACCCGGCCCTGTTCGAGAAGTTCAAGAAGGCTGACAGCACCGCCGACATGGCGGAGCGCACCGCGCTCTACAAGGAGCTGAACGCCGACATCATGAACTTCCTGCCCGGTGTGCCGATCTCGCACTCGCCGCCGGCCATCGTGTTCGGCAAGGACGTGACCGGGGTCAAGGCGAGCCCGCTCACCGACGAGCGGTTCTCCACCGCCGAGTTCAAGTCCTGACCTGAAGCACCGACCGCGGGCGGGCGCTGTTACCCACAGCGTCCGCCCGCGATCCTCAGCACACCCACGAGGCGGCCGTGTTCCGGTTCATCGTCAGACGCCTACTACAGCTGATACCCACGCTGTTCGGGCTCTCCATCCTGTTGTTCATCTGGCTCCGGCGGCTGCCCGGCGGCCCCGAGACCGCCATCCTCGGCGAGCGGGGTACGCCCGAGATGCGGGCCGCCATCCGTCGTAACCTCGGCCTCGACGAGCCGATCCTGATTCAGTACGGCCGGTTCGTGAAGCGGCTGGTCCGCCTCGACCTCGGCACCTCCATCTCCACCAAGCGCGAGGTGACCACGGAGTTCCTCCAGCGCTTCCCCGGCACGATCGAGCTGACCATCACCGCCATGGTGATCGCGATCGGCATCGGCATCCCGCTGGGCTACCTGGCCGCCCGCAAGCGCGGCCGGTTCCTCGACTACGCGTCCGTCGGCGGGTCCCTGATCGGCATCTGCATCCCGGTCTTCTTCCTGGCGTACGTGCTCAAGGCGATCTTCTCGGAGAACCTCGGCTGGTTCCCGTCCAGCGGTCGGCAGGATCCGATCCTCGGGGCCACCCGGATCACCAACTTCTTCGTCCTGGACGGGCTGATGACCCGGGAGTGGGACGCCGCCGCCGACGCCCTCTGGCATCTGGTTCTGCCGGGCATGGCCTTGGCCAGCATCCCCTTGGCGATCATCGTCCGGATCACCCGGGCCAGTGTGCTCGAGGTGCTGGGCGAGGACTTCGTCCGCACCGCCGAGGCCAAGGGCCTGACCGAGAACGTCGTACGCCGTCGGCATGTGCTGCGTAACGCCATGCTGCCGGTGGCCACCTCGATCGGTCTGCTCACCGGCGGCCTGCTCTCCGGGGCGGTGCTCACCGAGACGGTCTTCGCCTTCAGCGGGATCGGGGCCTTCCTCGCCGAGTCCATCAGCAATCGTGACTATCCCGTCCTGATGGGCTTCATCATGATCATCGCAGTGGTCTACGTGCTGGTGAACCTGATCGTGGACCTGTCGTACAGCCTGATCGACCCGAGGGTGAGGGTCCGATGACGATCATCAGCGGGAAGAAGCGCGAGAAGATCGACCGCCTCGCCGAACTGGCCGCCCGGGAGGACGAGCGCGGGGTCAGCCTCTGGCAGGACGCGTTCCGCCGGCTGCGACGTAACCCCGCCGCCATCGTCGGCGCGGTCATCCTGGCCATCTTCGTCCTGGTAGCCGTCTTCGGACCGTTCTTCGTGCCGTACGGCCCGAAGGACACCATGGGCATCCGCGAGGGTGTGGTCAAGGTGGGGCAGGGCCTCATCCCCGGCCCCTCCTCCGAACACTGGCTCGGCTACGACCATCAGGGTCGGGACGTGTTCAGCCGGATGGTCATCGGAGCCCGGCAGACCCTGCTGGTCGGCGTGGTCGCCACCATGATCGGGCTGGCACTCGGCGCGCTGATCGGTGGGGTGGCGGGTGCTGCCGCCGGGCTCGGCGGCCGCTGGGGCCGCTGGGTGGACACCGTCCTGATGCGCTTCATCGACATGCTGCTGGCCCTGCCCAGCCTGCTGCTGGCGGTGAGCATCGCGGCGCTGCTCGGGCCGAGCCTGATCACCGTCATGATCGCCGTGGGTATGGTCTCGGTGCCGATCTTCGCCCGGTTGCTGCGCGGTTCGATGATCGTCCAGGCCAACAAGGAATACGTGCTGGCGTCCACCTCCCTGGGTGTCAGCAAGTCGAAGATCGCGGTGGCGCACGTGCTGCCGAACTCGCTGGCCCCGGTCATCGTGCAGGCCACGCTGACGCTCGCCACCGCGATCATCGAGGCCGCCGCCCTGTCCTACCTGGGCCTCGGTAACCCGGACTCCTCCGTTCCCGAGTGGGGCGTCATGCTGGCCGACGCGCAGCCGTGGCTCGGCATCCGGCCCGCACTGGCCATCTATCCGGCGGTCGCCATCATCATCACCGCGCTGGGCTTCACCCTGCTCGGTGAGGCGATGCGTGAGGCCCTCGATCCGAAGCTGCGGAAGTAGAAAAATGGCACTACTTGAAGTGGAAGACCTTTCGGTCAGCTTCGCCCGGCGCGGTCAGCGCACCGTACGCGCCGTCGACGGGGTCTCCTTCAGGGTCGACACCGGTGAGGTGGTCGGCCTGGTCGGTGAGTCCGGCTGCGGTAAGTCGGTGACCTCGCTGGCCATCATGGGGTTGCTGCCCAAGCAACCCGGTCTGGCGGTGGGCGGCAAGGCCGTCTTCGACGGCACCGACCTGCTGCAACTCGACGACCGGGCCCGGCGGGACATCCGGGGCCGGGACATCGCGATGATCTTCCAGGACCCGCTCTCCTCGCTGAATCCGGTCATCCCGATCGGCCTCCAGGTCACCGAGGTGCTGACCCGGCACCGCGGGATGAAGGGTGACGCGGCGGCGAAGGAAGCCGCTCAGCTGCTGGACCGGGTGGGCATCCCGGATCCGAAGCGGCGGCTGAAGGAATATCCCCACCAGCTCTCCGGTGGGATGCGGCAGCGGGCCCTGATCGCCATGGCGGTGGCCTGCCAGCCTCGCCTGCTGATCGCCGACGAGCCGACGACCGCTCTGGACGTCACCATCCAGGCGCAGATCCTGGAACTGCTGAAGGACCTGGTCCGTGACTCCGGCACCGCCCTGGTGATGATCACTCACGATCTCGGTGTGGTGGCCGGCATGTGCGACACGATCAACGTCCTGTACGGCGGCCGGGTGGTGGAGACCGCCCGACGGCGTCCGCTGTTCCGCGAGCCCCGGCACCCGTACACCGTGGGTCTGCTCGGGTCGGTGCCGCGTCTGGACGCCGGACGCGGCGAGCGGCTCAACCCCATCCCGGGCTCGGTACGGGATCTGCTGCCCTGGGCGGAGGGTTGTGCCTTCGCCCCGCGCTGCACCCGGCGGGTGGACGCCTGTGTGGGGCAGCCGCCGGAGCTGGTGTCGGCTCACGACGGCCGCAGCTACCGTTGCGTCAACCCGGCTCCGCCGGCGGGTGCCACCCCGGCAGCGTCATCCGTCGACCCGGCGGCACCGGTCGACCCAGCGGCTGAGGCGACCTCGGCCGGTGGCCAGGTGCCGGCGCCGCGCGAGGAGGAGAAGCCATGACCGACAGCGACATCCTCGTCGAGGTACGGGACCTGAAGGTGCACTTCCCGATCAAGCGGGGAGTGCTGTTCGACCGGACGGTCGGCCACGTCAAGGCGGTCGACGGGGTGGACCTGCGCATCCCGCGAGGCAAGACCTACGGCCTGGTCGGCGAGTCGGGTTGCGGCAAGTCCACCCTCGGGCGGGCGCTGCTCCAGCTCAACCCGCCGACCGCCGGGCAGGTCAGCTTCGACGGTGTCGAGCTGACCACCCTCGCACCGAACAAGCTGCGCGCCATGCGCAGGCGGATGCAGATGATCTTCCAGGATCCGATGTCCAGCCTGGATCCCCGGCAGAACATCGAGTCGATCCTGACCGAGGGCCTGCAGGCGCACGGCATCGGGGGCGGCCGGGAGGAACGCCGGAAGATCATCTCGGAGACCCTGGACAAGGTCGGGCTGCCCCGCTGGGCCCTGTCCCGCTACCCGCACGAGTTCTCCGGCGGCCAGCGGCAGCGCATCGGGATCGCCCGTGCCCTGGTGCTGGGCCCGGAGCTGATCGTCGCCGACGAGCCGGTCTCCGCCCTGGACGTGTCGATCCAGGCCCAGGTGGTCAACCTGCTCGACGAGTTGCAGGACAGCCTGGGCCTGACCTACCTGGTGATCGCGCACGACCTGGCGGTGGTCCGGCACATCTCCGACACGGTCGGGGTGATGTATCTGGGCGCCCTGGTGGAGGAGGCCCCCGGCGACCGGCTCTACACCGAGCCCCTGCACCCGTACACCCGGGCGTTGATGTCGGCGGTGCCGGTGCCGGACCCCGATGTCGAGGATCGCCGGGAGCGCATCCTGCTCACCGGTGACCTGCCCTCACCGGCCAATCCGCCGGCCGGCTGCCGCTTCCACACCCGGTGCCCGTGGGCCCAGCCGACCCGCTGCGCGGATGAGCGTCCCGTGCTGCGGGAGATCGGCGAGAGTCGGGTCGCCTGTCACTTCGCCGAGCGGATCGCCAGCGGCGAACTGCGTCCGCACAAGGTGAGTGTGGAGATCGTCCGGCCGGCCGGCGAGGGCGAGGAACCCGAGGTCGTCTCCGCCCCCAGCGAACCCGGCTCCTTCGTGTGAAGCAGAAGCCCCTTCCGGTGCGCCTCGCGTGCCGGAAGGGGCTTCTGTCCACGTCTGCGGCGCTCAGCCCTCGGGGCGGTCCAGCAGGCCGACCGCGATGCTGTGCACCGCGTCCAGCCCGGAAGCGGCCTCCAGCGGGGCCTTGCCGCCGCTGACCACGTACCACTCGTCCGCGTCCTTGTACTGGACATGCAGGGTGACCTGCCCGTCGGCGAACTCCGTGCGCAGGGTCAGCTCGCCGGTGACCACCCCGACCTCGTCGGTCATCACCCCGCCCGGGCCGGCCACGATGTCCGTGGTGCGGCTCTGCGGACCGGCCGGACCTGCGGCGTCGGCGGTCATTCCCGCGCCCGGCACCTCGACCTCGCTGGCAGCGGCGCCGTCCGCGGTCATCCCCGCGGTTGTCGGTCCCGAGCTGCCGGTCGCCGCCGCGTCCGCTGTACCGGAATCGGGCGTCGAGCCGCCGTCGGCCCCGGCTACGGCTTGCTCTCCCATGTGCAGCCCTCCAACATGTCGGCCAGCGCGGCTTTCTCGGCACTGGTCACCGTCAGCTGCCAGTGGTGCTTGACCGCCACCCAATCCCCGGCGTATTGGCACCAGTATGACTGGTTTGGCGGTTTCCACTGGGACGGATCCTGGTCACCCTTTGCCCGGTTGGAAGAGGCGGAAACCGCGAAAAGATGCGGCCGGTCGAGGTCGTTGGCGAAATCACCCCGTTTGGTGTCGTCCCACTCGTCGGCACCGGATCGCCAGGCGTTGGCCAACGGAACCATGTGGTCGATGTCCACCTGCGACGGATCGGTGAAGCTGCGGCCGTCGTACACACTCTCCCACTGGCCGCCCACGACGTTGCAGCCGGAATGCTCGATGCCCTTGCCGTCCCGCTCCAACACGGTGTCGCGGACGTCGCAGTTCTGGCCGGTCTTACGCCAGTGCGGGAAGCGCTTGCGACTGTAGCCGCGCATCGAGCCGGCCTCGGCGACGGTGAGCTGGGAGAGCATCTGGTCAGCGGTGCCACCCCCGCTGCTGGGTCGCGCGCCCGGCTCCTCTTCGAGCGGGACACACCCGGCCGCGCCGAAGGTCAGCACCGCGACGAGCGCGAGCGCCCCCAGGGCACGGGGTCCTGATCTGGTACGCACAGACGACACCTCTCCAGCTTGCGGGCATTCGCCGATCCCGCACAGTACCCGTACGGTGTTTTAGCGTTTCGTGGTGTCTGGCAGATGGTGCACGGCAGATTGGTAGACATGGCTGAACCCGTACCCGTGCTCCGGTTGAGCTCGGCAGCCGGCCGGGGCACCCTGGCGGCCGCCGTACTCGCCTCCGGCATGGTCTTCCTGGACAGCACCGTGGTCAACGTGGCGCTGCCTCGGCTCGGCGCCGATCTCGGGGCCTCCGTCTCCGGCCTACAGTGGACGGTGAGCGGGTACCTGCTGACCCTGGCTGCCTTCGTACTGCTCGGAGGTGCCCTCGGAGACCGGTTCGGCCGGCGGCGGATCTTCCTGCTCGGCGTCATCTGGTTCACCGGCGCCTCGGTGCTCTGTGGCCTGGCACTGCGGACCGACTGGCTGGTGGCCGCGCGGCTGCTTCAAGGGGTCGGCGGTGCCCTGCTGACCCCGGGTTCCCTGTCGTTGCTGCAAGCCAGCTTCCATCCCGACGACCGGGCGAAGGCGATCGGCGCCTGGTCCGGCCTGTCGGGTGTCTCCACCGCCCTGGGGCCCTTCATCGGTGGCTGGCTGATCGATGCCCTCTCCTGGCGGTGGATCTTCTTCCTGAACGTGCCGCTGGCCGTGCTCGTGGTGTTGGCCGCCCTGCGTTGGGTACCGGAGAGCCGGGGTGACGAGAGCACCTCGCGAACCCGTGGGTCGGGCCGGCGGTTCGACGTGGCCGGTGCGCTGTGGGGTGCGCTGGCTCTGGCCGGGGTCACCTACGCCCTGGTCGACGCGCCGGAGCGGGGAGCGGGTGCCCCGCCGGTGGTCGGGGCGGCCCTGGTAGCGGTGCTCGCCGCGGTGGTGTTCGTCCTGGTGGAGCGAAGGCGCGGGGAGACGGCGATGCTGCCCACCGGGCTGTTCGGCAGCCGACTCTTCTCGGTACTGAACCTCTTCACCGTGCTGGTCTACGCCGCCCTCGGCGGGTTCACCTTCATCATCGCGGTCTACCTTCAGAACGTGGTCGGCTGGTCGGCGCTGGGGACCGGCCTCGCGTTGTTGCCCGTGACCCTGCTGCTGCTGGTCGGTTCACCGGCGGCAGGAGCGCTGTCGACCAAGATCGGGCCACGGTTGCTGCTGACTGTCGGTCCGGTCCTGGCCGCCGTCGGTCTGCTGCTGCTGCGTGAGGTCGGCCCGGGCGCGTCGTACTGGCGGCAGGTGCTGCCCGGGGTGGTGGTGTTCGGGGTCGGCCTGACCATGGTGGTGGCACCCCTGACCGCCTCCGTGCTGGCCGCGGTCGCCGACCGGTTCGCCGGGGTGGCCAGCGGCTTCAACAACGCCGCCTCCCGGGTGGGCGGGCTGCTGGCGGTAGCCGCCCTGCCGCTGCTGGTCGGACTCTCCGGCACCGGGTACGAGCAGCCCGCCGAACTGACCGCCGCCTACCGGGGCGCCCTGCTCTGGTGCGCCGGGCTGCTGCTGGGCGGGGCGATCATCGCAGCCCTGCTCGTCCACCGCCCACCCCGCAAGGAGTGAGGCCGGCGGGCGGTGGGTGCTGAGGAAGGGCCCCTTGTCGCCAAAGGGCCCTTCCTGGCAGCTCAGTGGTGGGCGCGGTTGACGGCGCTGGTGACCGCCTTGATGGAGGCGGTGACGATGTTGGCGTCCATGCCGACCCCCCAGACCGCACGACCGTCGACCTCGCACTCGACGTAGGCGGCGGCCTGTGCGTCGCCGCCCGAGGAGAGGGCGTGCTCGTGGTAGTCGAGCACCCGTACCGCCACCCCGGTCGAGCCGAGGGCGTTGACGTACGCGTCGATCGGGCCGTTGCCGATCGCGGTGAGGGCCCGGGGCTCCCCGGCGAGGGCGACCTGCGCGGTGATCTCGACCTTGCCGTCGGCGGTGCCGATGGCGTACTCGGTCAGGTTCACCTTCGGGTCGCTCTGGTGGTCGAGCAGGTACTGCCCGGCGAAGATCTGCCACATGGTGTCCGGGCCGACCTCGCCACCGTCGTGGTCGGTGACCTGCTGTACGACGCCGGAGAACTCGATCTGGAGCCGGCGGGGCAGGTCCAGCTGGTGCTCGGTCTTCATGATGTACGCGACCCCGCCCTTGCCGGACTGCGAGTTGACCCGGATGACCGCCTCGTAGCTGCGGCCCAGGTCCTTCGGGTCGATCGGCAGGTAGGGCACCGCCCAGGTGAAGTCGTCGACCGGTACCCCGGCCGCCGCCGCGTCGGCGTTCAGCGCGGCGAAGCCCTTGTTGATGGCGTCCTGGTGGGAGCCGGAGAAGGCGGTGTAGACCAGGTCACCGGCGTACGGGTGACGCTCGTGCACGGGCAGTTGGTTGCAGTACTCGACCGCCCGCTTGATCTCGTCGATGTTCGAGAAGTCGATCATCGGGTCGATGCCCTGGGAGAACAGGTTCAGCCCCAGGGTCACCAGGTCGACGTTGCCGGTGCGCTCGCCGTTGCCGAACAGGCAGCCCTCGATCCGGTCCGCCCCGGCCAGCAGGCCCAGTTCGGCGGCGGCCACCCCGGTGCCCCGGTCGTTGTGCGGGTGCAGGCTGAGCACCAGGCTGTCGCGGCGGGGCAGGTGCCGGTGCATCCACTCGATCGAGTCGGCGTACACGTTCGGCATGGCCATCTCGACCGTGGCCGGCAGGTTGATGATCAGCTTGTGGTCCGGGGTCGGGTCGATCACCTCGATGACCTTCGCGCAGACCTCCAGCGCGTACTCCAGTTCGGTGCCGGTGTACGACTCCGGGGAGTACTCGTAGTGGATGTCGGTGTCCGGGGTGTGGATCTCGGCGTACTTCTGGCAGAGCCGGGCGCCCGTGGTGGCGATGTCGGCGATGCCGTCGCGGTCCAGCCCGAACACCACCCGGCGCTGAAGCGTCGAGGTGGAGTTGTAGAAGTGCACGATCGCCCGGCGGGCGCCCCGCAGGGACTCGAAGGTCCGGTCGATCAGGTGCTCCCGGCACTGGGTCAGCACCTGGATCGTCACGTCCTCGGGGATCAGATCCTGCTCGATCAGCTGCCGGACGAAGTCGTAGTCGGTCTGGCTGGCCGACGGGAAGCCGACCTCGATCTCCTTGTAGCCCATCTGGACCAGCAGTTGGAACATCCGGCGCTTGCGCTCCGGGGACATCGGGTCGATCAGGGCCTGGTTACCGTCACGCAGGTCGACCGCGCACCAGCGGGGGGCGGCCTCGACGTGCCGGGTGGGCCAGGTGCGGTCCGGCAGGTCGATGCGGAACTGCTGCTGGTACGGCTGGTAACGGCGGAACGGCATCCGGCTGGGCCGCTGCCGGGCGATCTGATCGGAATCGATGTCGGTGGTGCTGGCTTGGTGGGCCATGGCGAAGATCTCCTGGGTCATGTGACGTCAGCAGTGGCTGTCGACGGCGATGCGCCGAGCGGAGGGATCCGGGGACGTGCTGGCGGCGCGGTTCGACTCCGCGACGAGGTGCCGGCCTTCAGGCCTCGTCGCGGCGACCAAGAAGAAGGCTCGCCTGCCACATGACAGAGTCACCCTACGTGATGGGGGCGAAGGTGGGAAGGTGGGTCCGCAGTATGAGACGCAATTCGCATCCGCCCATTCAGGGTGCCGTATCTCCGCAGGTCAGGACCAGTTCGTCGAGGGGCTGCCGGTGTCGCAGGCCGGTTTCCTCAGCCACCAGGTCGGCCGGCAGGCTCAATGGATCACCCAGTTGGCCGACCGCGACCACCACGTACGGTCGCAGGTCGGCGGCCAGGTCGAGGTCTGCTGCCAGGCTAGCGCGATCCAGGTCGGTCACCTGGCGTACGTGCAGCCCCAGTGCGGTGGCCTGCACGGTGAGATGGGCCACCGCCTGACCCAGGTCGTACGCGGCCGTCGGGTGACCGGTGCGGGTGTGCGCGACGAGCACCAGCAGCCCGGCCCGCCCGGCCCAGCGCTGCTCGTTCGGGGACAGGTTGACCAGGATCCGCTTGAAGGTGTCGTCGTCGCGGTGCCCGACCGCGAACCGCCACGGCTGCGCGTTGCCGACCGAGGGGGCCCAGCGGGCGGCCTCCAGCAGCGTCGCCGCCTCGGCCGGGGGTAGTTCGGCGTACGGGTCGAAGGCCCGAGGGCTCCACCGGAAGGCCAGCAGTGGGGTGAGGTCGGTCATGCGACCAGTGTCCCCTATGAGGTGTTTGACCGCTTTGGCGTGGTGGTCGAATGTGGGGTAAAGCACCCGTAACGGATGGCCGATCAGGGCGTTCCGGTGACCTCCTGATCAGGGGATTCACCGGTACCGGTCGGTGGTGCCTCGGTGACCGGGGCCGCCAGGCCCAGGGGGTCGCCCTCCACCACCGGGCCGGCCAACTGCACCGATGCCGGGGCCGGCTCCGGGGTTCCGGCCAGCATCAGCGTGCCGAACGCCGCCCGTACCGCGGTCAGGGTGCCGTCGGCGTCGAAGCAGTAGATCCCCACATCCAGCGGCGGGTTGATCGAGGCCGCGGTGGTCTCCACGGAGTAGCAGGAGCCGCCGGCCCCGGCCGGTGCCACGGCCGGCGAGACGGACAGCGGGGCGCGGCGGTCGGTCAGCACGTCCAGCCAGTCCGTGAACGGGTGCTGCACCCGGGGGTCGAGTCGGCGGGGCAGGGTGTCGTCCCGTTCGCCGAGGCGTACGCAGCTGGGGGGTTCCGGCCGGTTCGGGGTGGGCAGCGCGCACTGGAACAGCCCGTCGGTCGTGGCCGCCAGGGCGATGTCCGCCAGGCCGCCGAGGGCCCCGCCGGGCACGTCCACCCGCCAACTGCCGTCGTTCGCGCTGGTCACCTGGATCAGCCGGTCGGCGGCTCCGTCGACCTGCAGGGTGTAGCGGGCGACCAGGTGCCGATCCTGGGCGGCGGCCGCCAGGGCGGCCAACTCGTCACGGGCGGCGTCCATCCCCACCGGGCGGGGGGCCGAGGTCGGCGGCGTCGGGTCGGCGGGCGGATCGGCCGAGCAGCCGGCGAGCAGCGCGGACAGGATTAGCACGGGCAGGGCAGGCACGAGCGGGGCGACCCGACGGCGAGCCGGACGGTGGGCGTACACCCGGTCATTCTCGGCGTTGTGGGCGTCGCGCGGACACCCCCCGGCGGGCACCCGTTTCCGGCGTGTCGCGCGCCACCTCACCCCCGTACCCGGGCCGGATCGTGGGATCACCTGACCCGGCGGTCAGAGGGGACCGATACGCTGACTTGGTCCGACCCGCGCCGCCGGCCCCGGTGCCGGCGGCGTCGGCACGCTCAGCCCCTGTGCCGGCCGCTCAGCCTGCCGGCACGCTCCGAGCAACCGGGAGGGAGTGCACCGTCGTGGCACTCGTGGTGCAGAAGTACGGCGGGTCCTCCGTCGCCAACGCCGAGCGGATCAAGCGGGTGGCCGAGCGGATCGTGGCCGCCCGTAAAGCCGGCGACGACGTGGTGGTCGTGGTCTCCGCGATGGGTGACACCACGGACGAACTGCTCGACCTGGCCAACCAGGTAAGTCCGCTGCCACCCGGTCGCGAGCTGGACATGTTGCTCACCGCCGGGGAGCGGATCTCCATGGCCCTGCTGGCCATGGCCATCCACAACCTGGGGTACGAGGCCCGATCCTTCACCGGTTCCCAGGCGGGCGTGATCACCACCTCGGTGCACGGCCGGGCGCGGATCATCGACGTCACCCCGGGGCGGCTCAAGGGCGCCCTGGACGAGGGCGCCGTGGTGATCGTCGCGGGGTTCCAGGGGGTCTCCCAGGACACCAAGGACGTCACCACGCTGGGGCGAGGTGGTTCGGACACCACGGCGGTGGCGCTGGCCGCTGCGCTGAACGCCGATGTCTGTGAGATCTACACCGACGTGGACGGCATCTTCACCGCCGACCCGCGGATCGTGCCGAACGCCCGGCACATCAAGCAGATCACCTACGAGGAGATGCTGGAACTGGCCGCCTGCGGTGCGAAGGTCCTGCACCTGCGCAGCGTGGAGTACGCCCGCCGGGCGGGGCTGCCGATCCACGTCCGCTCGTCATACTCGACAAACACCGGCACGATGGTCACCGGATCGATGGAGGAGCTTCCCGTGGAGCAGGCGCTGATCACCGGAGTGGCCCACGACCGCAGCGAAGCCAAGATCACGATCGTCGGGGTGCCCGACGAGCCGGGCGCGGCGGCGCGGATCTTCGACACGGTCGCGGGTGCCGAGATCAACATCGACATGATCGTGCAGAACGTCTCCACCGAGGGCACCGGGCGGACGGACATCTCCTTCACCCTGCCCAAGGCCGACGGGCCCACCGCGATGGCGGCGCTCAGCAAGATCAAGGAGACGGTCAACTTCAAGGGCCTGCTCTACGACGACCACGTCGGCAAGGTCTCCCTGATCGGCGCCGGGATGCGCTCGCACCCCGGTGTCGCCGCCGGCTTCTTCGCCGCCCTGGGCCAGGCCGGGGTCAACATCGAGATGATCTCCACCTCGGAGATCCGGGTCTCCGTGGTGTGCCGGGACACCGACCTGGACGCTGCCGTTCGCGCCATCCACGAGGCATTCGACCTCGGGGGCGACACTGAGGCCGTGGTGTACGCGGGGACAGGGCGGTAGCGCGGGTGGCCGGGCTGCCCACCCTGGCTGTGGTCGGGGCGACGGGAGCCGTCGGCACGGTGCTGTGCGAGCTGCTCTCCGGGCGGCGCAACGTCTGGGGTGAGATCCGCCTGTTGGCCTCCGAGCGGTCGGCCGGGCGCACGATCCGCTGCCGGGGCGAGGACCTGACCGTCCAGGCCCTGACCGAGCAGGCGTTCGACGGCGTCGACGTGGCGATGTTCGACGTACCGGACGAGGTCGCCGCGCACTGGGCACCGATCGCCGCCCGCCGGGGCGCGGTCGTGGTGGACAACTCCGGCGCCTTCCGGATGGACCCGGATGTCCCCCTGGTGGTTCCGGAGATCAACCCCGAACAGTTGCGTCACCGGCCGCGCGGCATCGTGGCCAACGGCAACTGCACCACTCTGGCGATGATCGTCGCGGTGGCTCCCCTGCACCGCGAGTACGGGCTGCGTGAGCTGGTGCTCGCCTCGTACCAGTCGGTCTCCGGGGTCGGTCGGGCCGGTGCGGACACCCTGCACGACCAGTTGACGAAGGTGGCCGGCGACCGGTCCCTCGGCTCCCGCGCCGGCGACGTACGGCAGGCGGTCGGCGACGACCTCGGTCCCTTCCCGGCCCCCCTGGCGCTCAACGTCGTGCCCTGGACCGGCTCACTGGCCGACGAGGGCTGGTCATCCGAGGAGATGAAGCTGCGCGACGAGTCGCGCAAGATCCTCGGGTTGCCTGACCTGAAGGTCTCCGCCACCTGCGTCCGGGTACCGGTGGTGACCGGTCACTCGGTCGCGGTGCACGCCGTCTTCGCCACCGAGATCGACGCCGACGGGGCCCGTGAGGTGCTGCGCAACGCTCCCGGGGTGATCGTGGTCGACGACCCGGCCACCGGCGAGTTCCCCATGCCGATCGACGCCGTAGGCACCGACCCCTCCTGGGTGGGCCGGATCCGCCGCGCCCTGGACGACCCCCGGGCCCTCGACTTCTTCGTCACCGGCGACAACCTCCGCAAGGGCGCCGCCCTGAACACCGCCCAAATCGCCGAACTCCTAGCCAAACACCTAGCCCGCCCCTAACCCTTCCCTTCTTTGCGGGGTTGATCATGAGGTTGGCGGCAGTCTGGAGATCGACAACTGCCGCGAACCTCATGATCAATGCGCAGGGGTGGGGGTGGGGTTAGGCGGCGGAGAGGCGGACGCCGTCGCGGCCTTGGCGTTTGACGGCGTAGAGGGCCTGGTCGGCGCGGCGTAGCGTCAGTTCGGGGGACTCGCCGGGGCGGGGGAGGGCGACCCCGACGCTGATCGTACGGCCGACGCGGCGGGCGGCCGCGGTGAGCCGCTCGGCGACCCGGACGGCTTCCTCCGGGCGGCTGACCTCGATCACGGCTACGAACTCGTCACCGCCGATTCGGTACAACTCGTCGCCTTGGCGCAGCGCGCCTTCCAGGGCCCGGGCCAGGCCGACCAGCACCCGGTCGCCGGCCTGGTGGCCGTACGTGTCGTTGACGGTCTTGAAACCGTCGACATCGATCGCCAGCAGGGCGGTACGTCCCGGCGTCGCGGTGGCGATCCGCTGCCCGAACGGGCCGGTGTGCCGCAGCCCGGTGAGCGGGTCGGAGCTGGCCTGCTCCCGTAACCGGTCCAGGGTGCGCAGCCGGTCCAGGCAGCTCCAGGCCTGGCCGGCCAGCAGCTCCAACAGGTTGACCGTCCGGGGGTCCGGGCGCAGCAGCCGTTCGTCGGCGACCAGCAGCGCCCCGCCGCCCTCGGGTGGCCCTACCGGTACCGCCACCAGGGTTCGTACCCCGGCCCGGACCAGTGGCTCATGCTCCTCGACGGGTGGGTGACCCGCCTCGCCGAGGGTGTGACCGGCGCCGTACCGATGGGCTCGGGCGATGATGGCACGCAGCGCCTGCGGACCGGCCTCGGTCAGCTCGGCGCGCATCCGGGTCTCCAACTCGCCCGGGGTGGCGGTCGGTTCGCCGAGCCGGGGCCCGCTACGGCCGGCGAGTACCAGGATGGCCGCGTCGAGGGCGGACACGTCCCGGGCGGCCCGGATCGCGGTGGCCAGCAGGTCCCCCTCGGTGGTAGCCGAGGTCATCGCGCTGGAGTGCCGGAGCAGCTTCTCGCTGCGGCTCTCCGCCGGCCCGCCGAGCGCCATGATCCGGGCTCCCAGCCGGCCGGCTACCCGCTCGGCGGTCGCCCGCCACGCGGCCAGGTCGGCCGGGCCGGTCCACTGCAAATCGAGTACGCCGATGCGGCGCCCCGCCGGATCACATATCGGTACGCACACCTCGGCGGTGACGTCGGGACGTACCGGAATGTGGTCGGCATCGGCGGTGACGTCCGGGACGATGGCCGGGTTGCCGCCGGTGAAGACCCGGCCGACGATCCCGGCGTCCGGGGCCACGGTGGCGAAGACCTGCCAGGACCCGGTGGCGGCGACGCAGCGGAGTCGGCCGTTTACGTGCAGCAGGACGGCGATGGTCGCGGGGGTGTGCCGGGCCAGCGCGTCGACGCTCGCCTGGCAGACCTCGGCGACGGTCGGCGCCAGAGAGAGACGGACCGTGACGTCACGAATGACTTGCAGGTGATCCACTTGTGCGTCGTTCCAGGTAGGTAGGGGTCCCGGCCGGGTACCGGGGCGCTTATCAAGCGTACTCATGGTGTGCGGAAGCAGGCTGATGCTCGTACACATGTGCTATCCACAGGCTGTGGACGGGGCCTGTGGACCGGCCCTCGCGGAGGGCGCCGCAGCGATAGCGTGAAGGTTCCGGTCGAGTGGAGGCTCTCCATGCTCATCGCCCACCTCAGCGATCCGCACCTCACCGCAGGGGCGCTCGGCGCCGAGCCGGTGGCCGGGCTGCATCACGCCCTGGGTCGGGTCCTGGCGCTGAATCCCCGGCCCGACTGTGTGGTGATCACCGGTGACCTGGCCGACCACGGTCGAGCGGACGAGTACGCCGCCCTGCGGGAGGTGATCGGACGCTTCCCGCTGCCGTTGTACCTGACCACCGGCAACCATGACGACCGGGAGTCACTGCTGGACGCCTTCGGAGGCACCCCCTGCCTGGGGGGCGGCTTCTCGACCTACTACCAGGTCGAGCGGCCCGGGGTGACCCTGGTGATGCTCGACTCGCTGGTCCCGGGATCGAATGCTGGTCGGCTCGGCGCGGAGCAACTCGACTGGCTCAACGGGGTGCTCACGGCCCGTCCCGACGTGCCGGCGGTCGTCTGCCTGCACCATCCGCCGGTCGAGGTGGGGATTCCGGCAGCCGACGAGATCCGCCTCACCGACGGTGACGCCCTGGCCGAGGTGCTGCTGCGCCACCCCCAGGTCGTACGGGTCGCCGCGGGACACCTGCACCGGCCGGTGACCACCGCCTTCGCCGGTACGGTGCTGACGGTCGCGCCGAGCACCTGGCGGCAGGCCACCCTGACGATGACGGAGGAGGAGCAGATCGGCTGGGTGGCCGAGCCGACCGCCCTGCTGCTGCACCAGGTCAGCGGCCGGGGATGTGTCACCCACACCGTGCAGGTGAGCCACACCGCCGGCATGACCTGTGGTTACTGACCAGCCCGGGCATCCACAGTGGCTCCAGTCGGCCGCAGTCGGTTCGGTCGGCTGCGGTCGCTCTTCGGTGGATGTGAATCTGGACGCCGGTCGATCATGATCGTCCAAACTGGTCGATCCGGGCGAGCCGGCCGGGTGCCCGATTCCGCCGCCCGGATCGTATTCCTCGGCGCGACCCTCGTGGATGTTCACGTCGCCGGGCTTCGTCGCTAACCTCGCTGCGGTCACGCGCGTCGGCGTGATCAAACCGCGCCGTTCACGGCGCTCTCAGTGGGGGTAGACGCATGACGAGAAGGCTTCTCGGACTCATCACCGCGGTTGCCATGACGGTGGGTGGCTCGCTGGTCGCCGCCGTCCCGGCGCAGGCCGCCACCCCGGCGATCGAGATCACGAAGGTGTACTACGACTCGCCGGGCAAGGACAACCGCTCGAACGCCAGCCTCAACGCCGAGTACGTGAAGCTGACCAACCGGCGGTCCAGCACGATCAACCTGAAGAACTGGACCCTGCGGGACAAGGCCAACCACGTCTACAAGTTCAGCGGGAACTTCAAGCTCGGCAAGGGCAAGAGCGTCATCATCCGTACCGGCAAGGGCAAGAACACCACCAGCACCCGGTACTGGGGCTCGGGCAACTACATCTGGAACAACACCGGCGACACCGCCTACCTGCGCAACGCCAGCGGCAAGCAGATCGACAAGTGCTCGTGGAGCAAGAAGGGCAAGGGCTACACCAACTGCTGAGCTGGTACCGGTGCTGGCCATCGCATGAGGCCGGCACCGGTCTGGGGCCTCTCGCGCCGGGGAGGGGGTTCAGCCCTCGATCGGCGGGCGGTCGATGTTGAGGTGGAAGGCACGCTCCTCGGCCTCCTGCCGGGCGGCGACGAATTCGCGTTGCCAGTCCTGCGCGTCGTCCGGGATGCGGGCGACCACATGCTCACCACGGATCCGGCCCTCGGCGTCGGTCAGCGCCACCCCGACGACGGTGTGCCCGCGACCCGGGATGGCGTAGTGACGTACCGCCCACCGGGCGGACGCCTCCAGGGCATGGCTTCGTCGTCGGGCGTTGGCCGTCACGACCATGGAGATCAACAGGACGGCGGCCGTCACGACAACGAAGCCGAACACAATCGCGATGATCCGCACCCGGGCCAGGCTACCCGGCATCTCGCCCGCCTGCCCGTCCAAGCCCTGCCCGCCGCTGCGGTACGACCCAAGCGATCAGGGCTGGCTCTCCGTGACGGAAAGCCAGCCCTGATCGCTGGTACCTCTGGTCGGGGTGGCCGGATTCGAACCGACGACCTCTTCGTCCCGAACGAAGCGCGCTACCAAGCTGCGCCACACCCCGAGGCGTGCCGACAAATAGTAGCCCACCCGCCCCGACGGTCAAACTCGGTACCCCGGCCAGCGGTGATCCACTCCGTTACGGCGCAATGGCGGGGTCAGCCGGGGCCGGTTACCGCCGTATCGCCGTAACGGAGTCGATCACCGTGCCACCCGGGCCACCCGGGCCCAGCGGGCTCAGCGTGGAATCAGGGTCAGCAGACTGGCCTCGGGGGGACAGGCGAACCGGACCGGGGCGGTCGGGTGGGTGCCGAGGCCGGCGGAGACGTGCAGCCAGGAGTCGGAGCCGGGCCAGCGGTGCAGGCCCTTCGCCATCGAGCGGGGCAGGCCACAGTTGGTCACCAGGGCGCCCACCCCGGGGACGCAGACCTGGCCGCCGTGGGTGTGACCCGCGAGCAGCAGGGCGAACCCGTCGGCAGCCATCTCGTCGAGCAGGGCGGGCTCGGGGGAGTGGGTCAGGGCGACGGAGAGATCCGCCGAGGCGGAGACCGCGCCGGCCACCGCGCTGTAGTCGTCGCGTTCGACGTGGGGGTCGTCCACGCCGGCCATCTCGATGGTCCGCCCGCCCGCCTTGACGGTCGTCCGCCGGTTGTTCAGGTCCGCCCAACCGGCCCCGACGAGGACGTCCCGCAGTTCCTCGGAGGGCAGCTCGACCCCCTCGGTGTACTCCCGCTCGGGCAGGAAGTAGCTGAACGGGTTCTTCCAGACCGGGCCGGTGTAGTCGTTGGAGCCGAAGACGAAGGCGCCGGGGTAGTCGAGCAGGGGTTGCAGGGCCCGCAGCACCCCGGGCACCGCCTCCGGGTGGGCCATGTTGTCGCCGGTCACCACGACCAGGTCGGGGTCCAGGGCGGCCAGCGAGGCCACCCAGTGCTGCTTGCGTACCTGGTTGGGGGTCATGTGTAGGTCGGACAGGTGCAGGACGCGCAACGGCTCGGTGCCGGCCGGCAACACCGGGACGTCGAAGCGCCGGAGGGTGAACATGTTGCGTTCGACCAGGGAGGCGTACGCCAGGGCGGCGGCGCCCGTCGCGACGGTGGCGGTCGCGAGCCGGAATATTGTGCGCTTTCGCATGGCGATCAGGGTAGTTTGGGCGTCCATGAGCACGTTGAAGGACCGCCTGACCGCCGACATGCGCGTCGCCCTCAAGGCCCGCGACGAGTTGACCACCTCTACCCTGCGGATGGCCCTGGCCGCCGTCGGCACGGCTGAGGTCGCCGGTGAGGCCAAGCGTGAGCTCAGTGACGACGAGGTGCTGGCCGTGCTGACCAAGGAGGCCAAGAAGCGCCGCGAGGCCGCTACCGCCTTCGCCGGGGCGGGACGCGCCGAGCAGGCCGCCAAGGAGACCGCCGAGGGCGAGGTGCTGGAGCGCTACCTGCCGCAGCAGCTCTCCGAGGCGGAGCTGACCGACCTGGTCGCGGGGGCGCTCGCCGCGGGCGGCTTCACCGGCAAGGCCCAGATGGGCCCGGCGATGAAGGCGGCCCAGGCCGCGGTTGCCGGCCGGGCCGAGGGGGGCCGGGTGGCCGCCGAGGTACGCCGCCAGCTAGGCCTCTGACCTGCCGCCAGGCCGGCCTGTGAGCTGTCGGCGGCACAGCACAAAGCGATCGGGCGGGCACTCCGTGAGGAGTACCCGCCCGGTCGGCGTTACGGGGTGACGGTCAGCCGCCAGGCCGGTCCGTCGGTGGACGGCTGGGCGGCCCGCCGGGTCGACCACCGCCGGGTCGACCATTGCCGTCGTCGTCGTTGTTGCTTCCACCGCCACCGGCGCTGACCGTGATCATCACGATGCCGCCCTTGATGGTGCGACCCTCCGGACTGGTGCCGGCGGCGCTGCCGGCCGGGCAGTCCGAGGCGATCCGGCTGCTCGACACGACCGGTGTGAAGCCGGCACCGGAGAGGCGGGACTTCGCCTGATCGATGCTGAGGCACCGGACCCCAGGGATGCTGCGCTGGTCACCCAGGGCGATCTTCTGGCCGGGCGGCTCGAAGTTGATCGCCTTCTTGCCGTTCATGGCGGCCTTCAGGGTCTGGAAGACCGGGGGGTTGATGCCGTCGGCGGGCTTGTGCTTCATCTTCACGTTGGTCTGCGGCCAGTCCGGGTCGGCCAGGATGCCGGCCACCGCGTACTGCTTGGTCATCGCGACCAGAGAGGCGCTCTTCTCCCCATCGGTGGTGCCGGACTTGCCGGCGATCGGCTTGCCCACGGTCCAGCGGCCCTCGCCGGCCGTACGGCTGCCGCCGCACTTGCTGGTGGAGGAGTTGTCACCGACCGGGCAGCGGGCGGCGTCGACGGCAGCCCGGGCCACCTCCGTGCTGACCCGCTTCTCGCAGCGCGGGTTGGCCACGTCCAGCTTGTTGCCGTCCAGGTCGCGGATCTCCTGCACCGGGATGGGCTCGCAGTACTTGCCGTCCGCGGCCAGGGTGGCGTACGCGTTGGCGAGTTCCAGGGGGGTGGTCTGCGAGACGCCCAGGGTGAAGGCGCCCCACTGGTTGGCGGCTTCCTTGTTGTTGGCGAACTTCGCGTCCTCGCTCTGCCGGAACTGGATGCCCAGGCGCTTGGCCGCGTCGACCACGTTCGCCGCACCGACCTGCTGTTGCAGTGGCACGAAGTAGGTGTTGGTCGAGGCCGAGAAGGCACTCCACATGTCCTTGATGCCGCCCGGCTTGCGGTCGGAGTTCGTCGGGCAGTAGAAGTGCGTGCCCGGGCAGGTGGCCGGGGCCCCCTGGCGGAGGATGTACTCGGACTTGAACTGCTGTGGCGCGTTGATGGAGTAACTGAGCGGGATGCCCTTCTCCAACGCGGCCACGATGGTGAAGATCTTGAACACCGAGCCGGCCTGGTAGCCGGTGATGCCGTCACCGCCGGTGAGCAGCGGGTTCACCGTGTTCGGATAGTTGCCGAGTTTGCCCTTGTTGCGCTGGACCGGGTCGCTGTGCGGGCGGTTCTTCGGCTTCTTCGGGTTGTCGAGCTTGAAGTTCCGGTTGACCGACAGGGCGCGCACCCGGCCGGTGCCGGGCTCGACCACGGCGATCATCACCGCTTCCGCGGAGGTCACCGGCTTGGCGGCGCGGACCGCCTTGTCGGCGCCGTCCTGGGCCTGCTTGTCCAGGGTGGTGACGATCGTGTAGCCGCCGCTCTTGAGCCGCCGCTCCCGGTCGTACGAGGTGGAGCCGAAGGTCTCCTGCGACATCCACCAGCGGTAGAAGTAGTCGCAGAAGAAGCCCCAGGCGTTCTTGTTGGTGGCCACACAGCCGTTCGGCGCCCGCTTGCCCTTGACCACCAGCTTGACGGCCTTGGCCTCGTCGGCCTGCTGCTGGGTGATCGCGCCGGTCTTGACCATGTTGTCGATGACGTAGTCGCGCCGGGCGACCGCCTGCGGGTAGCCGCTCTTGGTGCTCGGGTCGAACGAGGTGGGCGCCTTGACCAGACCGGCCAGCATGGCGGCCTCTTCGATCTTCAGGTCCTTGGGCTTCTTGTTGAAGTAGACCTGGCTGGCGGCGAAGACGCCGTACGCGCCGTTGCCGAAGGCGGCGAGGTTGAGGTAGCGCTCCAGGATCTCGTCCTTCGACAGCTCCTTGTCGAGCTGGATCGCGTAGCGCATCTCGCGCAGCTTACGAGCGCTGGTGTCCTCGGTGGCGGCTAGTACGTCGGCGGGATGAGTGGCCGAATAGGCGATGCTCATCCGGACGAACTGCATGGTCAGCGTCGAGGCGCCCTGCCGGTCGTTGGTGGCGGAGCTGTTGTTGACGAAGGCTCGAGCCACACCATTGAGATCGACTCCGTTGTGCTTGTAGAAGTCGTGATCCTCGGCGGCGATGATCGCGGCCCGCATGTGCGGCGAGATGTCGTCGAACTTCACTTCCCGCCGGTTCTCGTCGTACATGGTGGCCAGCGGGGTCTTGCCGTCGGAGGCGAGCAGATAACTGATCTGGGGAGGGCGGGCCAGGGTCAGTTCCCTGGGCAGGGCACCGAAGGTGTCCGCGCCGGCCTTCGCGGCCAGGCCTGACATCGCCACTGCGGGAAAGGCCGCGGCGGCGACCACCACGCCGGCCAACAGCCCGCAGATGAGCAGCGATGCGGCATTGGTCAGGACATTGTGGTCACGTTTCCGCATCCAGGTCACCTCGACAGAGTACGCGAACAGGTAACGAGGGGCGCTGGGGCGTCTTTTCCCCATTTCCTGCGCGCGCCGGCCTCGTTGTGCTAAACGCGTGACCCCGGGTGTCCGGTTGCGTGATCCAGTCGAGTTTCCTCCGTCCGGGGGCGACTCGCAGCGTTTTCGTGGACTCCGGTGGGGTAAGCGGGGGGCCCGAGCCCGAGAAGCCGGGAGTGTCCGGAATGATGGATTTGGCCGACAACGTTGCGTAATCGGGCAACTACAGAGCATGATGAGGGCGGCGACAGCGCCACATGAGTCGTTCGTGCCGCCCTGGGGTGAGGTGTGCCGGACGACCGGGGGAAAAGCCGGCTGGCCCGCGACGGCGTCGGTAGTACTGCAAGGGGGGACGAGTACAGATGGGCATGATCACTGACTGGCCGTCGCTGGCGGCGTGTCAGAACGGGGACCCGGACGCGTTGTTCGTACAGGGCGCCGAACAGAACGTGGCGAAGCGGATCTGCCGTAGCTGCCCAGTCCGGTACGAGTGCCTGGCCGACGCGCTGGACAATCGGATCGAGTTCGGCGTCTGGGGCGGCATGACCGAACGCGAACGCCGGGCCCTGCTGCGCCGCCATCCGCAGGTCGCCAGCTGGCGCAAGATGTTCGAGGCGGCGATGAAGAAGAACGCCAAGGACAAGAGCGGCAAGGACAAGATCCTGGTCACCACCGGCGCGGTCGGCAACGACTGATCGCCGTACCGGCCCCGGGGTTCACAGGCGGCTGATCGCCGCACCGACGCCCCGGGGTCAGGAGCGGCTGATCGCCGCTGCGATCGTGCGTAGCCCGTCGACGTCGTGCACGTCGGCGGGCTGCGCCGTCACCGACACGGTCGGCACCTGCGGAAACTCGTCCGTGAACCGCGCGGCCACCTGCTGTTCGCGTACCGACTGCTCGGCCAGAGCGGCGTGCGCGAGCAACACCTCGACGGTGCCCTCATGGCCGCCGACGGACCGCAGCCGGTCGGCGGCGGCCCGGCTGGTCTGCGCATCCAACTCCGGCACCGCCGGGCGGTGCACCCGGTTCAGCACCAGACCGACTAGTGGCATCTTCTCCTCGCGTAGCCGACCGGCGAAGTAGGCGGCCTCCCGGACCGCGTCCGGCTCGGGCGCCGCGACCAGCAGAAAGGCCGTCTCCCGGGCCTGGAGGATGCGGTACGTCTGCTCCGCGCGCTGCCGGAAACCCCCGAACATGGAGTCCAGGGCGGCGACGAAGCCGGACAGGTCGGTCAGCAGTTGGGTGCCGAGCACCTTCTGCACCACCCGGGAGAACATCCCGAACGAGGCCGTGACGAGACTGAACATGCTGCGTCCCCCGGTACGCGCCGGGGCCAGCAGCAGCCGGAGCATCCGCCCGTCGAGGAACCGGGACAGCCGGGCCGGTGCGTCGAGGAAGTCCAGCGCCGAACGGGACGGCGGGGTGTCCACCACGATCAGATCCCACTCGCCCCGGGCGTGCAACTGGCCCAGCTTCTCCATGGCCATGTACTCCTGGGTCCCGGAGAAGGTGGAACTCATCGCCTGGTAGAAGGGGTTCGCGAAGATCTCCGCTGCCTTCGCCGGATCGGTGTGCGCGAGCACCACGTCGTCGAAGGTGCGCTTCATGTCGAGCATCATGGCGTGCAACTCGCCACCGCTGGTCTCGACGTCGATCCCCTTGACCTGCCGAGGGGTGTTGTCCAGCTCGGTCAGGCCGAGCGACTGGGCCAGCCGTCGGGCCGGGTCGATGGTGAGCACCACCGTCCGCCGGCCGTGCTGTTCAGCCGCTCGGAGGGCGAGCGCCGCGGCCGTGGTCGTCTTGCCCACTCCGCCCGCCCCACAGCAGACCACGATCCGTACGCCGGGGTCGGCCAGGATCTGGTCGACGTCCAGCGGCGGCGCGGCGTTGTCGGAAGGCACCAATCGAGCGTATCGGGCCAACCCCGGCCGCGCGTGGGGCCGGCGTCAAGGTGTGAGTCAATCGCCTGGAACCAGCGCCGCGGCGAGCAGGTCCAGGCCGGCGCGGTCCACCCCGCCGGGCAGCAACGGCAACTCCAGGAGGGGTACCCCCACCTCCACCAGCTCGGCGCGCAGGGAATCCTCCAACTCCCGGCGAATCACCTGGTCGCGAGCCTCCTCGTGCAGACCGGAGACGATCCTGCCCTCGGTCGGCAGCCCGGCGGCACGCAGCCCACGCGTCAGCTCCGACTGGGTGACCAGCCCTCCCGTGGGTAGCGGCGGTCGAGCCCCGTTGATGATCACCTTGCCCACCGCGAAGCCCAGGGAGGTCAGCTCACCGATCGCGTCGATCGTCTCCTGCACCGGCATCTCCTCCAGCAGAGTCACCAGGTGCACGGCCGTCATCGGTGAGCGCAGCAGCGCCGCGACCCCCTCGCTCTGGGTCTTGATCGGGCCCACCTTCGCCAGTCGGGCGGTCTCGGCGGTGACGTTCAGGAAGCGGCCGATCCGACCGGTGGGGGGTGCGTCCAGCACCACCGCGTCGTACACCCGCCGCTTGTCGACCGTACGGGTGGTGGCCTCCTTGACCTTGCCGGTGAGCAACACGTCGCGCAGCCCGGGGGCGATCGTGGTGGCGAAGTCGATCGCACCCAGCTTGCGCAGTGCCCGCCCGGCCGCACCGAGCTTGTAGAACATGTCGAGGTACTCCAGCAGCGCCTCTTCGGCGTCCACCGCCAGCGCGTACACCTCACCGCCGCCGGGTGCCTCGACCAGGTGCCGCTCGGCGTACGGCAGGGGGTCGGTGCCGAACAGTTGGGCGATGCCCTGCCGCCCCTCCACCTCGACCAGCAGGGTGCGACGCCCACCGGCGGCCAGGCCCAGGGCCAGCGCGGCTGCCACGCTGGTCTTGCCCGTGCCGCCCTTGCCGGTCACCACGTGCAGACGAGCGGGCCAATCGGTGCCGACCCGCTCGGCCGGTCGCTGCTTCGCTCCCACCTGTCGAGCCTATCCACCCGACGGGCTCAGGCCACCTCGCAGACCCACCAGCCCGTCTTGCGGATCACGGTGAAGCGCAGTGCCTGGTCGGCGATCTTCTCGTCGGCCGTGGTCACCGTGACCGTGGCGGTGACCGTGGCCCGGTCGCCGGTCTCGTTGTTCACCGTCGGGGTGTCCCAGCGGAACCGGGGGCTCTGGTGGGCCGACAGGTACTCCTCGACCTCGGCGACCTTGGCGCGGATCTTCTCCTGGTCCCGGGCGGCCGAACACACCAGGCGGGCCGCCTTCGCCGCGTCCCGCTCCTGGTAGACGGCGGTGAGGAACTCGTCCACCGCCACCGAGGGCTCCGGCGCCCCCTCGCCGGCCTCGGCCTGGCGCAGGGTGAGGAAGGCGGTCACCCCACCGCCGGCACAGAGCAGCAGCACCACCGCGAGGGCCAGGGCGGCCAGCAGGGCGCCGCGCTTACGGGGCGGTCGCCCGGTCGGCGGGTACGGCGGCTGACCGGTCGGTGGGTACGGCGGCTGCCCGGTCGGTGGCTGACCGGTCGGCGGGTACGGAGGTTGACCGCTCGGCGGGTACGGCGGGTGACCGGGTGGGGTCGGCGGCAGGTTCACGGGGCCGGTCGGGCCGCTGGTGGGTGGCTGGGTCATCGCGTCCCCCCGGTGTGGGTGCGTCGCCGCGTGGCGCTGGCGAGCCGTGGGATCGGGCGGCCGGGCCGCGCGCCCGTCCAGACCGGAAGGGTAGCGGTCCGGACCGGGAGCGCGGGGGGCATGGTGCCTCCGGCGCCGGGGCGCGATCAGCAATCTGCTGGACGAGTGTCGCAAATGCGACCGAACGCAGTCGGATACGCGCGTCCTGTTGATGGGACCAGCAGGCCGTCCTACGGTCGCTCCGGCACGTTCGGGCCGGAGTCGCAGGCAACCGCTCCGGGCCGTCAGGCGGCGCCGTGACCAGGTACGACGCCCGGAGGAAGCGCATGCGCGACACGGAGAACACCCCCCGAACCCCCTTCCCGCCCCGGGCCCAGCGGGTCGGCTCCTCCGGCCGGCTGCCGGTCAACGAACGGTCGTACCGGCGTCCGGTCGATCCGCCCTGCCCGGAGCCGCTGGACGCACGGGAGGAGGACCCCGGGTACGTCATTCACCTGCCGATCAGGGTGACCGACCTGACCACGGCGACCAGCCTGGCCGGTTGGGTGGCCACCTCGTTGAACTTCCTGCCCGAGTTGGACGCGGGGGAGACCGAGGTGTCCACCGCCGACGACCAGAACAACCGACACCGGGTCTTCTGCGATCTGCCCCTGCCGGACCGCACCCGGTGTCCCCAGCCGTACGACCACCGGGGCCCCTGCGGGGAACTGCCGAACACCCCCGAGTAGCGTCCCGCCTCCCGGCCGACCGGTGAACCGTAGGCTGTGGCCGGAAGTGTCCATGCCACCGAGGGAGCTCTCCACCGATGCAGAAGTGGGAATACGCCACCGTGCCGCTGCTGGTCCACGCGACCAAGCAGATCCTCGACAACTGGGGCGAGGACGGGTGGGAACTCGTCTCTGTCGTACCCGGACCGAACCCGGAGCAACTCGTCGCGTACCTCAAGCGGGCTAAGGCATGAGCAACGGGCCGCACGCCAAGCTGGCCGAGCTCGGGTTGGCCCTGCCGGAGGTGGTTCCGCCGGTGGCCAGCTATGTGCCGGCGGTGCAGTCGGGTCAGCACGTCTACGTCTCCGGGCAACTGCCGATCGCCGCGGGCAAGTTGCTGGCCACCGGCAAGGTCGGTGCCGGCATCTCCGCCGAGCAGGCCAAGCAGTTGGCCCAGCAGTGTGGCCTCAACGCCCTGGGTGCGATCGACGCCCTCGTCGGCCTGGAGAACGTCGTCAAGGTCGTCAAGCTGACCGGCTTCGTTGCCAGCGCCCCGGGCTTCACCGGCCAGCCCGCCGTGATCAACGGCGCCTCGGACCTCTTCGGTGCCGTCTTCGGCGAGGCGGGCCGCCACGCCCGCAGCGCCGTAGGCGTGGCCGAACTCCCCCTGGACGCCCCCGTCGAGGTAGAAGCCATAGTCGAGGTCGCCTAACCCCACCCCACCTCACCCCACCCACCCTCGCGATCATGCAGTTTTGGTCGGGACGAAGGGCGCTTATCGGGCCGAATCGGCGACCGAAACCGCAAGATCGCGGGGGCGGGTGGCGGGGGTCGTACGATCGCAGCCATGGGAGGGCATGTGACGGGGGCGGTGACCGCCCTCGCCAGCGAACTTCCGGAGTGGGCGACGTTGCTGCGGGCACCCAATCCGGGCGTGATGACGCTGGAGGGCACCAACACCTGGCTGCTGCGAGCACCCGGTGCGGCGTACGGGGTCCTCGTCGATCCGGGGCCGGCTGACGAGGGGCACCTGGCGGCGATCGCCGCCCAGGGGCCGATCGGTCTGGTCCTGATCACCCACGGGCATCCCGACCACACCGAGGGCTCCCCGCGGCTGCACGAACTGCTCGGTGGGGTGCCGGTCCGTGCCGTCGACCCGGCGCACAGCATCGACGCCCCGCCCCTTACCGGCGACGGATCGGACGGCACCGAACTGGGCGGCGACGGGTGCGGGCTGTCCATCCGACTGGTGCCCACCCCCGGGCACACCGCCGACTCCATCTGCCTGCTGGTCGAGCAGGGTGGTCGACAGGTGGTGCTGACCGGCGACACGATCCTGGGTCGGGGCACCACGGTGGTCGGCCACCCGGACGGCCACCTCGGCGACTACCTGGCCAGTCTGGAACTGCTCTCGGGGTACCGGGGGATCCCGGCCCTGCCGGGACACGGCCCGGCGCTGGCCGACTGCGGTGCCGCCGCCGACTTCTACCTCGCCCACCGACGTGCCCGGCTGGACCAGGTCCGGGTGGCCCTCGACGAGGGCGCGGAGACCGCGGCGGAGGTGGTCGCGAAGGTCTACGCCGACGTGGACCGGTCGCTGTGGTGGGCGGCGGAGTGGTCCGTCCGCGCCCAACTGGAATATCTGGGCCGGGAATCCAGCACTGACACCCCGGGGTTGGAAACACCGTGACCTGCCCGGTCTGTGGAACCGTCGCCGTACCCGGTGCCCGGTTCTGCCACAACTGTGGTGCCGCGCTGCCGGCCGCCGCCACCCTGCCGGCCGCCGAACGCCGGGTGGTGACCGTACTCTTCGGCGACCTGTCCGACTTCACCTCCTGGTCGGAGGATCTGGACCCGGAGCGGGTCGGTGCGGTCACCGACCGGGTGCTGGCCTCCCTGGCCGGAGCGGTGAAGACCTTCGGCGGGCATGTCGACAAGCTGACCGGTGACGGGATCATGGCGGTCTTCGGTGCCCCGGTGGCCCATGAGGACGACGCCGAGCGGGCCGTGCGCGCCGCCCTGTCCATGCAGCGGGCGGTGCGCCGGGTGCTGGACGACGAGCGCGGTGGCGGCGCGCCGCTGGGGCTGCGGGTCGGGTTGAACACCGGTGACGTGATCGCCGGCATCCAGGCCGCCATCGAGTACACCGTCATCGGGGACACCGTGAACACGGCCGCCCGGCTGGCCGACGCCGCCGCCGTCGGCGCGGTCTACGCCGGGGCCCGCACCGCCGCGGCCACCCGACACGTGGCCAGTTGGCGAGCGCTGCGGCCGTTGCGGCTCAAGGGCAAGCGCGAGCCGGTCGAGGCGTACGAACTGCTCGGCCTGCTGGACGCCCCGGGGACCCGGTCGGGCCTCGGCGACGAGGCACCCTATGTCGGCCGGGAGACCGAGATCGGCCGGGTGGCCGGGCGGCTGGCCGAGGTGATCGACCGGGGCGAGCCCCGGGTGCTGCTGATGACCGCCGAGGCCGGCATCGGAAAGTCCCGGTTCGCCGCCGAGGTGGAACGGCTCGCCGCCGGCTACGACGTGGGTGCCGGGCGGTACGCCACCCACACCGGGGCCCGGGTGCTGTCGGTACGGTGTGCCGCCTTCGGTGAACGTCGCCGGCTGGCCCCCCTGGCCGACCTGGTACGCGCCGCCGCCGGCCTGCCCAACGACACGGCCACCGCGGTCACCCGGGCGGCCGTGGAGGAGCGGCTGCGTCGGCTGGGACAGCGTCTCAGCCGGTCCCGCTCCGAGCCCACCCCGGTCGCCGTCGACCAGTTGCTGGCCCTGCTCGGGTACGCCGAACTGCCCGCCGGCACCGACCAGGTCGACTGGAGCGGTGCCCCGCCGCCGGACGCCGACGCGGTGCCGAACGCGGTGGCGGACCTGCTCAGTGCGCTCGCCGCCGAGGCACCGCTGATGGTCGTGGTGGACGACCTGCACGACGCCACCAGCGAGACCATCCAGGCGCTGGAGATCACCCTGTCCCGGCTCAGCGGCCCGGTCCTGGTGCTGCTGCTCGGCCGACCCGAACTGGTAAGGACCGCCGGCACCCTGACCCGGGTGGCGGACGCCGAGGTGCACGCCCTGCCGCCGCTGCGGGGCGCCGACGCGGCCCGGCTGCTCACCAGCTATCTGGGCGGTGGGCGGCTGCCCCAGGCTGACACCGACCGACTGCTCGCCACCGCCCAGGGCAACCCCTTCTACCTGGCCGAACTGGTGACCCTGCTGATGGAGCGGGGGGCGCTGACCGCCGGGGCGGGCAACACCTGGCGGTTGGCACCCCGCTCGCTGGGCAGTCGGCTGCTCTCCCGGGACCTGGCGGCGGTGCTCGCGGCGCGGATCGACGCCCTGCCCCCGGAGGCCCGGGCCGTGCTGCGGGACGCGGCCGTGGTCGGTGACACCGTGCCCGACGGGGCGCTGGAGGTGCTGCGGGAACAGCGCGCCGGCCGGGACGGCAGGCCGGCGGCGGTGGTCGCGGTGGAGTTGGAACGGGCGGTGGAGGAGCTGCTGCAACGCCGCATGCTGCACCGCACCCGGACGGGGTACGCCTTCGCCACACCGCTGATGCGGGAGGCGGCGTACTCCGGGGTCAGCAAGGCGGAGCTGGCCGAACGGCATGCCGCCCTGGCCCGGTGGGCCGCACCTCAGGAGGGCGCGACCGGCGGCCCGGGTGGCTTCGCCGACGCGGCCCGGGACGACTTCGTGGCCGCCCATGTGGAACGGGCCACGGCCCTGGCCGACGCGGTGACCCTGCGCCCGGACGCCCCGGCCCGGGCGGTCCTGCCGCTGGGGGTGGCGGCGCTGGGCCGGGCCGCGCGCCGATCCTTGCAGGAGGGTGAGCCGGCCCTGGCGGTCGAGTACGCCGAGCGCGCGGCCGAACTGGCCCGTGGCGAGGTGCCGGGTGCGGACCGGGTGGTGCACGCCCGGGCCCTGTTCCAGGTCGGTAGGGCCGCCGACGCCTTGGCCTACGCCGAGAAGATCGCGGCCAACGCCGGGGACCAGGCGGCTACCCGGGTCAGCGCGCTGCTGCTGGCCGGGCAGGCCCAGCAGGTGATGGGTGATCTGCGTCGGGCGGAGAGCTGGTGGCGGGAGGCGTTGCAGGTGGCCACGGACGCCGACCTGCCCGCCCTGCGGGCCTCGGCGATGCGGCGACTGGGCATGGCGGACTTCATCTCCGGCCGGCTGGGTCAGGCCAGTAGCCGACTGGCCGCCTCGTACCAGGTCAGTCTGACCGCACAGGACCGCCGGGGGCAGGCCTGGTCCCTGCAGAATCTGGCCTGGGTGACCACCACCCGGGGGGACTTCGCCGGTACGGACGCCGTCCTCGGTCGGGCGGCGCGACTCTTCGCCGAACTCAAGGACCCCTACGGCCGGGCATGGCTACGGGGCACCACCGCCTTCGCCCGGCTGCTGGCCGGTCGGCTCCGGGAGGCACACCGACTGGCCCGGATCTTCCTGCCGTTCGGTGAACGGGTCGGCGAGGCGTGGGCGGTGGGCACCCTGCGGGCGGTCGACGCGTACGCCAAGGCCGAACTCGGCGAGCTGGCCGACGCCGATCAGGAGGCCCGGCGGGCGTACCGGGATTTCGCCGCCGCCTCGGACGACTGGGGGCAGGGCTTCGCCCTGGTCGTACGCGGGGTGATCGCCCGAGGGCTGGGGGAGCCGGAGCACGCCGCCGACCTGTTGACCGACGCACTGTCCTACGCCCGCCGTACGGGTCATCCGCTGCTCACCGGGATGGCCGGCACCCTGCGGGGCTTCGTGGCGTTGGACTCCGGTGACGGTGCCGCCGCCGAACGCGACGCCCGTGCCGTGCTGACCAGCGTCGAGCCGCACAATCCGCAGGCCCCGGCGCAGGTGGCGCCCCGGGTGCTGTTGGCGACCGCCCGACTGGCGGCCGGGGACTCCGCCACCGCGGTCGGGTTGCTCGCGCCGGTGGCCACCGCGGCGGCGGGTACCCCCTCGTTGCTGTTCTCCCGACGCCAGTCGATGGCCCGGTACGCCTCGGCGTTGCTCGCCCATGGACAGCCCGAGCAGGCGTTGGACTGGGCCCGGCGGGCGGTGCAGATGCCGGCCGAGGACGTGCGAAGCCAGGTGATCGGGCTCAGCGTGCTCGCCGAGGCGTTGGCCGCCTGCGGTCACGGGACCGAGGCGAGGACCCGCGCCGAGGAGGCGGTCCGCCTGGCGTACGCCACCGAGCAGCGCAGCGAGCGGGCCGCCGCCGAGGAGTTGCTAGGCCGCCTGCGCTGAAACTCCTCCCAGGGCGTACGACGAACTCCGTCGATGCTGCGGCGAGTTGGTACGGCAGATGCAGGTCTGTCGGTTTCGGTGATGTTGTCCGTCGGAGTCGGCCGATAGCGTGCACGCTGTACGCGGCCGTCGATGTGGACGGTCACGCCGACAGGGGGAGGGCACGAGATGAGGCTGCCGCGCTCGGTTGCCGGCTGGACGATCGCGGTGTTCGGTGTGTTGGCGCTGGTGATGGGTGTCGTCGGGCTGCTCTGGCCGGAGGCGCTGCTGGGGATGCTCGGCTTCGAGATACCCGAGACCAGGATGGCCGGCGACTACACGGGGGTCTTCGTGACCGCCTCGTCGATGGCCTCTTTCAACATGGGGGTCTACTACCTGCTGGCCACCGCCACCGAGTGGCGGGCCTTCTACCGTTTCACGGTGGTCTTCCGTCTGGTCACCTTCACGGTGTTCACCCTCGCGGTGCTGGCCGACGTGGCACCCGGCCGGTTCTTCGGGGTGGCGGCCTGGGAGGGTGTGGGCGCGTTGGCCACCGCCGCCGGTCTGTGGTGGGATGCCCGGCGTGGCGTCGGAGCTGCGGATTCGGGTGGGCGCAGCGGCACGGAGACGTCGAGCGTGGAACCGTCCGCCGATGCGGTTCATTGAGCCGCTGTAGCAGTTGGGTATTTTCGATACCGTGACCGACACGCCGCCCGGCTCCCTGCCGACGCCCATTGTGCCTGGTCTGACTGGTTTGCAGGTATTCGCCCGGGGTGGTTACGCGACGGTTTACCGGGCCACCCAGATCTCGGTGGACCGTGAGGTCGCGGTCAAGGTGGAGAACCGCACCCTGGCCAGCGAGCGGGACCAGGCGCGGTTCCTGCGCGAGGCGCGGGCCGCCGGCCGGATGTCCTCGCACCCGCACGTGGTGGACCTGTTCGACGTCGGCGTGACCATCGACCAGCACCCATACCTGATCATGGAGTTGTGTGACGGGTCGTACGCCGAACGGATGCGCAACTCGCGGCTGGACGCCGTCGAGGCCCGCGACCTCGGTGTCAAGATCGCTGACGCGATAGCCCACTCGCACGGCGCCGGGGTGCTGCACCGCGACGTGAAGCCGGCCAACATCCTGTACTCGCACTTCAACACCGCCGTGCTGGCCGACTTCGGGCTGGCGGTGGTAGCCGAGATGCGGGACGCCTCGGTCGCCCTGGAGGTGCTCACCCCGGCGTACGCGCCGCCGGAGATGTTCAACCACAGCCCGCCGTCCCCGGCCGTGGACGTGTACGCGCTCTGCGCCACCCTCTACGCGGTCATGCACGGGCGTCCGCCCCGGTGGCAGTCCGAGCGCAACCCGAGCCTGGTGACCGTGCTGGAGATGTTCCACCAGCCGATTCCCAGCCTGCCCGGGGTGCCGGAGGACCTGATGGCGGTGCTCCGCGCGGGGATGGCCAACGATCCCGGGGAGCGGCCGTCCGCCGCGGAACTGCGTGATCTGCTGGCCAGTCTCTCCCTGGGGACGCCCGGCGGGTACACCCAGGGCGGCTCGCTCGGGTACGGCGGTGGCCGGTACGACATCGTTCATCCCACGGCACGGGGCGGTCAGCCGGTCGAGGAGGTCTCCGCCGGCTCGACCGAGCGGCGGCGTCGGCGGCTCTGGTTCTTCGGGGTGGCGGGGGTGGCCGCGTTGGCCGCCTCGGCGGGGGTCGGCGCCTGGGCCGCCGGTGGCATGCCGTCGACACAGGCCACCCTGCCCCCTCGCCCCTCGGCTTCCGGTGTCCTCCGCCCGGGTTGCGCGACCGTGCCGGAGACGCTGCCCAGCGGTGTCCGGTGCGCGGAGGAGTTGGAGTGCTTCGGGCCGGTGCAGGTGCGTGGTCAGCGGGCCCAGGCCGGCCGGGTGCCGTGCGACACCCGGCACACCTGGGAGAGCTACGCCCTGGGGAAGTTGCCGGCGGCGCTGCTGGACGCCGGTCATGACGAGATCGTGGCCGATCCCGCTGTCCAGCGGGTCTGTAACGAGGAGACCTTCCGGCTGGTCACCGGGGGGCGTCAGCCGATCGGCTGGAACCTGGAGGTGCTGCCCCCGGCCGACCCGCAGGCCGACCGCACGTACCGCTGCCTGGCTGGTCGAGGGCTGGACGGACTGGCCTCCCCCACGCTCACCGGAGGTTGACGGGTAGGCGCCACTCATTGGTCGTCGTCGCGGCGGTAGCGGGCTCGCATGGCCCGGACCGCGTCACGGTCGCCCAAGGTCTCCAGGGTGTCGGCGTCCACCCCGGGAGGCGCGGGGTCGGCGGGCCCGAGCGGCTGCGGGGGAACGGGCGCAGCGGCGGTGTCCTGTTGGCGGGCGGCGGTCACGGCCACCCCGGAGATGACGGCGAGCAGGACGCAGAGCAGGGCCATCGCCACGCCGAGCAGATCCTGCCGGCCTCTGGCGATGAGTGACACCAGCAACCAGAGTGCCGCGGCGGCGGCGACCACCGCGACGGTGCGGGCGTCGGAGATGCGCTTCACCCGTCCAGAATGTCGGGGATCGCCGCGCTGTCAACCACGGGCTTCCCATCATTGGGAAAATCCTCGGCCTCCATCTGCTGAAGACAGCCCTCGCTCATGAACAGGTTGTTACATCCCTCGGGGTGGATGCCATGAAATGCTCTTATCTGTCCGGAAGGATGACGAGTTCCAAGTATCTAGAGTGATCGATGATCGAGCCTCGACTCGGCATGTCCCACTCACCGGAAGGCGTCCATATGTCACCAGTCCGGACACTGGCCGCGGCAGCGACGGCCGGCGTACTGCTTGCCGGGATGGCGGTCGCACCCGCCGCTGCCGCCCCGATCTCCATCGGCGGCGCGACCGTCTCGCACCGCACCAGCATCAAGGAGAGCCTCCGCGTCGACCGGGTACCGACACCCAGGATGAACTGGGCGGAGTGCGACGAGGGCGCCGAGTGCGCCACGGTCGACCTGCCACTGGACTACGACGACCCGAAGGGCCCCACGACCCAGGTAGCAGTCGTGCGGGTCAAGGCACGCGACCAGAAGCGCAAGATCGGCAGCCTCTTCATCAACCCGGGCGGCCCTGGGGTCCCGGCCATCGACACCGTCCTCGCCTCGCCGTACTTCCTCAGTGACGTGCTGCTGGAGCGGTTCGACATCGTCGGGATGGACCCGCGCGGGGTGGGTGCCAGCAACCCGATCAGGTGCTTCAGGTCGGCTGGGGAGCAGGCCCGGGCGTACGAGGGGTTGAACGTGGCCTTCCCGTACACCGAGGCGGAGGAGAAGGCGTACCTGGCCTCCTCGATCGCCGTGGGTAAGGCCTGCTCCACCACGGGCAAGCCGATCAGCGGCGCGATGTCCACCGCCCAGGTGGCCCGGGACATGGAGGTGCTGCGCCGGGCCGTCGGCGACAAGAAGCTGACCTACCTGGGATACAGCTACGGCAGCATCCTCGGGCAGTACTACGCGAACATGTTCCCCGACCGGGTCCGCGCCGTGGCGATCGACGGGGTGCTGGACGCGACCGCCTGGCTGGGCGGCGGGAAGTACGGCGACCTGGACCAGGAGTCGCGGATGCGCAGCGCCCAGGGCGCGCACAAGGCGCTCAGCGAGATCCTCAAGCGGTGCAAGACCGTCGGCCCCGACGTCTGCCCGCTCGCCCCCGGCGACCCGGCGGCCAAGTTCGAGTTGGCGATGCAACGGCTCAAGGCCGGGCCGGTGGTGATCGACCTCCCGTACCTCGGCCCGCGACCCTTCACCTACACCAGCTTCATCGGGTATGTCCTCAGGTTGATGTACTACCCGTGGAATGATTTCGACATCGTGTGGTTGACCGCGGAGGTGCTGCGGTTGACCGACCCGATGGCATCCGAGGCGGACCGCGAGCAGGCGCGGGCCGCGCTGGCCCAGCGGCTGGCCAGGGCCAACATCGACGACATCCCGTACGACAACATGATGGAGGCATTCCTCGGGGTGGATTGCACCGACGCCAACCACCCGAAGGACGTTGCTTCCTGGCCGGCACGGGCGGCCAGGGCCGACAAGCGGGACCGGTACTTCGGTCGGCTCTGGACCTGGACCAGCGCGCCCTGCGCCCGGGGCAGTTGGACGGTGCGCGACGAGGACCGGTTCACCGGCCCGTTCAACCGACGGACCGCCAACCCGGTGCTGGTGGTCGGCAACTACTGGGACCCGTCCACCAACTACAACGGGGCGGTGTCCACCTCGAAGCTGCTGCCGAACAGTCGGCTGCTGTCCAGCGACAGTTGGGGACACACCGCGTACGGGACCTCGGCCTGCGTGACCGATGCCATGGACGCGTACCTGCTGCGGGTGACGCTGCCCAGGAAGGGCACGGTCTGCAAGGGTGACATCCAGCCCTTCCAGGAGGTGCCGGAGTTCGCGGCGACCACCCGGGCCCAGGTGTCCGGCAGCGACATGGCCGCGCAGAGCGCGCCGCGTCGTGGCACCCCGAAGCAGCTACCGCCGGTAGTGGCACCGCTGCCGGTAGCGACACTGAGCGGCCGCTGAGTTACGTTCGATTCACCGGGGTACGGCCGGCGTTCGGGTCGCCCGCCGTACCCCGGCCCGTCTTTCCGGTCTCAGTAGGACTTGTCCTGGCCGAGGAGGTGTTGGGCGACGAAGTTGAGGATCATTTCGCGGCTGACCGGGGCGATGCGGCTGGCGCGTACCGCACCCAGCAGGGTGGCCACCCCGTACTCCGTGGTCATGCCGGCCCCGCCGAGGGCCTGGACGGCCGTGTCGACGGCCAGCGCCGCCGCCTCGCTGGAGGCGTACTTGGCCATGTTGCCGGCCACCCCCGCCTCCAGGTCCCGGCCGGCGTCGTAGAGGGCCGCCGCCTTCTGGATCATCAGCCGGGCCAGCTCCACCTGCACGTGGGCGTGGGCCAGGGGGTGGGAGACCCCTTGGTGGGTGCCGATGGTCCGGCCGCCCCAGACCTTCCGGGTGGCGGTGTACTCCGTGGCCCGCTCGATGGCGTACCGGCCGGTGCCGGCACCCATCGCGGCCACCGTGATCCGCTCCGGGTTCAGCCCGGAGAACAGCGCCGGCAGTCCGGCGTCCAGGGACTCACCGACCAGGGCGTCGGCGGGCAGCCGAACCTCGTCCAGGTAGAGCAGGAACTGGTTCTCCGGTGACACGATCTCCATGTCGAGCTTGGAGCGGGTCATTCCGGGCGCATCGGTGGGCACGAGGAACAGTGCGGGCTTGAGCTTGCCGGTCGTGGCGTCCTCGGTACGGGCCACCACCAGCACGTGCTGCGCCTCGTCGACCCCGGAGATGTAGCACTTGCGTCCGGACAGCAGCCAGTCGTCACCGTCGCGGCGGGCCACCGTGGCGAGGCGGTGGAAGTTCGACCCTGCCTCCGGTTCGGTGATCGCGAAGACGATTTTCTGGGAGCCGTCGGCCAGCCCGGGCAGGTGGCGTTTGCGCTGCGCCTCCGTGCCGTGCCGGTGGATCACCGTGGCGGCGATCGCGGGGGAGACCACCAGCAGCAGCAGGGGGCAGCCGGCGGCGGCCAACTCCTCGCAGACGATGGCCAGTTCGGTGATGCCGCCGCCACCCCCGCCGTACTCGGTGGGGATGTTGACGCCCAGGTAGCCGAGCCGGCCCGCCTCGTGCCACAGCTCGGTGGTGTGCTCACCGGCCTTGGCCTTCTCCACGAAGTAACGGTGACCGTACCGGCGGCCCAGCGCGCGTACCGCCTCGCGTAGCTGGTCCTGTTCCGGGCTGAGGTCGAAGTTCATCACGATGCCTCCTCAAGCGGGTTGACCACGGCCAGCACGGCACCCGTGTCGACCTGCCCGCCGGGCGACACCGGCAGCTCGGTGACCACGCCGTCGGTCGGGGCGTGAACGGGGTGCTCCAGCTTCATCGCTTCCAGGGTCAGCAGCAGGTCACCGGCGGCGACCTGCTGGCCGACCTCGACGTGCACCCGGGTCACCGCGCCGGGCAGCGGGGCCAGCAGCGACCCGGCGGCCAGCGCCGCGCCGGGCAACGGGAAACGCGGCGACTCGACCAGCCGCGCCGCCCCGTTCGGGCCGTCCACGAAGACCTCCGACCCGACCCGGTGTACGCGGTACCCCCGCCGTACCCCGGCCACCTCCAGCACGACCCGCTCCGGGCCCGCCTCGATCAGGGCGACCTCGTCTGTGCCGTCACCGGTCTCGGCGTCGTCGGACCCGCTCGGGGCGGCTGGGGCCGGACCGGCGTGGTTGGGTGAAGCGGCGGTCGAGTCGGTAGAGGTCGACCACTGCGCCAGCCGACCTGCCCGGTCCAACCGGTAACGGACCTCGATCTCGCCACCGTCGCCGCCGGTGAACCGGGTTACCTGCCCGACGGCGGGCACGTTGCGCCAGCCGGACGGCAGCCCGGCCAGTACCGGGGCGGCGGCGCGGCGGGCGGCGGCCGAGGCCAGGGCGCCGGCTAGGGCCACCAGGGGAAGCTCGGCGGGGGGCAACAGCGGGGCGAGGACCTCCGGGTGCCGGTCCAGGAAACCCGTGTCGACCTGCGCGGCGGCGAACTCCGGGCTGCGCAGCACCCGGACCAGCAGGTCCCGGTTGGTGGTGACGCCGTGCAGTTCGGCCCGGGCGAGCGCACCGGCCAGGGCGCGGGCCGCCTCGGCGCGGGTGGGCGCCCAGGCGATCAGCTTGGCGAGCATCGAGTCGTAGTGCACGCTGACCGTCGAACCGTCGATCACCCCGGAATCCAGCCGCAGCCCCTGGTGCGGGGTGAACTCGGCGGCCACCCCGGGCACCGTGAACCGGTGCAGGGTGCCGGTCGCCGGGCGGTATCCCTGGGCGGGATTCTCGGCGCAGAGGCGTACCTCGATGGCGTGGCCCTGCACCGGCGGGGTAGCCGACACCGGCAGGGGTTGGCCCTCGGCGACCAGCAGTTGCAGCCGGACCAGGTCCAGGCCGGTGACCGCCTCGGTGACCGGGTGTTCCACCTGGAGTCGGGTGTTCATCTCCAGGAAGAAGAACTCGCCCTCCTCGCTGAGCAGGAACTCCACCGTCCCCGCCCCGACGTAGTCGACCGCTTGGCCGGCGGCCACCGCCGCCTGGTGCAGGCGGTCCCGCAGCTCCGCGTCGAGCAGGGCCGGTGCCTCCTCGACGATCTTCTGGTGTCGGCGCTGGATCGAGCAGTCCCGCTCGCCGAGGGCGAGCACCGTACCGTTCCGGTCGCCGATGATCTGCACCTCGACGTGCCGACCCCGCTCGACGTACCGCTCGATGAAGACCGTGCCGTCGCCGAAGGCCGAGGCCGCCTCGCGACGCGCACTCGCGACGGCCTCGGGGAGCCCGGCCGGATCGCGGACCACCCGCATGCCGCGCCCGCCGCCCCCGGCGGCGGCCTTGACCAGCACCGGGAAGTCGGTCACCTGATCCGCCTCGGTCCAGCTGGGCAGCATGGGTACGCCGGCCTCGGCCAGCAGGGCCTTGGCGGCGAGCTTGTCGCCCATCGCGGCGATCGCCTTCGCGGGCGGGCCCACCCAGGTCAGGCCGGCGTCGGCCACCGCCGTGGCGAAGTCGGCGTTCTCGGCCAGGAAGCCGTAGCCGGGGTGGACGGCGTCCGCGCCGCAGCGCCGGGCCGCGTCGAGGATCAGGTCGATCCGCAGGTACGTCTCGACGGGGGTGTGACCGGGTAGGCGTACGCACTGGTCGGCCTCGGCGACGAAAGGCGCCTCGGCGTCCGCGTCGGAGTGCACCGCTACCGTCTCGATGCCGAGCGCCCGGCAGGTGGCGAAGATCCGGCGGGCGATCTCCCCCCGGTTGGCGACGAGCAGCCGACTGATCACGGGGCCAACCTTTCGTTCGCGACTGCGGGACTCCGCTTCGCTGCATTCCTCGCGCTCACGGGCATCTGCCTCACATTCGGAAGACGCCGAAGCCGTCGGCGCCCTTCACCGGTCCGTTGTGGATGGCCGACAGGCAGAGACCGAGGACGGTACGGGTGTCCCGAGGATCGATCACCCCGTCGTCGTAGAGCCGACCGGAGAGGAACAGCGCCCCGGACTGCGACTCGATCTGCTGCTCGACCATCATCCGCATCGCCGCGTCGGAGTCGGCGTCGAACTTCCGACCCCGGGCGGCGGCGGCCTGCCGGGCCACGATGGACAGCACCCCGGCCAACTGCGCCGGGCCCATCACGGCCGACTTCGCATTCGGCCAGGTGAACAGGAACCTCGGCTCGTACGCCCGACCGCACATGCCGTAGTTGCCGGCCCCGTACGAGGCACCCAGGTTGACCGTCAGGTGCGGCACCTTCGAGTTCGACACCGCGTTGATCATCAGGGCGCCGTGCTTGATGATGCCGCCCTGCTCGTAGGAGGTGCCGACCATGTAGCCGGTGGTGTTCTGCAAGAAGATCAACGGGGTGTCGGTGGCGTTGGCCAGCTGGATGAACTGGGCCGCCTTCTGCGCCTCGGCGCTGAACAGCACCCCACGGGCGTTGGCGAGCACCCCGACCGGGTACCCGTGCAGCTCACCCCAACCGGTGACCAGGGCGGTGCCGTAGGCCGGCTTGAACTCGTCGAACTCGCTGCCGTCCAGCACCCGGGCGAGCACCTCGCGGGAATCGAAGGGCACCCGAAGGTCGGCGCTGACGATGCCGAGCAACTCCTCCGGGTCGTACTTGGGGGGCTGCGGGTGCGGGTTGCGCGGCGGGGGGCCGAGCTTGCGCCAGTTCAACCGGCGTACGCACTGCCGGGCCAGCCGGATGCCGTCCCGCTCGTCGGCGGCGAGGAAGTCCGCCAGCCCGCTCGTCGTGGCGTGCATGGCCGCCCCACCCAGGGACTCGTCGTCGGCGTCCTCACCGGTGGCCATCTTCACCAGCGGCGGTCCGGCCAGGTAGACCTGGGACCGGTCCCGGATCATGATCGTGTAGTCCGACATCCCGGGCACGTAGGCCCCGCCCGCGGTGGCGTTGCCGAAGACCACGCTGACCGTGGGGATCTTCTCGGCCGAGAGCCGGGTCAGGTCGCGGAACACCCGGCCACCCGGAATGAAGATCTCCGCCTGGGTGGGCAGATCCGCCCCGGCCGACTCGACCAGGTTCACCATCGGCAGCCGGTTGGCCAGGGCGATCTCCCCGGCCCGGCGGGTCTTCGCCAGCGACCAGGGGTTCACCGCCCCGCCACGTACCGTCGGGTCGTTGGCGACCACCAGGCACTCGACGCCCTCGACCACCCCGATGCCGGTCACCACGCTGGCCCCGACCGGGAAATCCGTGCCGTATCCGGCGACCGGCGACAGCTCCAGGAACGGGCTGTCCTGATCCAGCAGCAGCTCGATGCGTTCCCGGGGGAGTAGCTTGCCGCGCCCGTGGTGCCGGGTCACGTACTTCTCGCCGCCACCGGCCCGCGCCTGCTGCACTGTGTCGTCCAGTTCGGCGATGCGTTCCAGCAACGCCTCCCGGTTGGCGCGGAACGCCGCCGAGGTGGGATCGACGGCGGTGTCCAGTGTGCTCACTGCGCTCCCTCCGATGCCGGTCCGGCGGTCAGCTCCGTCGGCAGGTCGACCACCCGGGCACGGAGCAGTTCGCCGAGCGCCTTGGCCTGCGGGTCGAACCGGGTGGAGGCGGCCACCCCGGCACCCAGCAGCCCTTCGATGACGAAGTTGACCGCCCGCAGGTTGGGCAGTTCGTACCGCTGCACCGTCAGCCCGGCGGTCTCCGGCAGCAACTCGGCCAACCGCTCGACGCTGAGCCAGCCGCGCAGCCAGGCCCAGGTCGCGTCGGTACGCGCCCACACCCCGAGGTTCGCGTCGCCGCCCTTGTCGCCCGAGCGCGCCCCCACCACCTCCCCCAGCGCCCCCCGCCGGGTCGAGTGAAAGGAAGGGCCCCCTGTTAACGCCTCGTGTTGTACAGGGGTCCCCTCCAAACAGGTCACCGGCGGCGGGGGAATCGGCATCCGGGAGCCGTCGGGCAGCACGGCGACATGCGCGACGTCGCCCTGCGGCACGGCGTCCGTGGTGAAGACCCCGTACGGGGTGGCGTCGCCGGGCAAAGTGGTCAACGTGCAACCCGGATAGGAGGCCAGCGCCAGCTCCACCGCCGCCGCCGAGAAGGCCCGCCCGGCCCGCGACTTGTCCCCGTCCCGCAGGTGTACGTGCAGCAGCGCGCTGGCCGTCTCGGTGTCCACGGCATCCGGATGATCCGTACGGGCCAGGGTGAACTCCAGCCCCTCCGGGCCGACCGACTCGGTCAACTGCGCCTCTACCAGGGCGGCCTTGGCCGGAATGTTCAGCCCGCAGAGCACGAAGGTCATCGAGTTGCGGAAGCCGCCCAGGTTGTTGATGCCGACCTTGAGGGTCTCCGGTGGGGGCGCACCCCGGACCCCGCAGACCCGGACCCGGTCCGGCCCTTCCTGATCCAGGGTCACCGTGTCCAACCGGGTCACCACGTCCGGCCCCAGGTACGCAGGCCCGCCCACCTCGTACAACAGTTGGGCGGTGACGGTCTCGACGGTGACCGCGCCGCCGGTGCCCGGGTGCTTGGTCAGCACCGCCGAGCCGTCCGGGTGCAGCTCGGCGATCGGGAAGCCCGGCCGGTGCCCGCCGTCGGGCAGCTCGGTGAAGAAGCTGAAGTTGCCGCCGGTCACCTGGGCCCCGCACTCGATCAGGTGCCCGGCGACGGTCGCCCCGGCCAGTGCGTCCAGGTCGTCGCGTCCCCAGCCGAAGTGGGCGATGGCCGGGCCGACGGCCAGGGAGGCGTCGGTGACCCGGCCGGTCACCACGATGTCGGCCCCACCCTCCAGGCAGGCGGCGATGCCGAAGGCCCCCAGGTAGGCGTTGGCGGTCAGGGCGTCCGGCCTGGCGAGGGCGTCGCCCTCCACGTACCCGACCCGCACGGTGAGCCCGAGCCGGTCGGCGAGGGACCGGACGGCGGCGGCCAGCCCTGCCGGGTTGAGCCCACCGGCGTTGGTGACGATCCGTACGCCCCGGTCCAGCGCGGTGCCGAGGGTGCCCTCCAGTTGCCGCAGGAAGGTCTTCGCGTACCCGAGATCGGGGTCGCGCATCCGGTCCCGGCCCAGGATGAGCATGGTCAACTCGGCCAGGTAGTCCCCGGTCAACACGTCCAACTCGCCGCCGTCGAGCATCTCCCGCCAGGCGGAGAAACGGTCGCCGTAGAAGCCGGAGGCGTTACCGACCCGCAGCACCGTAGCCGTGCCGGAGGTCCGACTCATGCGAGCCGTCCGGTGGCAGCCGGTGCGGTGAGCGGTACGGGCAGGTCGAGCATGATGCCTCCGGGCGGGATTGTCAGTGCCGCGCGCTCCCCGGCGGGTCGGCTGCGGGGGTGAGCAGGGCGGCGAGCTGGTGTTTCCAGGCGTGCAGCAGGGCGGTCCGCCGGGCCGAGTCGTCGCTGAGCAGGTTGGCCACGCCAAGCCCCCGCAGCAGGTCGAGGGTCGCCTGCACCGCCTCGCGTACGCCGGGCCGACGTTCGTCCACCCCGAGCAGTTCGACGGTCAGCCGGTACATCTCCCGGCCCACCCGGGCTTCCAACGGCAGCAGGGCGGCGCGTAGTTCGGTGTCGGTGCGGGCGGCCACCCAGAGTTCCAGGGCGGCGACGAACAGCGGCCCGGTGAAGGCGGCGGCGAGTAGGTCGACGACTCTGTCCAGCCGATCCGGGCCGGCCGGCAGCGCCTCGGCCTCGACCCGCAACTCCGCCGCCCGCCGCTCGCTGAGGTGCCCGACGGCGGCGGTGACCAGGGCCGCCTTGGTCGGGTAGTGGTGCAGTTGGGCACCCCGGGAGACCCCCGCCCGATGGGCCACGACGGTGGTGGTGGTGCCGGACCAGCCATGCTCGACCAGGCAGTCGAGGGTCGCCTCCAGCAGTCGGGCCTGGGTGGCGCGACTGCGTTCCTGCTGAGGGACCCGGGTCGATGCGGTGGACACGCGCACAGCCTGCCGCGCCAGAAACAAACAGTCAAGCCTGACTTTTTACCGGTCCTTCGGCTGCTCGGCTGTGCAACTCTGCGGCTGTCGGCCGAGTCCCCGGTTCCGAAACCGCGCCGACCGGCAGCTACCTCACCGCCGTGGGACGCCTGAGACACGCCACCCGCCCGGCCCAGGTGGCGGGCCGAGCGGGTGGGTTGAGCAGACGGGGTCAGACGCGGGCGCGGCGGGCCAGGCGCTCCGGGTCGAGGATGATGATGCTCTTGCCGTCCAGCCGGAGCCAGCCGCGCGAGGCGAAGTCGGCCAGGGCCTTGTTGACCGTCTCCCGGGAGGCGCCGACGAGCTGGGCGATCTCCTCCTGGGTCAGGTCGTGGGTCACCCGCAGCACACCGCCGTCGCGGGTGCCGAAGCGGCCGGCCATCTGGAGCAGGTTCTTGGCGACCCGGCCGGGCACGTCGGTGAAGATCAGGTCGGCCAGGGCGTCGTTGGTCCGGCGCAGTCGGCGGGCGAGCACCCGCAGCAGCTGCTCGGCGATCTCCGGCCGGTTGTTCAGCCAGGGGCGCAGGGCCTGCTTGCGCAGTCGGGCCAGCCGGCTGTCGGTTACCGCGGTGGCGGTGGCCGTACGCGGGCCCGGGTCGAACAGGGACAACTCGCCCACCATGTCCGACGGTCCCATGACCGCGATCAGGTTCTGCCGGCCGTCCGCCGCGCGGCGACCCACCTTGATCTTGCCGGACAGCAGGATGTAGAGACTGTCGCCGGGCTCGCCCTCGTTGAAGACGACCTCGCCCTTGCGGACCTCGATGGTCTCCATCTCCTTGGCGAGCGCCTCGGCAGCCTCCGGGTCAACGCCCTGGAAGATCCCGCTGCGGGCCAGTACCTCGTCCATCGCGCACACCTCCGGTTGCGCGTGCCGTCTGCTCGGCCGGGACTGCCGTCCGCTGATCCCCTCGCGCGCCGACCAGTCTAGGCGCACGTGAGCAGGAATCAGAGGTCCACCCCTGGAATCTTGATCGTTGGGCGTACCCGCCCGTTGCCGGAGCCCGCTACCATCGCCCGGCCCACCCGAGCGGGTGATGCCGCTGGTCGTAGGGTCACGGCGTGCTGAGCGACCCTGTGCTGACCAGCCGCCGTGAGGACGGACGGGACATTCCGCTACTCGTGTGGCGGGCGAGGCGACCCTTGCGAGCGGTCAGCAGCGCCCCCCTGGGCGGTGGCATCGGGGTACGGCGGTGGGTGCTGAACGCGACCGTGCCGATGTCGTACGACCGGGAGGACCCGGCCGCCCACCTGGTCGACATGGCCCGCCGGCTCGACCTGGACGGGCCCGGGGTGGGTCTGCTGACCGGAGTCGACGTCGGCGAGATGCTGACCCGTACGGACACCGGGGTGCGGGTGTGGGCCACCGTGGGCCTGGGCACCCCGATTCCCGCCGCGGCACCCACGGCACCGGCCGTGGCGGTCCAGCGGGTCGGCACGGTCAACATCGTGGCCTGGGTACCCGCCCGGCTCGGTGACGCCGCCCTGGTCAACGCGGTGGCCACGGCCACCGAGGCCAAGGCGCAGGCGATCGCCGACCTGGGACTGCCCGGCACCGGTACCCCCACCGACGCGGTCACCGTGCTGTGCCCGCCCACCGGGCCGGTCAGCGCGTACGGTGGCCCCCGCTCGGACTGGGGAGGCCCGCTGGCCCGGGCGGTGCACGCCGCCGTACTGGCGGTCGGGACCGGCACAGTGGTGCCATGGTCGGATCGGCTCCGGGTCTGAAACTCCCCGACCGATCGGCCATCGTCATGCGGCTTAACCGCGCGGTAGTGTCGCCCGCGATGTATGCTCCCGCCTCCCCTGCGTCCCGGCCACGTCGCTCCGCCGTGGCCGTGCTCGGTGCGCTGCTAGCCGCCCTCCTGCTCGCCGGATGTGCCCAAGCCGGGGAGAGGCCGCTGTGGCAGCCCGGCGCGGGCGGCGGCGACACCGGGGCCCCGGTCGAGTCGCCGACGCCGAAGGTCAAGAAGATCTCGCTCTCGGCCACCGGCGACATCGTGATGGCGATGGCCCCCAACCGGATGCCGCCCAACGACGGCAAGGGCTTCTTCGACTCGGTGAAGAAGGCCCTCTCCGCCGACCTGGTGATGGGCAACCTGGAAGAGCCGTTGACCGTGGACACGGGGGCCGGCAAGTGCGGGGCGGACTCCACCCGCTGCTTCCAGTTCCGGGCCCCGCCGGAGTACGCCGCCCACCTGGCCGACGCCGGGTTCGACCTGCTCAACCAGGCGAACAACCACGGCTACGACTTCGGGGAGAAGGGGTACGAGAACACCCAGAAGGCCCTGGAGGAGCACGGACTGGAGCACACCGGCGCCCCCGACCAGATCACCGTGGTGGAGGTCAAGGGCGTCAAGGTGGCGGTGGCCGGGTTCTCCTCCTACCGCTGGTCGAACAGCCTTACCGACATCCCGGCCGCCAAGAAGGTGATCGCCAAGGCCGCCACCATGGCCGACATCGTGGTGGTGCAGGTGCACATGGGCGCCGAGGGTGCGGAGATGACCCGGGTACGGCCGGGCACCGAGATGTTCCTCGGCGAGAACCGGGGTGACCCGATCAAGTTCTCCCGAGCCATGATCGATTCCGGGGCCGACCTGGTGGTCGGGCACGGCCCGCACGTGCTGCGGGGCATGGAGTTCTACAAGGGCCGACTGATCGCGTACAGCCTGGGCAACTTCGCCGGTGGGGGCAACTCGCTGAGCAACAACGGGCGGCTCGGCTGGGGCGGGGTGCTGAAGGTGTCGCTGGAGGAGGACGGCACCTGGGCGGGTGGCTCCTTCGTGTCGACGTACATGGACGGGGTGCGCAAGCCGGTGGTGGATTCCGACGACCGAGGGCTGGGACTGCTCCGGGAACTCACCAAGCTCGACTTCCCGGAGACCGGCGCCAGGTTCACCGACTCCGGCAAGATCAGCCCGCCCGACGAGGACTGAGCCGCTCGGCGTACGCGTGTCCGTGGCAGTGTCGTCGGGGCGACGTAGGCTGGCCGTCGTGACCAGAAGTGCCACCGAGACCGACCTCGGACGTACCCGGCGGGCCCGGCGGATCGGACGGGTGCTGACCGAGACCCACCCCGACGCGCACTGTGAGCTCAACCACAGCAGTCCGCTGGAGTTGGCCGTCGCCACCATCCTGTCGGCCCAGTGCACGGACAAGAAGGTCAACGAGGTCACCCCGAAACTCTTCGCCCGCTACCCGAGCGCCGCCGACTACGCCGGGGCGGACCGGGCCGAGATGGAAGAGCTGATCCGACCCACCGGGTTCTACCGCAACAAGACCAACTCTCTGATCCAGCTCGGTCAGGCCCTGGTCCAGCGCCACGAGGGTCAGGTGCCCGGCCGGTTGGTCGACCTGGTGACCCTGCCCGGGATCGGCCGCAAGACCGCCAACGTCATCCTCGGCAACGCCTTCGGGGTGCCCGGCATCACGGTCGACACCCACTTCCAGCGGCTGGTGCAGCGCTGGGGGCTCACCTCGGAGACCGACCCGGTCAAGATCGAGCACGCGATCGGAGCGATGTTCCCGAAGCGCGACTGGACCATGCTGTCGCACCGGATCATCTTCCACGGCCGGCGGGTCTGCCACGCCCGCAAGCCGGCCTGCGGGGCGTGCACCCTGGCGAAGCTCTGCCCGTCGTACGGCACCGGGCCGACCGAGCCGGCCGCCGCGGCGAAGCTGCTCAAGGGCCCCCGGGCCCGTGACCTGGCGGTCGCCGCCGGGATCGATCCGCAACTGGTGCCGGCGCAGGCGGTCCAGGCGGAGGCCCCATGATCCGCCGACTCGCCCTGCTCACCCTGCCGCTGCTGCTGGTCGCCACCGCGGCCTGCACGGCCGACACCGAGGCGCCCGCGCCCAGCCGACCGGATCAGGCCGCCGGCCGACCCTCCCCGTTCGCCGACTGCGCCGCGTTGACCAGCCCGCCGAACGGCTCGACCGAGGACCCTGCGGTCGGCGACACCGGCGGCAGCCGGCTGCCCGAACTCTCCCTCACCTGCTTCACCGGGGGCACCCCGGTCGCCCTGCGGGAGGTACGCGGCCCAGCCGTGATCAACATCTGGGCCTCCTGGTGCCCGCCCTGCCGCAAGGAACTGCCCGCCTTCCAACGGCTCAGCGAACGCGCCGACGGACAACTCCGGGTGATCGGGGTGAACACCCAGGACAGCCGCACCGCCGCCCAGGCCATCGGCGAAGACTTCGGCGTACGGTTCCCGATGCTCGTCGACCAGGGTCAGGCGATGCAGCGGGCGCTGCGCCGAAACGCCTTCCCGGTGACGGTGTTCCTGGCCGCCGACGGGCAGATCCGGCACATCGACACCTCGGGCGCGCTGGACGACGCCAGCCTCACCGCACTGGTCCAGCAGCATCTCGACATCGCGGTCGGAGCGTGATCGGAGGTGGCGAGATGACTCATCCGGTGGAGACGGCCGACACCCGACGGGCCCCGGCCTGGCTGCAACCCCTGCTGGTCCGCCTCGGCACCGCCCGTACCGAGGACTTCACCCAGCTGCGCACCCCGGAGCAGGGGGGCCGGGAGAGCGCCGTACTGGTGCTGCTCGGCGAAGCCGAGACCGGCCCGGACGTGCTGGTCCTGCAACGGTCCGCGACCCTACGCACCCACGCCGGCCAGCCGGCCTTTCCCGGCGGAGCCGCCGACCCGGAGGACGTCGACGCGGCGGCGACCGCCCTGCGGGAGGCCAACGAGGAGGTCGGGCTGGACACCAGCAGCGTGACCCTGCTGACCGAGCTGCCCCGGCTGTGGATTCCGGTCAGCGACTTCGTGGTCACCCCGGTGCTCGCCTGGTGGCACGCGCCCCACCCGGTGCACGCCCGGGAGCCGGCGGAGGTGGCCCATGTGGCTCGGCTGCCCATCGCCGAGCTGGTAGACCCGGACAACCGGATGCGGGTACGCCATTCGAGCGGTTGGATCGGCCCGGCCTTCTCGGTACGCGGGATGCTGGTCTGGGGATTCACCGCCGGGGTGCTGTCCGCTCTGCTGGACATGGGTGGGTGGAGTCGACCCTGGCCGCAGAACCGGATCGTCGAACTGCCGCCGACGGGGCAGACCCCGGCGCCGTCGGCCGGAACGGACGAGGCCGACGAGAGTGCGATGCGCTGATCAAGCGGTCACCTTCCGCTAGTGATCAGCCTTCCGCGTGCCGTCGGCCCGTACGCTTGACCCGTGTCGGCCGTGGATCTCGTCCTGCTCATGCTCATGCTCGTGTTCGCGATCAGCGGATACCGACAGGGGTTCGTCATCGGGGTGCTGTCGTTCTCCGGGTTCTTCCTGGGTGCCCTGATCGGGCTCCAGATCGGGCCGATGTTCGCCCAGCAGTTCGTCGACGGCGGCATCCGGGTCCTGGTCTCACTCGTCGCCATCTTCGGGTTGGCCGTGGTCGGTCAGGCACTGGCCGGTTGGTTGGGGTCGCATCTGCGCCGCACGATCAACAGTGACGTGGGTCGGCGGATCGACGACATCGGCGGCGCCTTCGTCTCGCTCTTCGCCGTGCTCCTGGTCGCCTGGCTGGTCGCGGTGCCGCTGGGCTCCTCCTCACTGCCCTGGCTGGCCGCCTCGGTACGCAGCAGCGCACTGCTCAACGTGGTCGACCGGGTGCTACCCGACCAGGCGCAACAGCTGTCGACCGCGTTGCGCGACACGGTCGACACCAACGGGTTCCCGGACGTCTTCGACGGCCTGCGGCGTACCCAGGCCCGGCAGGTCGAGCCCCCGGACCCGGCGCTGGCCGGCTCCGAGGTGGTGGCCAGCGGGCAGCGTTCCGTGGTCAAGGTGCTGGGGTCCGCTCCCAGTTGCTCCCGCCGCATCGAGGGCTCCGGTTTCCTGTACGCCAAGGACCGGGTGATGACCAACGCCCATGTGGTGGCCGGTACCCGTTCGGTGGCGGTGGAGTTGCGTGGCGACCGGTACGAGGGCGAGGTCGTCGTCTACGATCCGAACCGGGACCTGGCCGTGCTGTACGTGCCCGGGCTGCCCGGCCCCTCCCTGCGGTTCGCCGCCGGCAACGCCTCCACCGGGGCGGACGCCATCGTGCTCGGCTTCCCGCTGGACGGCCCCTACAACGCCCAGTCGGCGCGGGTCCGGGACGTCGACCGGATCACCGGGCCGGACATCTACTCCTCCGGCAGTGTGACCCGCGAGATCTACACGATCCGGGCGCTGGTGCGCAGCGGCAACTCCGGTGGGCCCCTGGTCTCCTCGAACGGCCTGGTCCTGGGGGTGATCTTCGCTGCGGCGGCGGACGATCCGAACACCGGCTTCGCGGTGACCGCCGCCGAGGCTCGCCCGGTGGCCCTGGAGGGGGCGCAGCGTACCCGGGGGGTCGACACCGGGGAGTGCACCTGACGGTCAGGAATGTGGTGGCGAACCTGGTCGGGGCCACACCTCCAGGGCGGTGGCGGTGGCGGTGAGCACCGCCAACCCGAGCAGCAGACCGGCCAGCACGTCACTGCTCCAGTGCACCCCCAGCGCTATCCGGCTGAACCCGGTGACCAGGGCGATCAGCAGGGCACCCAGCCAGATCGCGGCCTGCGCCAGGGGCCCGGCCCGGGTCACCGGCTGACCGGCTCGGGCCGGGGTGGGGGGCCTGGGCAGGAAGACCACCACGAGGACCCCGGCGGCGAGCATCGCGTTCAGAGCGTGCCCGGAGGGGAAGGCCAGTCCGGGCGCCTCTGCCACGGGATCCGGCAGCACCGGTCGGTCCCGGCCTACCAGCAGCTTCAGCAACGGCCCGAGCAGACCGCCGACCACCATGGTGGTGAGGACCCAGACCGCGAGCCGCCGGGCGCCCCGGCTGACCAGCCACAGCACCAGGAACAACGCTGCGGCCCGCAGCGGCCACGGCGCGAACACGTCGGTGCACACCCTCATCACCCGCACCCACAGCGGGTGGGCGACGGCGTACCCGTGCAGGTGTTCGGTCACGGTCGCATCGAGCCGGTGCAACGGCGACCATCCACCCAGCACCAGCCCGGCCAGCAGGGTGAAGGGCAGCAGGGGCAGCAGGGTGAGGGCCGGGGCAGGGCTGCGTGGGGTGGGGCTGACCGCAGGCAGGCTGCGCTCCCGCCATGACACCGGCGGGACACTGCGCCGATCGCTGCCCACGGCGATGTTGTACCCCCGACGACGCAGGCGTACCGGGGATTCGGGCAGATTTGGTCAGCGGTGCGACTGCCGGTACCGGCGCACCATGAGCAGGGCGCCGGTGAGCAGGGCCAGGAGGATGGCCGAGCCCATCCAGAGCCGTTCCGAGCCGGTCTCGGCGTGCACCCCGGCCGCCCGAGCCCGCCAGCGGGTCTCCTGCTGTGACCCGGTGAAACCGAGTTGGTCGGCCTCCGGAGTGGCCGTCGGGACGGAGCCCGGCGCCGGGCCGAACCCGGTGACCCCCGGAGTCTCGTTGTCGTCCAACGGGTTGTGTTCCACCAGGGGCACGTCCGCGGTCAGCGCCGCGATCGGATCCACCAGGCCGTAGCCGAACCGGTCGTCGCGGCCGGTGGGGCCGATGTCCTTGGCGGTGACCAGCAACCGGTTCACCACGTCACCGGCGGACATCTGCGGGTAGCGGGCCCGCACCAGGGCGGCGGTGGCGGCGACCAGGGGTGCCGCGAAGCTGGTGCCCTGCACCCGCCAGTAGCCACCGGGCGGGCGTGCGCCGACGAGACCGCTGGCGGGGGCGGTCAGCACGGTGGCCCGACCGGTGATCGCGCCACTCCACAGGTTGTCGCTGGCCCGCTCCAGACCGGAAACCGCGATCACCCCGGGCTCGCGAGCCGGATACCACACCTTCGCGTCGGGTGAGGTGGCCAGATTCCCGGTACACGCGACCACCACGACATCCCGGGCGAAGGCGTAATCGATGGCGGCGGCCAAGGCGGGGCTGTCTCCGCTGCCACCCAGGGACAGGTTGATCACCTGGGCGCCGTTGTCGACCGCCCACCGCACCCCCTGGGCGACGATCAACGCGTCGTCGTAGCGGTTCTCCTCGTCCAGGACCCGTATGGGCAGGATCCGGGCGTCCGGGGCCAGCCCCACCACACCCTGACGGTCGTCGTTGCGCCCGGCGATCAGGCCGGCCACGGTGGTGCCGTGCCCTACCGGATCCGGCTCGGCCGCCCCGTCGGGCGAGACCAGGTCGATCCCGGGCAGCACCCGCCCGGCCAGATCCGGATGGGAACCGTCCACCCCGGAATCGATCACGGCCACGGTCACCCCCCGGCCGGTGGAGGTGCGCCAGGCGACCTGTGCGCCGAGCTTGTCCAGCTGCCACTGCTCGTCGCGGATCTGGTCGGGACGGTCGGTCACATCGCCGGGCGCGAACGCCACCGGCGCGGCCAGGGCAGTGTTGACCGGCACGGCAGCGGCCGGCACCGCCGCGAGGACCGCCGACACCGTGGCGGCCGTCATCGTGAGCAGTGCCCGGCTGGCCAAGCGTCGGGGCACCGTGGAACCCCTGTGCCGCACCCTGGTCACATTCTCAGCCGTTCGGTCGCAGCAGACATGACGATCGGAGATTACCGCTTCCGTCCCGCTTGCAAAGACCTTCGCGAGACTCCATGTCACTGTGGCGGCAGGTACGCCAACTGCACCAGGCGTACCCCCTCCCGTCGGGTGAACAGTCGGCCGCGTCCGGGCGGTAGCGGACCGGGCCGTACCGGGCCCACCAGGGCACCCTCGTCCGGGCTGCCGGACATCACCAGGCCCGAGGTGGACAGTTCGCGTAGCCGCTGGACGACCGGCTCGTACTGGGCCCGGCCGGCCCCACCGCTACGGCGCACCAGCACCAAATGCAGCCCCACGTCCCGGGCGTGCGGCAGATGCTCCTCAAGTGACCGCAGCGGGTTCGCCGGGCCGCTGGCCACCAGGTCGTAGTCGTCGACCAGGACGAACAGTTCCGGGCCGGACCACCAGGACCGGTCGCGCAACTGGGCCGCGTTGACCTCGGGGCCGGGGATGCGGCCCTGCATGTAGCCCGCGGCGGACTCCATCAGGTCGGTGGTGTGCGCGGCCGTGGTGCCGTACCCGATCAGGTGTGGTTCCTCGACCGCGCCGAGCAGGCTGCGCCGGTAGTCGACCAGGATCACCCGGGCCTGCTCCGGGGTGAACCGGGTGACGATCGTGGTGGCCAGGGCGCGCAGGAAGGACGACTTGCCGGACTCCGCGTCGCCGTAGACCACGAAGTGCGGTTCGGTGGTGAAGTCGAGTACGACCGGGCGCAGGTCCGCCTCGGCGATCCCGATCGGGATACGCAGCCCGGTGGTGGTGTGAACGTCCAGGTCCGGGTAGGGCAGCACCGCGGGCAGCAGCCGTACCCGGGGAGCGGTCGGCCCGGTCCAGGCTCCGCTGATCTGTTTGACCAGGGTGGCCGGGTCCGCCTCGGTGGACTGTGGCAGAGCGGTGAGAAAGTGCAGACCGGCGGCGGTGATGCCCCGCCCCGGCGTCTGCTCCGGAACGTCCGCCGCAGCCCGCCGGGCGACCAGGGAGTCGGAGGGATCACCCAGGCGCAACTCCAACCGGGAGCCGAACAGGTCCCGGATGGCGGGGCGGAAGTCCAACCAACGCACCGCGGTCGCCACGACGTGCAGGCCGTACGACAGGCCACGGGTGGCCAGATCGGTGATCAGGGGCTCCAGGTCGTCGTACTCGCCGCGCAGGGTCGCCCAGCCGTCGACGACGAGGAAGACGTCACCGAAGGGATCGTCGTCCGGGGTCGCGGTGGCCAGGTGGGCGGCACGTCGCCGCCGCCAGGCGGTGATCGACTCGATGCCGGACTCGGCGAAGGCCCGCTCCCGGTCGGCCAGCAGGGTGGCCATCTCGCCCACCGTCCGGCGTACCCCGGTCGGATCGGCCCGGCCGACCACCCCACCGACATGCGGCAGGTCGCGTACCGCCGCCAACCCGCCACCGCCGAAGTCCAGGCAGTAGACCTGCACCTCGGCCGGGGTGTGGGTGAGCGCCAACGCGCAGATCAGGGTACGCAGGGCGGTGGACTTGCCGCTCTGGGTGCCGCCCACCACGGCCACATGGCCGGCCGCCCCGTCCAGGGACAGCCAGAACAGGTCCCGGCGCTGCTCGTACGGCTTGTCGACCACGGCCACCGGCACCTGGAGGGCGCCGTGCAACTCCGGATTGCCGAAGGTCAGGCCCCGGGCGGGGTCGACCGTCAGCGGCCCGACCAGCTCGTCCAGGGCGGGGGCGCCGTCCAGCGGGGGCAGCCACACCTGGTGGGCCGGCGGACCCTGCCCGGCCAGCCGACCGATCAGCAGGTCGAGCAGGGTCTGCCCGGTCTCCTCCTCCGGTTCGGCGGTGATGGCCGGGGTGGGTGCCGGCGCAGCGGGCGTGAAGTGGGTGGAGAAGGCGAGCAGCCGGGGCCGGTCCGGGCCGGCCGCCGAAGCCGACGTTCCCCGCCGACGTACCGGCCCGGAGACGTACGCGGCCTTGAAGCGCAGCAGCGGCTCGGTGCCGAACCGCAGGTACCCGTGCCCCGGTGAGCGGGGCAGTTCGTGGGCGTCCGGCACCCCCAGCACGGTGCGCGACTCCAGCGAGGAGAAGGTGCGCAGACCGATCCGGTACGACAGGTGGGTGTCCAGCCCGCGCAGTCGCCCCTCCTCCAGGCGCTGGCTGGCGAGCAGCAGGTGCACCCCGAGGGACCGCCCCAACCGGCCGATCTGGACGAATAGATCGATGAAGTCGGGCTTGGCGGAGAGCAGTTCGGAGAACTCGTCACAGATCAACAGCAGGGACGGCAGCGGGGCCAGTGGGCTGCCCGCCGCGCGGGCCCGCTCGTAGTCACGCAGGCTGGCGAAGTTGCCGGCCCGGCGCAGCAACTCCTGCCGGCGGACCAGCTCACCGTTGATCGCATCGACCATGCGGTCGACCAGCGGCAGGGCGTCCGCCAGGTTGGTGATCACCGCTGCGGTGTGCGGCAGTCGGTCGAACGAGGCGAAGGTGGCCCCGCCCTTGAAGTCGACGAGTACGAAGTTGAGCTGCTCGGAGGAGTGGGTGGCGGCCAACCCGAGCACCAGCGTACGCAGCAGTTCGGACTTGCCGGAGCCGGTGGCGCCGATGAGCAGCCCGTGCGGGCCCATGCCGTCCTGCGCCGATTCCTTCAGGTCCAGCTCGATCGCGCCGCCGTCGACGCCGACCCCGATCGGCACCCGCAGTCGGCCGCGTGCCGACCGGGGGGCCCAGCCCTGCTCGGCGGTGAAGCCGGTCGGGTCACCCAGGCCGAGTAGCTCCGGCAGGCCCGGCTCGACACCGGGCACCGCCTCCGTGCCGCCGGTGGCGGTGGCCAGCCGCAGCGGCGCCAGCCGACGGGCCACCGCCTCCGCCTCGGCGATGCTCAGGGCGTCCGCGGTGCCGACCTCGGCGGCCTCCTCCGTCGAGTGCGAGTGCAGTCGCCCTCCGCGCAGCTCCAGCAGCAGCGTGAACCGATCGAGCAGTCGGGGCGGCGGGGTGTCCAGGTCGATCAGGGTGACCGCGTCGATGCCGCCGTCGCCGGCCAGTTCGGTGGCCCCGGTGAGGTCGCCGTCGTCCAGCACGACGACCAGGTGCGGCCCGTCCGTGCTGGGCCCGGCCGGACTGAACCGGGGGCGGCTGGCCAGCACCTCGTCGAGCAGCCGCTCCAACTCCACGGCCGAACTGGTGACCAGGCGTACCGGGCCGAGGGCGTCGCTGCGGGTCGGATGCCGGGCGTGCGGCAGCCACTTGGTCCACTCCCAGAGGCTGCGGCGCTCCGGCCCGGCGCAGACGGCGATGAGCAGCTCGTCCGGGGCGTGGAACACCGCCAGTTGGGTGAGCATCGCCCGGACCAGTGCCTGCGCGGACGGCGAGCCGGTGGGGGTCGACGGCAGGCCGCGGACGAACACCCGGGCGAAACTGCGCAGCGACAGCGCCACCGGCAGGTCCGGCACCACCGAGTACGCGTCGAGGAACCGGCGCAGCGCGCCGGCGGTCATCGGCTCCAGCTCCTCCAACGGACGGGTCACCGGCGGAACCAGGGGGGTGGCCAGGGTCTGTGGCCCGACCGCGACCCGCACCACGGCGAAGTCCGCATCGCTGGGCCGGCGCTCCCACACCCGATGGCTGTCCACGGTCGACCAGAGCAGGGTCGGGTCCGGGTGCCGGTAGCAGAGCCCGGCCCGCTGCCTCGTCGCGGCCTGCCGCACCTGTCGCCGCAGGGTGGCCAGGTGTCGCAGGTACTCCCGCCGGGCCGCCATCATCTCGGACTTCCTCGGGCTACCCGAAGCGCTGCCCCAGGAGGTGACCAGCATGGCCAGCGAGGAGAGCCCGAACATGGCACCCACCACGTACGAGTAGGCCCCACCGCCTCGGCCGAACATCATCGCCATGGCCACCGTGCCGCCGAGCATCGGCAGCACCATCAACATCTGGTGCCACCGTCCACCGGTGACGGCGGGGATCTCCGGTGGCGCCTCGACCGGCAGCTCACCCACCGGGATCTGCGGTGCCGGACGCCGGGGTGGCCGCCGGATGACGACAGTGGACACTCGACCTCCTGACCGCGCTCGGTAACCCGAAGCTGGCTCATCGTAGGTAAAGTCCTCCCGATCGCGCAGCCGTCGCCCCGCTGGATATGGAGTTCGGTCGATGACAATCGGGCTGACCCGGATCACCGTCAGCACCGCACAGCGCCGGGTCGACGTGGCCCTGCCGGAACATGTCCCCCTGGCCGAACTGCTGCCGGAGGTGCTGCGACACGCCGGAGACGGGTTGGCCGACGACGGGGAACGGCACGGCGGATGGCTGCTGCGGCGGGCCGACGGCAGCGCGCTGACCGCCGGGCAGGCGTTGCTGGCCCAGGGCGTCCGCGACGGTGAGCTGCTGCATCTGGTGCCGGCCAGTATCCAGTGGCCGGAACTGGAGTACGACGACGTCGTCGAGGCGATCGCCGAGGGTGCCCGCCGTCGCGGTGGTGCCTGGTCGCCCGGCGCCACCCGGGCCGCCGCCCTGGGTGGGGCGGCTGTCCCGCTCGCCGTCGGGCTGCTCGCCCTCCTGGCCGCCGGCCCCCGACAGTCGGCCGGCTGGCTGGCGGCGACCCTGCTGGCGACCCTGCTGCTGCTGGCGGGCACAGTGCTGTCCAGGGCACAGGGAGACGGTCCCGCCGGGGCCACCCTGGGTGGCTACGCCCTGCCGTTCGCGGCGGCGGCCGGTGCCCTGGCCGTCGGCTCGGGCGACCCGGTCGGCCCGTTCGGCCCGCTGCCCTGGATCGGTGCCCCGGAACTGCTGGCCGCCTCGGTGGCGTTGCTGCTGGCCTCGACGTTAGGGCTGGTCGGGGTGGCCACCCGGTTACGGATCTTCGTGGCCGGAGTGGTGCTCGGTGCGGTAGGGATACCGGTCGCTCTGGGTGGCCTGTGGCTGACCCCGGCCGGGGCCGCGGCCATGCTGCTCTGTGTGCTGGCCTTCGGGATCGGGGCCATCCCGCTGCTGGCCATCCGGCTGGGCAAGGTTCCGTTGCCGCCGATCACCCTGCCCACCGGCGCCCCGAACGACCCGGACCGGGTTCGGGACCTGCCCGACCGCAGCCGGGTGTACGCGGCGGTGGCGCGCACCGAGGAGATGCTCACCGGTCTGCTGATCGGGCACGCTCTGCTGGCGGCGACCGCCGCGCTGGTGCTCAGCGGCTCCGGTACCGCCGGTCGGCTGCTCGTCGCGGTCAGCGCGGCCGTGCTGCTGCTGCGGGCCCGACTGTTCGTGGCGGTACGCCACCGGGTGCCACCCGTGCTCGCCGGGCTGGCCGGTTACCTGCTGCTCGGCCTGGCCCTGGCCGGAACGGCGGGACGGAACGGTCAACTGGTCCTGGCCGCCGGTGGGCTGCTGATCGCCCTGCTGGTCGTGGCCGGTGGCACCACGTACGCCCGCCGCCCGGTCTCTCCGTACCTGGGTCGGCTGGCCGACCTCAGCGACACCCTGCTGGTGGTCTCCGTGGTGCCGATCACCTGCGCCGTGCTCGGCCTCTACGAACAAGCCCGGGGACTGCTCGGCTAGAGCGGTTCCCGGGCTGTGCGAAAGCCGTAGGTCAGTGCGCGGACTCGCCGCTCTCGGCAGCTTCCCGGGCCCGCCGGTACGACGCGTGGATCTCGGCCTCGGCCTCGGTACGCCCCACCCAGGTCGCACCCTCGACCGACTTGCCCGGCTCCAGGTCCTTGTACACCTCGAAGAAGTGCTGGATCTCCAGCCGGTCGAACTCGCCGAGGTGGTGGATGTCGCGCAGGTGCTCCTGCCGCGGGTCCTCGTAGGGCACGCAGAGGACCTTGTCGTCGCCGCCCTTCTCGTCCGTCATCCGGAACATGCCGATGGTGCGGCAGCGGATGAGGCAGCCCGGGAAGGTGGGCTCGGGCACCAGCACCAGGGCGTCCAGCGGGTCGCCGTCCTCGCCCAGGGTGCCCTCGATGAAGCCGTAGTCGGCCGGGTACTGGGTGGAGGTGAAGAGGGTGCGGTCCAGCCTGATCCGGCCGGTCACGTGGTCCACCTCGTACTTGTTGCGGTGACCTTTCGGGATCTCAACCGTGACGTCGAAATCCATCTGCACGCTCCTCGTTCGCCCACGCTGGCTTGACGGAATCGGCGGCAGCACCCCCGGACAGGCGAATACCTGCCCGTCGACTCCGACCGCCGCATAGTCTTCGGACCGAAGTAGTGTCACCCAGGCCGGGTTCCGGGTGCGGAGGAGGGGGTCGTGGGGAGGGAAGACTCACACTATCGACCCGAGGGTGCGGGCGAGGGTGGTTCCGCCCAGCCGACCCCGAAACCAGCAACCGGCCGGGTGCCGGTGCCCGAGGCGCAGATACTCCGACCCCAGTCGGCCCCTGATGCCACCGCCGAGCGGGATCCGGCGGAACAGACCCAGCCCTTGACGGTCGGCGCCGGCACCACTATGCCCGCTGACCCGCCCCCGTCGAACCCCACCTCCGGCGGTGGGCCTCCCGACCCCGTCGACGTACCTGCCGAGCAGCCCCGACCGGCGCGGCGCCGGCTGCCCATCCTGCTGGCTGTCGTGCTGGTCCTGGTGCTGGCCGTGGTGGGGCTGGTCGTGGTGCGTCCCGGTCCGGTCGAGGGGTGGTTGGCCGACGAGCCGACCGCCACCGAGACCCTGCCGGTGGAGCCGTCGCCGAACGCCGTGCTGGCGGGCACCGACATCGGCGCGCCGATGCCCGACACCGCCCGGCTGCGGACCGTACTGGCCCCGCTGATCGCCGACCCCGCCCTCGGCGGCCGGGTCAACGTGTCGGTGACGGACGCCCTGACCGGGCAGCAGTTGTTCGAGCGCGGTGGCGGCACGGGGACCGTGCCGGCCTCGGTGACGAAGCTGCTGACCGCGGTCACCGTACTCACCGCGCGCGGCCCCGGGCACCGGATCCCGACGAAGGTCGTCGCGGGCACCGAACCGGGGGAGGTGGTGCTCGTCGGCGGCGGCGACCCCACCCTGACGGCCGGCGCCAAGGGCTTCTATCCGGGGGCGGCCAGCCTGAAGGACCTGGCCGAGCAGGTGCGGACCGCGCTGGGCGGCACCGCGCCGACCCGGGTGCTCGTCGACTCCTCGCTCTATTCCGGCCCACGGTTGGAGCCGGGCTGGGACGACGACATCCCCACCGGCGGATACGGTGCCCAGATAACGGCGTTGATGCTCGACGGCGCGCGCAAGGATCCGAAGGCCGGCCAGGGCTGGGCCGAGCGGGTCACCCAGCCGGAACTCGTCGCCGGGCGAACCTTCGCCCGGCTGCTGGGGGTACCGGAGAGCGCGGTGCGCAGCGGCACCGCCCCCGCCCCGCCGCCGGAGACGACCGAGGCGACTGAGGCGACCGGGGCCAGCGGCCCGGGTGCCGAGCTGGGAGTGGTGCACTCCCCGCCCCTGATCCGGCTGGTCGACATCATGATCAGCGACAGTGACAACATCCTCGGCGAGGCCCTGGCCCGCCAGGTGGCCCTGGCCCGAGGGCTTCCGGCGTCCTTCGCCGGCGCCGCCTCGGCGATGACCGAGGTGGTCGCCGACCTGGGCCTGCCGACCGAAGGGCTGACCCTCGCCGACGGCAGCGGGCTGTCCCGGCGGAACCTGATCAGCCCCACCCTGCTGACCGAACTGTTGGCGCTGGCGGCCAGCCCGGACCGCCCCGAGTTGGGCGGCATCTTCGGCGGACTCCCGGTCGGCGGCTGGTCCGGCACCCTGCGCGACCGGTACGGCTCGGTGCCCGGTACGGCCGCCGGGGCCGGGACGGTCCGGGCCAAGACCGGCACCCTGACCGGGGTGCACGCCATCGCCGGGGTGGTGACCACGGCCGAGGGTAGGCCGCTCACCTTCGCCGTTCTCACCGATCGGGTCCCGGCCGACGGGATGGAACCGGCCCGGGGTGCCCTGGACCGGATCGCGGCCGCCCTGGCCACCTGCGGCTGCCGCTGACCGCCGTCGAGGACGTGGACTGCTGTCCCGACGCGGGTACGGTGGGTGGCATGGCGCAGTTCGTGGACTGGGATCTGGCCGTCGCGACCGCGGGGGCACTGGGCAAGACGGGCCCCCGGGTGTCGTACGACGAGGCCACCGAGGTGGTCGCCGACCTGCGCCGGTTGACCGACGAGGCGGCCGGGCACGTGGCCGACTACACCGGGCTCACCTCGCAGGTGGCTCACCCGCCGGTGCGGGTGGTCGACCGGCGGGACTGGGCCGCCACCAACATCGCCGGCCTGCGTGAGGTGATCACCCCGCTGGTCGGTCGGCTGGCCCCGGACAAGCAGCCCGGCGCGCTGACCGAGGCGGTCGGCTCCCGGGTCACCGGGGTGCAGGCGGGCACCGTGCTGGCGTACCTGTCCGGCCGGGTGCTCGGCCAGTACGAGGTCTTCTCGGCCGACCCGGGGCAGTTGCTGCTGGTCGCGCCGAACATCGTCGAGGTGGAGCGCAAGCTTCAGGCCGACCCCCGCGACTTCCGGCTCTGGGTCTGTCTGCACGAGGTGACCCACCGGACGCAGTTCACCGCGGTGCCGTGGATGCGGGGCTACTTCCTCGGCGAGGTGCAGGCCTTCGTGGATGCCTCGCAGGGCGGTGAGCACCTGCTCGACCGGCTGCGCCGGGGGGTGGGCACCCTGGCCGACGTGGTGCGCAACCCGCAGAGCCGCTCCAGCGTGCTGGACATCGTGCAGACCCCCGGGCAGCGGGCGGTGCTGGATCGGTTGACGGCGCTGATGACCCTGCTGGAGGGGCACGCCGAGTTCGTCATGGACGGCGTCGGTCCGCAGGTCATCCCGAGTGTCGAGCGGATCCGGGCCGGGTTCAACCGGCGTCGGGAGGCCGGCAACCCGGTGGAGAAGGCCGTCCGCCGGCTGATCGGCCTGGACGTCAAGATGCGGCAGTACGCCGAGGGCCGCACCTTCGTGCACGCGGTGGTCGAGCGGGTCGGCATGGCCGGTTTCAACCGGATCTTCGAGTCCCCGCTGACCCTGCCCCGACTGGCCGAACTGAGCGACCCGGCGGCCTGGGTGGCGCGGGTACACGGCCCGGTCGGGCCGGTGCCGCCGGCCAGCTGAGCGATGCCGATGGCCGCGATCTTTCCGCCGGTCGCCGCGATCCGGGTCGCGGTGCGTCGCGCGTTGGCCGACCTGCCGGCGGAGGGACCGGTGCTGGTGGCCTGCTCCGGAGGGGCCGACTCGCTGGCCCTGGCCGCCGCCGCCGCGTTCGTGGCACCCCGGGTGGGTCACGTCGCCGGGCTGGTGACGGTGGACCACGGTCTACAGACCGGGTCGGCCGAGCGGGCCCAGACGGTGGCCCGCTGGGCCGAACAGGCGGGCCTGTCGCCGGTGGAGGTGATCCGGGTGGAGGTCGCCGGCCGGGGCGGGGGGCCCGAGGCGGCCGCGCGTGAGGCCCGCTACCAGGCCCTCGTCGAGGCGGCCCGGCGCCATCGGGCCGCCGCCCTGCTCACCGGGCACACCCGTGACGATCAGGCTGAGACGGTGCTGCTGGCGCTGGCCAGGGGGTCGGGCCCCCGCGGGTTGGCGGGTATGCCGCCGCGCCGGGAGTTGGACGGGGTGCCCCTGGTCCGGCCCCTGCTGGAGATCAGCCGTGGGCAGACCCGGTCGGCGTGCACGGCACTGCGTCTGACCCCGTGGGAGGACCCGCACAACGTCGACCCCGCGTACGCCCGATCCCGGGTGCGGGCCGAACTGGTGCCGGCGCTGGTCCAGGCCCTCGGCCCCGGTGTGATCGACAACCTGGCCCGCACCGCGCGGCTGGTGGCGGCGGACAACGCCGTACTGGACGAGTTGGCCGGCGCGGCGCTGCTCGCGGCGCGGCATCCCGACGGCGGCCTGACGGTCAAGACCCTGGTCGACCTGGCCGACGCGGTACGCGGCCGGGTGCTGCGTACCTGGGCCCACGAGTTGGGCGCCTCGCCGGCCGCGCTGTCGTACCGGCACATCGCCGCCCTGGACGCCCTGGTCATCGGCTGGCGGGGGCAGGGGGCGACCTACCTGCCCGGAGGACTACGGGTGGTCCGCCGGGCCGACCGGCTGTTGCCGGTGCCCGGCTGAGTTCAACCGGCGGGCACCCGGTCGCGGAAGGTGACCCGGTAGGCGTTCGGGGTGGTACCCACCCGGCGGGTGAAGTGGTGGCGTAGGGCGGCGGCGTTACCGAAGCCGGCCCGGTCGGCCACCTCGTCCACGGTCAGCCCGGTCTCCTCCAGCAGCCGACGGGCCAGCAGCACCCGCTGGTTGGTCAGCCAGTCGTGCGGGGTGGTGCCGGTCTCGGCGCGGAACCGGCGGGCGAAGGTACGCGCAGCCATGCCCGCCCGGGCGGCCAACTCGTCGACGGTGACCTGCCGGTCCAGCCGCCCGATCAGCCACTGCAACACCGGCTCCAGGGTCGGGGCCTGTGGCGCCCTGGCGATCGGGGTCTCGACGTACTGGGACTGCCCGCCGTCGCGGTGCGGGGGTACGACCATCCGCCGGGCCAGCCGGGTGGCGGCGGCCGAGCCGTGCTCCTGGCGTACCAGATGCAGGCAGGCGTCGATGCCCGCCGCGGTGCCCGCGCTGGTGAGCAGCCGACCGTCCTGGACGTAGAGGGAGTTGCAGCGGACCCGGGCGTGCGGGTGTCGGCGTTGCAGCTCCTCGACGTGTCGCCAGTGGGTCGTGCACTCCCGGCCGTCCAACAGACCCGCCTCACCCAGCAGGTACGCCCCGGTACAGACGCTGAACAGGTACGCCCCGCGATCGGCGGCCCGGCGTAGCGCCGCATGCACCTCGCGGGGTACGGCGGTGGTGTCGCAGTGGTGGGCGGGCACCGCCACCAGGTCCGCCCGCTCGATCGGGCCGAGGTCGGCGTTGGGCACCAGGTGGAAGCCGGCGGAGGTGCGCACGGTGGCGGCCTGCGGGCTGCACACGTCGAAGCGGTAGCCGGGCAGGCCGTCGGCGGTGCGGTCGGTGCCGAACACCTCGGCGAGCACCCCCAGCTCGAACGGGGCCACCCCATCCAGCACGAGTACGGCCACCGAGTGCAGCATGTGACGAGGGTAACCGCGCCACTGGCGGAAAATCGAGGGGGAGTGGCATTCCTGCCACTGTCGGGCCCGTCCACGGACGCGCAGACTCAGAGGTGCCCGGTGCGCACCCGGCGGCGAAAACACCACCAACCGCAGGAAAGCGAGCGCCGCCATGGAACTCCTCTTCGTCCTGTTCCTCCTGGTCGTTCTCGCCGTCGCCTCGGCCGCCGGCCTGACCGCCGACAGCCGCGACTCGGCCGACTGGAAGCCCACCGATGGTGGTCGTCGATGGAGATCACGACCGAGCTGAGGCGATTGGCATCTTCTGCCGGAAATCCCGGTCGGGGTCGTTTCACAAAGGGGCGGCCCCGCCGACGATCCACCCACGGCGTACGGCAGGCTAGGGTCATGGCTGACGGCTCCTGGTACGACGCCGACATCGACCACGTGATCATTTCCGAGGCGCAGATCCGCGAGAAGACCGCGGAACTGGCCAAGCAGGTCTCCGCGGACTACGCCCACGTCACCGACGGGCTGCTGCTCGTCTGCGTGCTCAAGGGTGCGGTCATGTTCATGGCCGACTTCGCCCGGGCGCTGGGCCGGGAAGGCCCGCCCGCGGAGCTGGACTTCATGGCCATCTCCTCGTACGGGCAGGGCACCACCTCCTCCGGGGTGGTGCGCATCCTCAAGGACCTGGACCGGGACATCGCCGGGCGGCACGTCGTCGTGGTGGAGGACATCGTCGACTCCGGGCTGACCCTCTCCTGGTTGCTGCGCTACCTGGAGTCCCGTTCGGCGGCCAGTGTCGAGGTGGTGGCGCTGTTCCGTAAGCCGGAGGCGGTCAAGGTGACCGTGCCGGTCAAGTACGTCGGCTTCGACATCCCGACCGCCTTCGTCGTCGGATACGGTCTCGACTTCGGTGAGCGCTACCGCGAGTTGCCCTACGTCGGTGTCCTCAAGCCGGAGGTGTACGCCCGCAGCTGACCCGGCTCGCGGGCGATCGCGGGCCGATTCCGCTCGCCCGTCCCCGGGCAACTTACAGCCGCCTTTCAGGTGCTCGGGCTACCGTTGAGCACGGTGGTGGGGAGCCCCGCTCCCGACCACGCCGGTCGACTCCCGGGTTCGCCGTGCGCGTAAGTGCTGGGCTCGCCAGCTCACATCCGTCTCGCACGGTGTACCGTCGAATGACCGTGGCGCGGCAATTCGCGCCTCGGGGTCGAGGCCGGCCCGCACGGCGGCTACGGCAGCCGCCCCGGCGGCGACACCCAACAGTCGGTCAGGACGTCGATCAGGAGGATGCGGGCGTCTCGGCGCTCGACAAAAGCATGGAACGTACGCGTTTCTTCCGCCGACCGGTGTTCTGGGTCATCCTGGTCATCCTCGGCGCCGTCGTGCTCAGTCAGTTGTTCACCTCTGGTCCCAGCTACCACCGGGTGGACACGTCAGTCGCGCTCGACCAGCTCAACAAGGGCGGCATCGAGAAGGTCGTGTTCCAGGACAAGGAACAGACGATCCAACTCGAGCTGGCCGAGGAGGCCGAGTTCGGCAAGACCACCACCAAGCTGATCGAGGCCCAGTTCCCGTACGAGGTCGGCAACGAGGTCTGGAACCAGGTCCTCGACGCCAAGGCGAACAACCGGGTCACCGGGCCGGCCGACACCGAGGTGTCGTCCGACAGCATCTGGGTCAGCCTGCTGGTCAACCTGCTACCCATCGTGCTGCTCGTGCTGCTGCTGCTGTTCTTCATGTCGCAGATGCAGGGCGGCGGCTCCCGAGTGCTCAACTTCGGCAAGTCCAAGGCGAAGATGATCACCAAGGACACGCCGAAGACCACCTTCGCCGACGTGGCCGGGGCCGAGGAGGCCGTCGAGGAACTGCACGAGATCAAGGACTTCCTGCAGAACCCGGGCAAGTACCAGGCCCTCGGCGCCAAGATCCCGAAGGGCGTACTGCTGTTCGGTCCGCCCGGTACCGGTAAGACCCTGCTCGCCCGAGCGGTCGCCGGCGAAGCCGGGGTGCCCTTCTACTCGATCTCCGGTTCCGACTTCGTGGAGATGTTCGTCGGTGTCGGCGCCAGCCGGGTCCGTGACCTGTTCGAGCAGGCCAAGACGAACGCCCCGGCGATCGTCTTCGTCGACGAGATCGACGCCGTCGGTCGGCACCGTGGTGCCGGCATGGGCGGTGGCCACGACGAACGTGAGCAGACCCTCAACCAGTTGCTCGTGGAGATGGACGGCTTCGACGTCAAGGGCGGGGTCATCCTGATCGCCGCGACCAACCGGCCGGACATCCTCGACCCGGCGCTGCTGCGTCCGGGGCGGTTCGACCGGCAGATCCCGGTGGACGCCCCCGACATGGAGGGCCGCAAGGCCATCCTGCGGGTGCACGCCAAGGGCAAGCCCTTCACCCCGGATGTCGACCTCGACTCCGTGGCGAAGCGGACCCCGGGCTTCAGCGGCGCCGACCTGGCCAACGTGATCAACGAGGCCGCCCTGCTGACCGCCCGGAAGGACCAGCGGGCGATCAGCAACGAGTCGCTGGAGGAGTCCATCGACCGGGTCATCGCCGGCCCGCAGCGGCGTACCCGGGTGATGAGCGACCAGGAAAAGAAGATCACCGCGTACCACGAGGGTGGGCACGCCCTGGTCGCCTGGGCCCTGCCGCACGCCGCGCCGGTGCACAAGGTGACGATCCTGTCGCGTGGCCGCTCCCTGGGTCACACCCTGGTGCTGCCCACGGAGGACAAGTACACCCAGACCCGGGCCGAGATGATCGACACCCTGGCGTACGCGCTGGGTGGTCGGGCCGCCGAGGAACTCGTCTTCCACGAGCCCACCACCGGGGCCGGCAACGACATCGAGAAGGCCACCGCACTGGCCCGGGCGATGATCACTCAGTACGGCATGAGCTCCAAGCTCGGTGCCATCAAGTACGGCACCAGCGGTGACGAGCCGTTCCTCGGCCGCAACATGGGCCACGAGCGGGACTACTCCGACGTCGTCGCCGCCGAGATCGACGGCGAGATGCGGGCGCTGATCGAACTGGCCCACGACGAGGCCTGGGAGATCCTGGTCGAGTACCGGGACGTCCTGGACAACATCGTGCTCGAGCTGATGGAGAAGGAGACCCTCTCCACGGCCGACATGGCCCGGATCTGCGCCCGGGTGGTCAAGCGGCCCCCGATGGCCCCCTACAACGGCTTCGGCAAGCGTCAGCCCTCCACCGAGCCGCCGGTACTCACCCCGGCGGAGAAGGAGGCGCTCAAGATCCAGGCCGAGGCGGACGGGGCGCAGGCCACCGTCGGCAGCCCGAACTCCAACAACTCGGACGGCCCACACTGAGCACCAACGACCCGGCGGCCAGTCCCTCGCAGCGGGGGCTGGCCGCCTCCTCTACCGAACCCGACGACCTCGACTACATCGCCGCACGCCTGGTCAACGGCCGGCTGACCGGACGCCCGGTCGAGGAGATCGTCGACCTGGCCCGCATCGAGAAGGCGGTCCGCGAGATCCTGATCGCGGTCGGCGAAGACCCCGACCGGGACGGCCTCCAGCAGACCCCGGCCCGGGTGGCCCGCGCCTACGCCGAGCTCTTCGCCGGTCTGCGGGTGGACCCGGCCACGGTGCTCACCACCACCTTCGAGGCCAATCACGAGGAACTCGTGCTGGTCCGGGGCATCGACGTGATGAGCCTCTGCGAGCATCACCTCCTGCCCTTCCGGGGCAGCGCGCACATCGGCTACATCCCCGGCCCCGACGGGCGGATCACCGGCCTGTCCAAGCTGGCCCGCCTGGTCGAGGTGTACGCCCGTCGCCCGCAGGTGCAGGAACGGCTGACCTCGCAGATCGCCGACCTGCTGATGGATCGGCTCGCCCCGCGGGGGGTGGTGGTCGTGCTGGAATGCGAACACATGTGCATGGCCATGCGCGGCATCCAGAAGTCCGGCGCCATGACGATCACCTCGGCGGTACGTGGCACCCTTCAGCGGGACGCCAAGTCCCGTGCCGAGGCGATGGCACTGATCCACCCCCGCTGACCGGCCTGGACGGCTGCCCGCCTGCCGGTCAGCCGTCCCGATGGAACCGGTCAGGTGTGGTCAGCGGTGCTGGTCAGGTGGCCAGCATGGCCAGGAGGATTCCGGCGGTGGCGACCACCGCCGGAACCAGGCAGGTCAGAGCACCGAAGCGCGGAGTCCGGTCCACCCGCTGCCCGGGATGGGACGGAAACAGCCGCCCCACCGCCAGCCAACCCGCGCCGAAGGCGACGGCCGGGCCCGGCAGCCCCACCACCAGGGCCAGGATGGTCACCGGGCCGGTGCCGGCAGCCAGATAGATCGCGATCAGCAACAGCGGAACCAGCAGCCCCAGGGGCCCGTACACCAGCAGGTTGCGCGGGCGGGGCGGCCAGTGCGCCACCCGCGAGAGGCCCCGTGCGGCGAGGATGTCATCGACCCCGTACGCCCTCCGCCGGGCCTCCCGCAACGCGGCCAGCACCGCCCCAGGCCCTCCCGACATCGCCCGGGTGGCCTCGGACAGCTCCGGTGGAGTCGGCTTCAGCGAGATCGGCGGTACGCCCTGCTCACAGAGCTGGGCCTCCTGCGCGGCCAGGTGGGTACGGACCGCGACCAACTCGTCTCGCGCCGCCTGGACGGTACGCGCCTGCTCACTCGCGGCGATCGCCGCGTCGCGGCGTACTCCGTCGAGTTGGCGGGCGGCGGTCAGGTAGTCCGACCACGCGGCCGACAGGGCCTCCCCCGGCTCGGGCGGGGTGGTCGTCCGCTGTCGACCGGGGCGCACGGCGGTGCTCTCCGCCTCGCTGATCGTCATGATTGTTCCCCGTCCTCCGGCAGGTCGTACGGCACCAGCACGACTCCCCGCTCATCGGGGCCGTCCCAGAGCACCACCCGATCCCGGCGGGGCCGCCACTCCACCGACCGGCCGAAGACCGGCGTGAGTTGGGCGCCCGGTACACCCGCCACCGCCACCGCGGTCAGCTTGTCGACCGTCTCCTCGGCCTCGATGAGGGCCGCGAACGACGGCACCGTACGCCACCAGCCCAGCAGATGCTGCCCGGTCGGTGGGCCCTCGCGCAGCAACATCCGTAGCCGGGCCGGCGGCAGCTGCTCGGCAGGCGCCACATCCAGCCCGAACACCACCAGGTAGGCCGCCGCCCCGGTGTCCAGCGCGGTCACCAACCCGGCCAGGTCGACTCTCTCGACCGGATGCCTCGCGGCCAACTCGGTGGCCAGGGCGTCGGCCGTCGGCCGAGACTCGGGGTCCGGAACGGCGATCACGAAGCGGGCCGTCCCGGGTGGATGGTGGGCTGCGGTACTCCGGGCGGCCATGGCCAGCAGGCGACTGCCCTCGGGCCGGGGACCCAGCACCGCGAGGTTACGTCCGGCAGCCGGGCCCAGCGGCACCGCCGCGGTGGTACGCGCGACATCCACCGCCCTACCCAATAGCGCCGCCGGTGCCAACGCCCGCCCGGCCAGAGCCGACCGGTAACGGGGATCATTACCCAGCAGCGGACGGGCGTACCCGGCGAAGACCACCGGGGCGGCGGCACCCTCCGGACGGGCCGCCCAGAGCCGGTGCCGTAGCCCCGCCACGACCTCCGGCTCATCCTGTGGATCAGGGAACCGGACCATCCGCTCGTGGCCCCGGATCGCCCCCCGGGGTCCACCCAGGCCGCCGGCGGTGTTGACCACCGCGCTGCCGGCCGGCAGCCCGGCCGCCGAATCATTCGTCGGTTCCAGCACCGCCCCGCCGCCCGGCAGTGCCACCCGGACCGGGAACTGGCCGAGCAGGGAATCCCGCTGCCCGCCCTCATTCCGTACCCCCAGGCCCAGATCAGCCTCACCGGCGAGGATCAGGTGTACGCCGTGCAGCCGACCGGTCCTGGCCAACACGTCCAGCCGGGCCAGGGTGTCGGCGGTCAGTCGATCCCGCTCGGTGAAGAGCAGCGGCAGATTGTCCACCACGCAGACGATCCGGGGCAGCCGATGATGCTGCCGCAGCTCGGCGAAGCGTTGCCCGCCCGCCCGGGCCGCGGCCCCGGCGCGTCGCTGCACCTCGACGATGAGTTGCTCGAACAGGTCGAGTAGATACTCCCGGTCGGCGGCCATCGCCGCCGCCCGCACCTGCGGGATCCAAGACCGGTCGCGCTCGGTCTGTAGGAACTCCGCGAAGGACTCACCCTCCCCGAGGTCGACCAGGTACAACGACAACTCGTCCGGGCCGTACCGGGCGGCGAGGCCGAGCAGCGCGGTGGTCAAAAATGTGGACCGGCAGGCCCGCGAGCGCCCGCTGACCAGCCAGTGTGGCGTCAGCTCGGTGAAACCGAGGGGCACCGCCCGGCCGCCGGCGTCCCCGACGCTGGTGCTCAACCCTTCGGTCGCGTCCGCCTGCCACAGGTCCTCCTCCACCGAGGGCAACAGGCTGGCCAGGGACAACCGGGTACCGGCCTCGATCTGCGCGGCGAGTCGCCGGCACACCGCCTCCACCAGCTCGGCCGATGGGTCCGCCTCGACGAACACCGGGGAGTTCAACCCGCCCTCGGAGCCCGCCGCCGCGAAGGTGGCCCCAGGCGCATCGCCCAGCAGTGCATAAGCGGTACGCATGGCCAACGGGATCGCCCCCGGCAGCGGAGCACGGTCCTCAGTCGGCCAGCCCGCCACCACCAGATGCAACCCTGCGGTCGGTCCCTGCTCGGCCAGGAACTCGATCCGGGAGAGATCCTCGCCGTCGGTCCCCTCGGGCAGCCCGGCGAGCACCACCAGCAGCAGTCGCTCATGCCGGCGCGGCCCGGCCGAGCCGGGCGTCACCCACCGCTCCGCCTCGTCGAGCAGAGTGCGTAGCCCGGCCAGGTCGGTGGCAGGCGGCGACAGCAGCCCGGCATCACCCAGGGCCCGGAAGGAGGCCAACACCTCGCCGGTCGCATCCATCGCCCGGACCAGCAGGGTCCCCGCCGGGGTCGCCGCGACCAACCGCAGCACCAACGCCCGCAACAGCCCGGCCACCCGGGGATCCTGCGCGTCGGTGTCCACAGTCAGGTGACCGGCACCGAGCAACGGAACCAGAGCGGGGAAGCGCGCATCGTCCAGCGGCGCGGCGGTGCCCACCCGCACGAAGGGCGGCGGGGCATCCCCGGCGCGGGTCGTCGGCTCGACGCTGTCCAGCGCCTCGCCCGCCCACCCTGGCGCGAGTACGGCCGCAGCGGTACGCAGCCGTTCGGCCAGCGCGTACTGACGACGTTGGTCGGCCGGGGCCGGACGGGTGTCGTCGAGGCTGGCAGCGGCAGCCGCCACCGTCGCGGCGGCCCGACGGTGCAAAGCGGCGGCGCGGAGCGCCCGTGCCTTCGGACCGCTCACCGGCTCCACCTCCTCCGCCCGAGGTCGGCGCCCACTCGCCGAGCAGGACGACGGTATCCCAGCGGCAGCCGGACCTCGGGGACGCGTGGCGGTGCTGCGCCGGTGTTGTCGTGAATCTCACCGGTCGGCAGTGATCCGTCACGATCTGCTGAATCTGGGGCATTGGGTCCGCAGCCTCCAGCCGATAGCCTCAGGGGGTGGAATCAGTGCCGCCCTCCGCCGGTTCCCAGGTCTCCCGCGTACCGGCGCAACGGACCCCGCCAGAGGAACTGGCGCCGCCCACGATCGCGCCCGTGCCACAGCGGCCACGCCGACCGCTCCGGACGGTGTTGTCGGTGGTCGCCGGGGTGCTCGTGGCGCTGTGTCTGGGCGGCGGCGTAGTCGGCTACCTCGTCTACGACCGCGCCACCACCCCCGACCGCAGCTCCCCGACAGTGGTAGTGGACAGCTATCTCCGCGCATTCCTCGTCGAACACAACGATGTACGCGCGGCGATCTTTACCTGTACAGCTGACGCCAATTTTGATCAACTTTTGAAACTCCGCAGCGACTTGCAAGCGCGCGAAGCGCGATTTGATACAACAATGCTTGTTAGCTGGGAGGAGCTTCAGGTAACGGATAACGGCAACATTTCCCAAGTTTCGGTAGATCTGGTTTTCGCAGCTCAGGTTGATGGCATCCGTCAGACAGATCGCCAGTCGTGGAGCTTCGATCTAAGGCTGAGCGACGACTGGCGGGTCTGCTCCGCAGAACAGCGGAGTTAATCCTCAGAACGCCCTCCGCTATTCAAGCCACAACAGATGCACGGGGACCTCCAGGGTGGTCGGTGACTGGCCGCGCCAGGCCCAGCGGTACCACTCCATCTCAGGGGCGACCCGTACACAGATGTCGCCCTCTGCGCCGGAGTAGGTCTCCGTCACCGCGCGCAGGTCGCGCTGCTCCACGGAACCCATCATGTGCACGACCCGGCGCCCGATGACCGAATCCGCCTCGAAGACCGGTGTCGGCGGCCGGTGCGCCGGCGCGTCCAGCGAGACCAGCCGGAAGCCGCCGCCGTCTGGGATGGCGGGGGTGACCGGTGGGCCGACGGTCTCGACCCAGACCCGTTCGATGGGTACCAGCGGGGCGAAGACCTCCACCTGGTCGGACTCGGCCCGGTACCACTCGTGTTCGGGGATGACCGGCACGTAGGTGCGGCTGTTCTGCACCACCTTCTCGTCTGCCCGCAGGTCACCTCGCCAGCCGAAGCCGGGCAACCCGACCAACACCCGTCTGCCGCGCAGGTCCAGTCGGCCGGCAGCCGGGACGATCTCGATGGGCCGGGGCGGTTGCGGTGCCCAGTCCGGCTGGTCGGCGAACGGGTCCGGTAGTGGCTCGGTCATGACGGGAACGAGGCTACTCCGCGCCCTTGAGTGGGGCGCCCTTCGACCGCATGAACGGCACCGGGTCGATGGCGCTGCGGCTGCTGCGGTCACCGTCGGTGTGCACCTCGAAGTGCAGGTGCGGGCCGGAGGAGTTGCCGCTGCTGCCCACCTCGCCGATCACCTGACCAGCCTCCACAGTCTCCCCTACGGCGACCCTGGGGCGACTCACCATATGGCAGTAGCGGGTGACAATGCCCTGAGCGTGCAGGACGTCGACGAACCAGCCGCAGCCACCCTTGTTCGGCCAACCGTCCACGTCGCAGCTGAGCCTGCCTCTGCGGTCCGGGTCGCAACGCGAGACCAGGACCCTGCCGGTGGCCGCTACCCGAATGAGGGTGCCCTTCGGGGCAGCGATGTCCACCCCGTTGTGGCCGGGCCGGCTGGCCGTGCGGAATCCGGAGCCGACACCGCCCGGAATCGGGGCGGTCCAGCCGGAGGCGGCGATGTCGCCCGCCGAGGCCGCGTCGCATACCTCCTGCCCGGCGATCAATGCCGTCCGGGCCGCACCACCGGCCAGCGCGTCCACGATCCGGGCGGCGATCTCCTCGTGTTTGGCGTACGCGTCCGGGAAGGCGCTGATCTGCACTCGTTGGGCGGCCACGGTGAGCGGCAGTTTCTGCCAGTCGGGCACGTCCACGAGCTTCTCGTAGAACTTGCGAGAGGCGTACTCGGGATTCATCCGCTGCCGCACGGAGCCCCAGGAGGCACGTTGCTGGAACAGCCCGACCGAGTCGTGGTCGGCACCGATGCCCTCGTGGGGAATGTCCTTGGACTCGGCGACGGTGCGGTTGGCCAGGTTCAGCAGGCGGGACTCCTGCATGGCGGTGGCCACGGCGATCACCCAGCCGCGCGCCGGCACCTTCATCTCCTGGCCGACCTTGATGATGACGGCCGCGTTTCGGAGCTGGCGTTCCCCGTACTGCGGGATTCGGGGCATCTTGCCGGTCACGTCGACCGTGAAGTCTCCGGTGCATTCCAGGCTCGCCGGGGTGATCTGCTCGGCCGCCTCGCCGCCCAACTCGGTCAGGAAGAAGGCGCCGGCGCCGCCGGTACAACACAGGAACGCCAGTGTCGCGGTCAGTGCGGCAGCCAGGGCGCCCACCCGCACCGGCCGGCGACGGGGCGTACTCGGATCGGTCATGATCGCTCCCAGTCCACGGCGTCCACCAGCCACCGCCCCTGCGGTGCCACCAGTTCGAGACGCAGCCGTCCGGTGTCGAGGGCGATCATCGCCTCCACGAAGGTCTCGCTTCGGGGCCGGATGGTCACCTCGTCCGTGATCTGCCCCGACGGCACCCTGGCCGGATCGGCTCCGGCCAGCTTGTCCATCAGATTGGCGGTGGACATCGGGCGCAGTCCCTCGTGCCACTCCTCGACGCCCAGACCGGGTCGGCCGAGCCAGGCCACCACGAAGCGCTCCGCGACCTGTTCCGGTTCAGCCTCGCCGGGGCCGGTCTTCGGAGTCGGTGTGCTGGTGGTCGAGATCGCACCGTCGTCACCCGTGGTCGGATGCACCGTGGTGATCGGCTCGGCCGGACGGTTGCTCAAACCTGTGGTCGGGTCACCCGGGCCGGCTACCAGCCTGGCCGCCCCGACTACGCCGAGCACCAGCACGGCGATGCCCACGGCGACCCCGAGCCGGGAGCGCAGCAGCCGGGTTGCCAGGAATTCGATGGCCCGCCGCACTGCGGTCACCGGGCCTCGGAGCGGATCCGGGGCGCCGTCTTCTCAGGTGCCTTCTCGGACGATCCCGGACGGTAGATGGCGAAGGAGGGGTTCTCCTCGGGTACGTCCGGCTCGGTCCAGGAGGCCGGCTGCCGACGCCGGGGCCGGGGTGCGACCGGTCGGGTCTCCGGCCGCTGCTCCTCCTCGGCCCTTGCCCGCCCGGTGTCGGTCTTGCCGCTCTCCGGACGTTCCAGGGTGGGGGGTGCGCCGGTCGGCACCGGGTCCGGGCGGGCCTCCGGCCGCACCTTGGGTGGTTCCGCCCCGAGGGTGCGACGCCGCCCCACCGTGGGCTCGGCGGTGCCGCCGGGCTCGGCGACATCGAGCCGGGCCGCGGTACGCATGTCTCGGAAGAACCGCCGATGCCAGGAACCGGCCGAGCTGACCGCTTCGCTGCCGTCCTTGCCGCCGAGTTGGGTGATGCGCCGGTACGGGCGCAGCAGCAACCAGCCCACCACGCCGCACAGCCAGACCAGCACCACCTGTAGCCAGCCGGGCAGGGTGGGAGTGCTCATGATGAGGTCCACCGCGAAGAGGTAGACCGCCGCACCGGTCCCGAAGATCGCGATGTTGAAGAGAGCGGCCACCACCGCGTTGCCCAGCCGCCGCAGGCCGGCACTGGCCGGTCGGAGCAGGCCGATCGTGCCCAGGATCGGCGCGGCGATCACCGCCCACCGGAAGATCAGGAAGCCCAGCAGCACGAGCAGGGAGGCGGTCAGATCGAACATCGCGAACAGCAGTGCGGCCAGCACCGCGATGAAGCCCGCGCCCACCCGGTCCATGTCCCGAACACCCTGCAGGTACTCGTAGGCCTCCGGGTCCTCCCGCTCGATCTGGGCGGCCACCGTCATCCACTGCTGCTTCTTAGCGTTGATCGTGGCTTCGCGGAGCTCGGGATTAGTGCGAATCCTTTGCGCCTCACCCCACGACAGCGACTTGGCGTCGTAGAGTGCGGCGCCGTACTTGCGGGCGGTCTCGCTGTCGGCCGAGCCGAGCACGCCCCGCAGCCAGTTCCGGTAGAGCATGCCCTCGGTGGCGGTGTCGCTCGCCCGTACCGCCGGCGGGCGTTTGTCCGTACAGGCATCCGGGTTGGGCATCGCACACCGGTCGGGCGGCACGTCCTTGCTCGCCGGGCCGACGGCGTCGTGTACGACGCCGAGGGTGGAGATGAGGGCACCGTCGGCCAGGTTGGCGGATTTGACCGGCCAGGCGGCCAACGCGGTGATCGCCACCATCACCACCAACGCCCAGCCCGCCGTGGTCATCGCGCTGCTCATGTCCGACTGACGTGAGCGCCAGAGCAGGTAGAGGCCGACCACACAGAGGGTGACTATGCCGAAGACACTGAACACCTTCTGGTAGATCGCCTTGGTGGCCTGGTCCACCAGCGGGTCAGCCCAGCCCCACATCGTCCCGGGGTCCCAGGCCCGCTCCCGCAACGCGTTCGAGGCGCCGACGATCGCCGTGGCGATCATGAACTCCCCGTTGGCGATGGTGTTGGTGAACTTGTAGTCCGGGTGCAGCAGCGTGGTCGCGCAGCCGGTATCGATCTTGTAGGTGGTGTAGCTGTACCCGGCGTAGCCGTAGTCGCTGTAGTAGCCCTTGGGGCCGGGAAGCTTGGCCGCCTCGGGCCGGGCGGCGAACCAGCCGGCGATGCCGGAGTCCGGGGCAGTCGGGGTCGGGGGGTTCAGGCAGGTCGCCTCGCTCTCCGCGACCTGCTGGAGCTTGCTGACGCAGGCGCGGAAGTCTGCCTGCCATTCCTCCGTGGTGCAGAGGTCGGTGGGGGCCTGGTACGCGACCGGGGCGGCGTACGCGGGTGTGGCGGTGAGCCCTGGCCAGCTGATCGTGGCCACGGCGAGTACGCCGAGTGCCAGGAGGAGCGCCGCGATCCGAGTCCGGGCCCTCGCCATGTCACGCCTCCAGGTCGGGCAGCACGGTCGGCAGCACCCCGGCGGCGGCAGCGATGGCGGCAGGGGTGGTGTCGAGGTGCGCCAAAAGTCCATCCACATAGGACACGTCGACTCGGACCTTCTGCACCCGGCCGTCGACGTCGCGCATGACGAATTCCCGGAAGCCGAGCCGATGGGAGGAGGTCGCGTCGGCGGTGGAGAGTGAGGCCAGGGTCGCCTCGTACCCGTCGTCGACCGGGACCCGCAGCAGGCGCAGCGCCTCCGAGGCGATCTCGGCGTCCTCGGCGATCCGGCCGACGAAGACGGTGGAGACCAGGTTCTGTACGTCGAGGCCGAGGATGTCTCGGGGGTTCTGCGAGGCGACCAGAGCGGCGAGGTTCCACTTACGCGAGTCCCGGGCGAGCCGTACCAGGAAGGAGCGACCGGAGCGCCACCCTTCCATGAAGTGTGCCTCGTCCAGGCCCACAAGCTTCCGGGACGACATCGAGCCGCCGTAGCAGCGGCGTACCGCCAACCGGTGCGCGGTGTGCAGCATCGGCAGGGCCAACGCCTCCTCGGCCGACCAGTACTCTCGCTCGATCTTGAGGTCGGGCAGCCGCAGGCCGGCCATGGTGATCACGGTGAGGGCCGCGTCCGCGCCCAGCAGTCCCTCCGGTGGCCGGCCGAAGAAGAGCATGGCCAGTGGCATCTCGGCGGTGTCCAGCAGCAGGTTGGCCAGTTCCCGGCCGGTGTCGTCGTCGAGTCGACCGAGGCAGGTGACCACGTCGTCGAGGGTGGAGGTCTCCTCGGCCGGCACCTGGCGGACGGCGTGCCGGAACAGGGTGGCGGTGGAGGCCTCGCGGGCCACCTGGGGCGGCACCAGCATCATGCAGATGTCCTGCACCAACATCCGGCGTTCGGCCCGAGCGTTGGAGACGGCGATCTCGAACTCCCGATCCCCGGCGGGCCCGGCGCTGAACTCACTGCGCAGCGGCGTCGGAATCAGGGAGTACGGAGCCAGGGTGCCGTGTTCGGACCCGGTCAGGTTGAGCACCCGGGAGTACGGGCGCAGTTCCGGCATCGCGCAGAGGCGGGCCAGCGGGCCGGACGGGTCGAGCAGGGTCACCTGCACACCCCTCCGGGCCGCCAGGTAGCCCAGCGCGCCGAGCAGTGTCGACTTGCCACCACCCGGCTCGGCCACGAAGACCGCGAGACCGGAGCGTTCCCGTACCTCCATGGGGAAGTGCAGGTCGAGGAAGACGGGCCGGCGACAGGTGCCGGCGGTGCGTCCGATCAGGTCCCCGCGGCGGTCACCCACGGTCGAGGCGGCCTGCGGCAGCGCCGCCGCCAGCAGGGGCACCGGCATCCGTCGGACATAGCCGGTGTTGGCGATCGGCTCGCCGGGGATGAACTCCCGGGCCAGCCAGTCCTGGTTCTTCGGATGTTGCAGCGAGATGCGCAGTTCTCGCGAGTAGAGCTGGATCAGGCGCCGAGCCCGCTCCAGGCATTCCTCCCGGGTACGCCCACCCACCGCGATCCGGTGCCAGCCGTGGGCCCGGGCGGAGTCCACCGGCAGGCCGGTGGTCATCTCGTCACCGATCACCAGCGCCCGCTTGGCCAGCCGTTCCAGCTCCGGTGGGGCGTCGATGCCGTGCTCGGCGTAGTCGAGCTGTTGGGACCGGATCATCCGCAGCCGGTGCTCCAGGTTCCGGAAGGAGTCCCCGGAGCCGAGGATGTCGACCCGGGTGGAGAGCTCCATCGGCCACGGCAGCCGCTCGTGGAAGTGCAGCCAGGGTTCGTGCCGCTCGGGAATCTCCAGGGGCTCCATCCGACCCACCGCGAGCACGGCCACATGCCGTTCCTCGCCGGTCATCCGGTTGACCAGCTTGACCGTCGAGCCGTACGGGGTGCGGTAGCGCTCCACCTGCTCGGTGAGGGCCAGCAGGTCACCCCGCTCCCAACGCCCGTCGGTGATCGGCGAGAGGGCACCTGGGGGTGACATGCACAGCGCCACCGAGCGGTAGAGCAGCCATTCCAGTTCCTGGGCGGTGACCCGCCGGCCACGCATGCCGAAGGCGCCGAGCACCTCGTCGAACTGTTCGACCGTGCGGCCCAGCTTGCGGCGCTCGCCTTCGGCGACTCCCCGCCCGAAGGTGCGCAGCACCCGCTCGGTGAGTGAGTCGCCGAGGGAACGGCGGGCGAAGGTGACCCCGAGGTAGGTCTGCCCCTCGGCGTGGTTGACCGACAGCAGGTGCCGTTGGGCCGCCACCAGGTGATCCGCCCAGCCGGTCGTGCCGGGCACGTCGGGCAGCGGGGAGGCGGTGTGGGCGTCGATGGTGCGGGCCCACTCGTCGGCCGGGAAGGGGCGGGTGGTGCGCCGCAGGTGCAACCGGAACCCGGCCAGGCCGGCGTACTGCTCGGAGATCGCCGAGAGCAGGGCCTCGCGTTCCGCGTCCGGGCGGAAGGCCCAGCGCACCTCGGGGAGCCAGTACCAGGCGGTGACGGTGTTCGGGGTGAAGGTCAGGTGACCGGCGATCTCGGTGATCGCCAGCTCCACGGCCGGATCACGGTCGCCGAACTTGATTTTGGGTGCGCGGACCCGGGCCGGCTTGATCGGTCGGTCCCGGCGGCCACCCGAGCGCTGTCGGGGCGGGGTGGCGGTGCGGGTGGCCGGCGCGGAGGCACGACGGTCCGGGGTGGCCTCGACCGCAGGGCCCTCCGCGGGGCGCGGCTGGTCGTCGGCCGGGGGCCGGGCGTTCGGCAACCTGTCGCTCGTGGGCGGGAGGACCGGCACGGGCGGGGGCGGCGGTATGGGGGGTGCGGCCGCAGGTTCCACCGGAAGGTGGGCACCTTCCAGGGGGCGCTCCGGTGCGATGGGTAGCGCGGACGGTGCCGAGCGCCGGGCGACCGGCGCCGGTGCCGGGGCCACAGGGGTCGCCTGCTGCGGCAGGGCCCGGGTCGGCTGACCGTTGCCCCGGGAGGCGGAACCCGGCCGGGGGTAGGCGCCACCGAACAGGTCCAGGAAGGGCGAGTCGATGTCGGCCCCGTCCCGGGTGGCCGGTACAGCCGAGGCAGGCTCGCCCGGTACCGCCAGGCGCTGCGGCGGGCGTGGGGCCTGGAAGACCCCGACGCCGCCGTGTCCCGGCGCGGTGACCAGGGCCGGATCCAGCGAGGCGTCCTCGGGATCCTCGGATTGAGGGTAGTCGAATGATCGCGCACGGTTACCGTGCGGCGCGGTCGAACGCCCGGCCGGGGATCCCGGCGTGGAGGAGCGGCTCATGCGATCGCCCGACCCGTGTCCGCAGCCCTCGCCCGATGGCCACGGGGCGGCTGCGGCTCCGCCTCGCTTACCGCCGGGGTCACCGGCAACCCTTCCGAAGGCCGGTACGGCGTGCAGCCGGTCATGCCAGTTCCTCCCGGATCCTGATCCCGCTGCCGACCAGGCGCGGATCGCGCTGCTCGGCGGCCGGCTCCCGGGTGCGTCGCCAGTCGGTCAGCGCGGTGCGGATCACCATGCGCGCCGGTCGGTCCGGATCGACGTACCGGAAGACGAACGAGGTGGTCACGATGGCGAGGGCGATCTCCCACGCGGGGAAGAGTTCGACCTGCAACGTGAACAGCCAGTGGATGAACATGTAGAGGGGAACGAGCAGCAGGAACAGTCCGTACTGGGCGTACGGCAGGTGGACCGGAAGGGTGTAGCCGGGTGGCCCGAGATAGACCAGGCGGGCCCGGTAGATGTCGTCGTCGGTGCGCAGCCGCATCTCGTGCCCGCGCCTATTCGAAGATCAGGTTGATCAGGAAGTCGCCGATGAAGAAGAGGGTGGCGGCTCCGGCGATGAAGGCCAGTCCGACGATCGCGATGGCGGAGCTGGTCAGCACCTTCGAGATCTCGCCCCGGCTGGCGCGGCCGATGAAGATGACCCCCAGCACGGCCAGCAGGATCGGAGCGATCTTGCTGGCGAAGAAGGTGACTACGCCCTCGGTGTTGATCCCCTTCGGCTCCTCGGCCGCGAGTGGAATCGACGATGCCAGGGCGGAGAGCAGGTGGGCGGCGTTGCTGGACGCCGATTCCATCAGCTCGATGGCGATCACTGGAACCTCCCCAAGTCGCGGCCGGCGGCGCCGCGGTGGTGCAGTAGGCAAGCCTTGCGGGATGGGTGCTTACGCTGCGCAGCGCCCGAGACCCTGCGTGCATAGCTCGCCACGGTAGGTGGCGATTTTTGGGCGGATTAACCCCGCTTTGGCCCTCCCTCCAAGCGTCGCCATCTCGATGCTGGGCAATTCCACAGCGTACGGGCCGCCCCCCTTTGCGACAACCCGCGAAGAGTCTGCCCGATACCGCCCAGACGACCGATCGTACACATGTTTCAATTGCCTTGTCAGTGCCCTGGCCCCGGGCTGATCGCGGCGGTCCCGGCGACCGGTACCGTCTAGTCGTGACCGATCTGGTACGGGCCCCGGCCCCGGTGGTGATGGGCGTCCTGAACGTCACGCCCGATTCGTTCTCCGACGGCGGACGCTACGCCGACGTCGGAGCCGCTGTCGCACACGGCGTCCGGCTGCGCGACGAGGGCGCCGGGTTGGTTGATGTCGGTGGAGAGTCGACCCGGCCGGGTGCGGAACGAGTCGACGCCGAGACCGAGGCGGCCCGTGTGGTGCCGGTGATCCGGGAGTTGGCCGAGGTCGGCGTACCGGTGAGCATCGACACCACCCGGGCCCGGGTGGCCGAAGCCGCCCTCGCGGCCGGTGCGGTGGTGGTCAACGACGTCTCCGGTGGGCTCGCCGACCCGGACATGGCCCGGGTGGTCGCCGACGCCGGCTGCCCCTGGGTACTGATGCACTGGCGGGGCCACTCGCAGCGGATGACCGAACTGGCCCGGTACGACGACGTGGTCGCCGAGGTACGCGCCGAACTCGGCCAGCGGGTGGAGGCGGCCCTCGCCGCCGGGGTGGCCGCCGATCGCATCGTGATCGATCCGGGGCTCGGGTTCGCCAAGACGGCCGCCCACAACTGGCAGCTCAGCGCCCGGCTGTCGGAGTTGCTGGACCTCGGTTATCCCCTGCTGTTCGGCGCCAGCCGCAAGTCGTATCTCGGTCTGCTGCTGGCCGGACCGGACGGCGAGCCACGACCCATCGGTGGCCGGGAGGCGGCCACGGTCGCCACCAGCCTGCTGGCGGTCGCCGCCGGCGCCTGGGGCGTACGGGTGCACGACGTCCGCGCCACTGTGGATGCCCTGGCCGTCTGGCGGGCCAGCGGTAGCCCTCGACTGGCCTCCGGCGGCCCGCGGTCCGACGCCGCCGCAGCGGACCTGGCCGCCGTCGGCGAGCCGCAGGGGGTGCGGTCGTGACCGACCGGATCGAATTGACCGGGCTGCGCGCGCACGGGCGGCACGGGGTGTACGACTTCGAACGCGTGGCCGGGCAGGAGTTCGTCGTCGACGCGATCCTGGAACTGGATCTCTCGGCGGCGGCCCGCTCCGACGAGGTGAGCGACACCGTGCACTACGGCGAACTGGCCGAGCGGCTGGTCGAGGTGATCACCGGGGAGCCGGTCAACCTGATCGAGACCCTGGCCGACCGGCTGATCACGGTGTGTCTGGCCGACCTGCGGGTGAGCGCCGTGACGATCACCGTGCACAAACCTGAGGCGCCGATCCCGCACACCTTCGCCGACGTGGCCGTCACGATGCGTCGGGCCCGATGAGCCGCGCCGTGCTCTCCCTCGGGAGCAACCTGGGAGACCGGATCGCCAACCTGCGTACCGCCGTTCGGGTGCTCGGCGACCACCTGCTGATGGCCTCCGGGGTGTACGAGACCCCACCCTGGGGAGACACCGACCAACCGGCGTACCTGAACGCGGTCCTGCTGGTGGCGGATCCGGACGCCGACCCGCACGACTGGTTGACCCGGGCGCAGGCCGCGGAACGGGCGGCCGACCGGGTCCGCGACCCGCGACGGCGGTTCGGCCCCCGCACCCTCGATGTCGACGTGATCGCGGTCTGGACCCCCGAGGGCCAGCCGGTGATCAGCGACGATCCGGAGCTGACCCTGCCGCATCCCCGGGCTCACCTGCGCGCCTTCGTGCTGCGGCCGTGGATCGACATCCAGCCCTACGGCGAGCTGCCCGGACACGGCTGGTTGACCGATCTGCTGACCAGCGGGCCGGCGGCGGCCGAGGTCGCGGAACTGCGTCCCCGACCGGATCTGGCGTTAGAGTCGGGGACATGAGCCAGCGGCAGCGAGCGAATGATCAACGCGGTGCCGTGGCGCCTTTCGGCACTGCCCGCAGGCGGCCGACATGACGCAGACCCCACCGCCCGACGGGTCGCGGATGCGACCCACCCGCCTGTCCACCCTGGTGGTGAGCGCCCTGGTCGCCGCGGCGGTCGCCTGGCTGCTGATCAGCAGCATCTACTACGACCGGCTGCCGCCGCTGCCGTGGTTGCCGGTGGTCACCCTGGCCGGGCTCGCCGTCCTGGAGGCGTACGCCGCGATCAACACCCGGGGTCGGATCGAACGCCGACCGGGCCGCGACCCGGTCAACCCGCTGATGGTCGCCCGGTTCGTCGTACTGGCCAAGGCCTCCGCCCTGGTGGGTGCGATCTTCGCCGGTTTCTACGCGGGACTGACCGGCTGGTTGCTGGTGCAGCCGACCCGGGCCGCTGCTGACGACCGGCCGGCGGGCATCGCCGGGCTGCTGGCCTCGGTCGCCCTGGTGGCGGCGGCGCTCTGGCTGGAGCGGTCCTGCCGGGTGCCGGACCGGCCGGACGACGAGCGTGAGCCCGACGACTGGGAGCCGCACCCGGGTCGACGCTGAAGCCGGCCGCCGCACGGGGGTTACGTCCGGCTGCGGGCGCGGGTACGGTGCCAGCGACCGCAGGGCAAGCGGTCACCACCTATATGCCCTCTCGTCGAAGCAGTCCGGGCGGCCGCTGGAAGGCAGGCATGATGGCGTACGACGAACCAGGCCGCAGTGGGCAGTCGGAGTCGACCCTGGTCGGGCCCAACCCCGGCGCGGAAGCCGTCGCCGACGACCTCCAGAACGGTGAGCCGGGCCGTGACCGGTTCGGGGTCTACGTGTTCTGGGAGACCCTCCTGCTGCTCGGTTTCAGTGCCCTGGTCTATCTGCTCTGGCAGGAGAACCCGGCCGCGCTGCGCGGTAACGGGTTGCGTGCCCTCATCGTCGATGTGGTCGCCCTGGGCCTGCTGGCGTTGGCGGCCGGGCTGAGCCTGCGTACCGCTGCGGTGAACCTTGCCATCGGCCCGGTGGCGGTCGCCGCCGGGTTGCACTTCGCCGAGCAGAGCGACCGGGGCCTGCTCGTCGCCGTGGGCACCCCCGCCGCGGTGGCCGCGGTCGGTGGCCTGCTGCTGGGGCTGACGGTCGTGGTGCTGCACGTTCCCGGGTGGGCCACCAGCCTGGGCGCGGCGGCCGGGGTCGTCGTCTACATCGAGCAGCGTGCCGCGCCGGTGCTGGTGCAGGGTGACTACGACCCGCGCGGCATCGCCGGGCAACTCTTCGTGGGCTTCGCCGCGGTCACCGTGATCGGAGGGCTGTTCGGCGCGATCGGACCGGTCCGCCGGCTGGTCGGCCGGTTCCGTCCGGTCGCCGACCCGGCGCGTCGGCGTGGGGTGGCCGCCGCAGTCGTCACCGCCGGGGGGTACGTCTGCTCCACCGTGCTGGCGATGCTCGCGGGCGCCCTCCTGGCGTCGGTCGACGGGGCGGTCACCCCGGCGGACGGGCTGGACTGGACCGTGCTGGCCGTCGGCGCGGTGCTGCTGGCTGGCACCAGCGCCTTCGGTCTGCGCGGCGGGGTGTTCGGCACCCTGCTGACGGTCGGCGCGGTCGGCCTGTTCCTCGCGTACGCGCAGGCACGGGGCTGGACGGTCAGCCGGTGGCTGATCGGGGGGGCCGTGCTGGCGGTCGGGCTGGGGGTCACCCGGCTGGTCGAGAGGCACGGGCGGCCCGCCTCGGAACCGGCCCGCCCGGTGTCGCCGCCGGCCGCCGGGGAACCGACCGGGGGCGCCGGCGGCTGGGCGATGTCCCAACCGGAGCCGGTCGGCGACTGGCCACCCGTCCTACCCGCCCAGTCGGCCGACAACCCCACCGACCCGTGGGGGCCGCGCCGGTGGGAGACCAACTCGCCGATCTGGCAGGCCGACGACCGGTAGGGGGCGGTTCAAGGGTGTCGTCGGCGCGCCGAATGTGATCTCGGCGGTTAGGCTCGGCCCATGACCGACACATCATCGAGGTCCGGCGGCCGGTCGTTCGAAGAGTTGGACGTCCTCAGCACGGAGGAGCTGCGCGAACAGGCGTTCGCGGTGGCTCGGGAACGCCGGGACGTGAAGTTCTTCTGGTCGGTGCTGCGGCACCTGCCGAACGCCGACGAGGCCGCCGCCCTCGACGGGGCTCCCAACTCCGTGGGGCCGACGGTCGACGAGGCGGTGGCCCTGTGGCGGGAGATGACCGGCCACGGCTACGAGGAGTCCGCTCCGCTGCTGCGTGCCGCCTTCATCGACTACCTGATGAAGCACTGACCTGCCGGACCTCTCGGTCTGCGGCGACAAGGGGCCGTCGGCCGGTCTCGGCATACCGCCATAAACCGCGCCCCGGCGTTTGCTGCCGTCGATGCGCTGGGAACTAGCGGGCCATGGCTCTCACCAATCGATACAAGTCCGCACCCGGGGCCGGCACTCTCGCCGCCCTCCTGCTCGTCCTGGTCTTCGGCAGCCCCTGGTACGCCGACTGGGCCGCAGACAACACCGATCCCGACAGCGCCGGCGGGTGGTTCCTCAGACTGCTCGCCTGGCCCGCCTGGCGGTTCGACTCGTCCGACTCCATTCAGGAGATCATCGCGGCGGACCTAAAGGCGATCCTCCTGGTCGTCCTGACCTTCGTCTTCCTCTACCTGCTGCCGGGCTCCCAGTTGGCCCGCGCCCGGGGCACCCTCAGTCAGTTCTTCGCCGGCTGGGCGGCGTACATCTTCGCAGCCGCCCTGGCGGCCCTGCTCACCACGTTGATCCGGACCAACCCCTCGCTGCTCGGTGCGTTGCAGGCCGCCGGCGACGGGGCGGAGTACGGGCTGTTCACCGGCTGGATCATCGGCATCGCCACCCTTGGTGGCTGGCGGGGACGTCGTTGACGCCGTGGCCGGCCCGGTGAGCCGTCTTCCGTGGCCGGCGCGGCGCCAGCCGGCAAGTCAGCCGGTCGGATCCGACAGTGCCAGGACCTGTTCCCGGCGGAGGAGTCCGACCGGCCGACCCTGTTCGGTGACCACCACGGCGGGCGCACCGGTCGAGGTGAGCAACGCGGCCAGGGCGTCGTACGCCGAGCCGCCGAGGGCCACCGTCGGCAGTGCGGCCAGATCCTCGCCGGGCAGCGGCCGCCCCGGCTGCCCCGGCCGGGGCAGCGGCTTCGCCGCTCCGGGCTGGTCAGCGGTTACGGTCGAACTTCGGCATCAACTGTCGCCGTTGCCCCCGGTTCCCTGGTAATCCAACTCTCGGTAGGCTGCGGACCCATGCCCGCAACGGTGCCCACCGATCCGCGCAGCAAGCAACTGTTGACCGCCCTCTTCTGGGGTGGGGTGGCGCTGGCCCCGGTAGCGGCGCTGATCCTGCTGGTTGCCGACGGCAACGGTCCACTGCGGTTCGCCGCGCTGCTGGCCATCATGGCCGTGGTGTTGATCGGGCTGTCCATCACCCTGCGCGCCGACAACGGGGGCCAACAGCACACCGAGGAACTGCGCGCGGAGATCGAGCAGCTGCAGCGGGAACTGCGTAGCGAGATCGTCGCCGCCGCCCAGCGGAGCAACCAGGCGTTGAACGAGGTCGAGCGGGTCCAGCAGGCGCTGGCCGGGCTGCGCCATGCGACGGCCGTCCCGGCTTCATCGACCGGGAGCGCCCCACCCGTCAGCGGAGAACCGGTCGGCGCAGGCCGGGCCCGGGTGGCGATGGAACCCGAGGCACCACCCCCGGCCGGGGAACACCCCGCCCCGCCCTCTCCAGAGGACCGGCCGGCACCGACTCCCCACGCCGACCGGCCGGCGTCGGCTCCCTACGCCGACCGGCCGGCGCCGGCTCCCTACGCCGACCGGGCCGCGTCCGTGTCCTTCGGGGAACGGGCCGCGCCCGGCGCTCCCGGGAAGCGGCCGGGCAGCCCCGGCGGGGTGTACGGCTCGACCCAGCCGGCAGGCCAGGGCGTGGTCCGGCACACCGAGACCGTGCACGTCACCACTCGACACACCATCGTGGATGGTGGGGTGCTGGGTGAGCCGGCATCCCGCTTCGGCGGCTACGCCCCGTCGTGGTCGGCGCCGCAGGGGGAGCGGGGTGGCCCCGGGGCGGATCGTGACGACCGACCCTGGTCCGAGGGCGACGAACGCCCCCGCCACGACGACGACCGGGCCTGGTCCGGGCCGGGCCGCGAGGAACAGGGCGTCTGGTCGGACGGACGGGACGGACGGCCTTGGCCCGGCCCGGGCGACGACCGGTCAGCACCGGTCGATCCGGTCGCCCACCGCGAGGACCGCCCCGGATACCGCGAGGACCGTCCGGCATACCGCGACGGTGGTCCCGGGTTCCGCGAGGAGCGTCCCGGGTACGGCGAGGACCGCCCGGTGTACCGCGACGGTGGTCCGGGGTTCCGCGAGGAGCGCCACGGCTACCGGGACGAAGGCGACTGGGCGGTGCCCCGCGACGAGCGCAACTGGGGCGAGAGCGGACAGCAGTGGGGGTCCGCCGCCGAGGCGGCACCGGACCGGTCACCCCGTGCGGACGACACCGGCGAGTACTGGGCCGAGTTGCGGGCCGGGGACCGTTGGGCGGCCGTCCGCGACGACGAGCGGGGACGTGAGTTCCGGGCTGGTGAACGTCGCGCCGAGATGCACGCCGACCACGCCGGCACGGAGTACCGGATGGCGGACCGCTGGGCCAGCGTCCGTCACGGCGAGCCGCGTCGGGCGGCCGACGGCGACGAGGGATGGCGGGACGGCCCGGCCGAGGAGCGGCGTCCGGCTCTGCCGCCCGGCGGGGTGCCGGTCCCGGAGGAGTGGCGTGCACCGCGACAGCGCGGACACCACCCCGAGGCTGGTCGGGGGCAACATGCCGAACCGGTTCGGGGATACCAGCCCGAGCCGGTGCGGGGACACCAGGCCGAGCCGCCTCGGGGACATCAGCCGGAGCCGTACGGCCGGCGGCACCGGGCCGAGGACACCGGGTACGGTCCGCCGGTCCAGGATCCGGGCAACCGCTGGCACTGACCAGGCCCGGCGAGCCGTCCGGAAGGATCGCTGTCGGGTCAGCCGGATCACTTGTCGATGTCGCCGACCACGAAGAACATCGAGCCGAGGATGGCGATCAGATCCGGCACCAGACAGCCGGGCAGCAGGGTGGCCAGGGCCTGCACATTGGCGTACGAGGCGGTGCGCAGCTTCAACCGCCAGGGGGTCTTCTCCCCCCGGGACACCAGGTAGTAGCCGTTGATGCCGAGCGGATTCTCCGTCCAGGCGTAGGTGTGCCCCTCGGGGGCCTTCAGCACCTTCGGCAACCGGGTGTTGATCGGCCCGGTCAGCCGGTCGACCCGATCCAGGCACTGTTCGGCCAGGTCCAGTGAGGCGTACACCTGGTCCAGCAGCACCTCGAACCGGGCGTGGCAGTCACCGGTGGTGCGGGTGACCACCGGCACCTCCAGCTGGTCGTAGGCCAGGTACGGCTCGTCGCGGCGCAGGTCCAGGTCCAGCCCGGAGGCGCGGGCGACCGGGCCGGAGGCACCGAAGGCGGCGGCCTCGGCCGCGGAGAGCACCCCGACGCCGACCGTACGGGCCAGGAAGATCTCGTTGCGCCGGATCAGATTGTCCAGATCGGGCATCCGGCGGCGTACCTCACCGATGGCGGCCCGGGCCCGGCCAGTCCACCCGGAGGGCACCTCCTCCTTCAGCCCACCGACGCGGTTGAACATGTAGTGGATCCGCCCGCCGGAGACCTCCTCCATCACCGCCTGAAGCGTCTCCCGCTCCCGGAAGGCGTAGAACATCGGCGTGATCGCGCCGATCTCCAGGGGGTACGAGCCGAGGAACATCAGGTGGTTGAGCACCCGGTTCAACTCGGCCAGGGCCATCCGCAGCCAGGTCGCCCGCTCCGGCACCTCCATGCCCATCAGCCGTTCCACGGCCAGCACCACACCCAGCTCGTTGGCGAACGCCGAGAGCCAGTCGTGCCGGTTGGCCAGCACGATGATCTGCCGGTAGTCGCGTACCTCGAACAGCTTCTCCGCGCCCCGGTGCATGTACCCGACGATCGGCTCGGCGGAGATCACCCGTTCGCCGTCCAGGACCAGCTTCAGCCGCAGCACCCCGTGGGTGGAGGGGTGCTGGGGTCCGATGTTGAGCACCATGTCCGTGCCGAGTTGCTCCCCGCCGGTGCCCGCCACCAGCCCAGCGCCGGTGCCGACGGTCAGCTCACGCAGGTCGCCCGTGGTCATGCCCGCCATCGTGCCATGACCGGCCGGTCAGGACGGCGCAGCGGTGTCGATCGGCCCGAACACCCCAGGCGGCAGCCGGTCGGTGGACAGGCCGACGGGTTGCCACAGCCACCAGTGCCCGCCGAGCCCGGCCGGGTCGGTCAACTCGGCCGCCGCCGAGGCCGCCGCCAACGCCCGCACGTACCCGACCGGGTCACTGCCGGCCAGGCTGAGCGGCGGTCGCCCCCCGTCGGCCCCCAGCGCCCGCAGCCCGTCCCGCTGCGACCCCAGGGCGTACGCACACCGAGCGACCTCCCCACCGGCGGAGGCGACCGAGTCCATGGCCACGTGGGCGGTGATGTCACACGACCCGTCCGGCACCGGCGGCACCTGTCGCCCAGCCCGGTACCCGGTCAAGGTCCCGTCCACCGGTCTGGTCGCCCGCAGATGGCCGTAGTCCACCGCCAACGCCAGCCCTCGTTCGAGGCTGCCTACCGCTTGCGCCCAGGCTTCGTCCCTGGTCCTGCCTATCTCCGCTCGTGCGCTGGCTGTGGGGGTGCGGTCCGTGGGGGTGCGGTCCGTGGGGGTTTCCGGGCAGCCCGACCGGCTCCGGGCGGTCAGGCTTGATCCCTGCGCCGGTCGGGCTGCCCGGAAACCCGACCCGGTCGAGCTGTCAGTGTCTGGTGCGGTCGCGGGTGGGGAGGAGGGGTCCGTCGCAGGGTTCGCCGACTCCGGAGCGGTCGGGGCTGGCGGGGTGGTGAGGGCTGACTGGGTGGTCGCCGCAAGCTGGGTGGTCGCCGCTAGAGAGCGTTGGGTGGTCGTGGCGAGAGGGCTGGGCCACCAGGTGGACAGCCAGTCGAGGTCCGCTCGGCTGACCGGAGCGCCGATCGTCTCCTCGCCGGAGGTGGGGTCGACCAGGAGGTAGTGCCAGCCGGTTTCGGTGTGCACGGCGAGGTCCAGCGGGACGTTGTCGAGCCACTCGGTGGCCAGGAGCAGACCCGTGATGCCAGCGGGAATCCGATCGGTCCAGGCGATCTGTTCGGGCAGGTCGTCGGGGCGCGGAGCCAGCTCGACAGCAGTGAACCGCACCCGCTCAACCAACGGCACCGACCCGCCCCCGATGAGCTCCGACGCACCCTCGCTGAGCTCCGACGCGAAGCTGGCGCCGTACCCCCTCGTGATCTTCAGCGGGTTGACGAGTGAGGGCCGGACGTCGGCCGTGGTGGTCAGGGTTTCCGGGGAGCCCACCCGCGCAGGGATCAAGCCTGACCGCCCGGAGCGGGTGGGCTCCCCGGAAACCCCCACGAACAGAGAGCGAACCAACTCCCCCCGCCCCGCCCCCACGTCGACCACATCGAAGACGGCAGGATGACCGAGAACCCCGTCGAGATGATGGATCAACCGGAGCAGCGCACCAGCGAAGACCGGGGAGGCGTGCACGCTGGTACGGAAGTGCGCCGCAGGCCCCGCGCCGGAGACGAAGAAGCCGTCCGGCCCGTAGAGCGCCCGCTGCATCGCCTGATGCCAACGCATTGCCATTCGGTCCTCGCTTTCGGCGCTTCCACGCACCGATCCAACGGCGGTGAACGATTTCACACATCCTTGTTTCGGATCCGTGTCAGCGACGCATACTTGCCTCGACCGGTACCCATCTCGAGGACTGGATCGTGACATGAGCGCACCGCTGCGCACGTATTCGCCCGCCCGTCGGCGGTCCGCGACCGTGCCGATCGCCAATCATGCCGCCCTCACCGTCGGCGTGATCGGCGCCGGACGGGTCGGAGCCACCCTGGGTGCCGCGCTCGCCGCCGCAGGCCACCAGGTGGTCGCCACGACCGGCAGCTCCGGGGCCTCCCGGGCCCGGGTGGCGCTGCTGCTGCCCACCGTCTCCCGCCGCCGGGCCGTCGAGGTCGCCCGGGCGGCCACTGACCTGCTGTTGATCGCCGTACCGGATGACGCCCTGGCCGGGGTGGTGGCCGACCTGGCCGCCGAGGGCGCGCTGCGACCCGGCCAGGTGGTCGCGCACACCTCGGGGGCCCACGGTCTGGGGGTGCTGGCCCCGGCCGCCGCGGCGGGCGCCCGTCCGCTGGCCCTGCACCCGGCGATGACCTTCACGGGTTCGCCCGACGACCTCAGCCGGTTGCCCGGCATCTCGTACGGGGTGACCGCGCCGACCGACCTGCGCCCGTTGGCCGCTCGGCTGGTGGCCGATCTCGGCGGGGTACCGGAGTGGATCGGGGAGTCCGACCGACCGCTCTACCACGCGGCGTTGGCGCACGGCGCCAACCACCTGGTGACCCTGGTCAACGAGGCGGCCGACCGGCTGCGTGACGCCGGGGTGACCCAGCCGGAGAAGGTGCTGGCCCCGCTGCTGCGGGCCGCCCTGGAGAACGCCCTGCGGCTGGGTGACGACGCCTTGACCGGGCCGGTGGCCCGGGGTGACGCCGGTACGGTGGCCCGGCACCTGACGCAGTTGGCGACCATCGCACCCGAGTCGGTGGAGGCCTACCTGGCGTTGGCCCGGCGTACCGCCGACCGGGCGGTGTCCGCCGGCCGACTGCGGCCGGCGGAGGCGGAGCCGCTGCTCGGGGTGCTCGACCGGGAGCAGAGCCGGGTGGCGGCGTGAGCGGATTGGTGAACGACATGGATCGCGTGACGAGGCTCGTGCACACCCGTGCCGAGTTGGCCGAGGCCCGGTCCGCCCTCACCGGAAGGGTGGGGGTGGTGATGACCATGGGTGCCCTGCACGAGGGCCACGAGGCCCTGCTGCGGGCCGCCCGGGAACGGGCCGATCACGTGATCGTCACGGTCTTCGTGAACCCCCTCCAGTTCGGCCCGAACGAGGACTTCGACCGCTACCCCCGGACCCTGGACGCTGATCTTGAGGTGTGCCGGCGGGCCGGTGCCGACCTGGTCTTCGCCCCGGCGGTGTCGGACATGTATCCCGAGGGGGCACCGCAGGTACGGCTCGACCCGGGCCCCCTGGGCGAGGACCTGGAGGGGCTGAGCCGGCCCGGCTTCTTCCACGGGGTGCTCACCGTGGTGTTGAAGCTGCTCCAACTCACCCGGCCCGACCTGACCTTCTTCGGCGAGAAGGACTACCAGCAGTTGACCCTGGTCCGGCGGATGTGTCGGGACCTTGAGGTGCCGGTCGAGGTGGTCGGCGTACCCACCGTCCGGGAGTCCGACGGGTTGGCGTTGTCCAGCCGCAACCGCTACCTCTCCGACCCCGAGCGGCAGGTGGCGCTCAGTCTGTCCCGGGCCCTGCGGGCCGGGGCCGAGGCCGCCGAGGCGGGCCGCGACGCCGGGGCGGTGCTGACGGCCGCGCACGCCGCCTTCGGTGCCGGGGACCCCGGGGCCCGACTCGACTACCTGGTCCTCACCGACCCCGAGCTGGAGCCGGGGCCGGTCCAGGGGCCGGCTCGGCTGCTCGTCGCCGCCTGGGTGGGCCGAACCCGGCTGATCGACAACGCGCCCGTCCTGCTGCACCCGGTGTCCTGACCAGACCTGCGCGAGAGGCGTCCCGATGTACCGCACCATGCTCAAGTCCAAGATCCACCGGGCCACGGTGACCCAGGCGGATCTGCACTACGTCGGGTCGGTGACCGTCGACGAGGATCTGCTCGACGCCGCCGACCTGCTCCCCGGGGAACAGATGGCGATCGTGGACATCACCAACGGTGCCCGGCTGGAGACCTACGTGATTCCGGGGCGGCGGGGCAGTGGGGTGATCGGCATCAACGGCGCCGCGGCCCACCTGGTGCACCCGGGGGACCTGGTCATCCTGATCTCGTACGGTCAGATGGACGACACGGAGGCCCGCACCTACCGCCCTCGGGTGGTGCATGTCGACGCCGACAACAAGATCGTGGACCTGGGCGCCGACCCCTCGACGGCCGCCCCGGGCACCGCCGGCACCCCCATCCCCAACCCCCTCTCGGTGTGAGGAAGGGCCCCTCTTGACGCCTGGAAGGGTCGCCTGCCCCACCCTGCGCCCCGGAATCCGCTCTGTCACCGGAAGGTCATTTCTGGTTACGCTGTGACCGCCGTCAGGAGACGGCCGCTGGCTGGGGGAGGCGGCGTCATGCAGCGTGCGACGAGAACCCTCACCGCGGCTCTGGCCGTCGCGGTGCTGCTGGTGGGCTGCGGTGCGCCGCACGGGCTGGACGGGGACCTGACCGACGACTGGGCGGCCCTGGTCGCGCCCGGCGCCTTCACCCCGGCCGCCGAGGTCTGTCACGAGGCGGACTTCGCCGACGCGGTGCCGTTGGCGGCGTACGCCCCGGTGGACTGTGCCACCCCGCACCGGGTGGAGACCGTGCACGTCGGGACCTTCCCCGCCGAGCGCAAGGAACCACCCCCGGTCGCCTCACCCGAACTGCGTACCGCCTTCGCGGACTGCGACAAACGGGCCAACGGTTACGTGGGGGACGACTGGCGGGCCGGTCGACTGCGGCTGGCGGTGGCGGTCCCCTCCGGACCGGGCTGGGCCGCCGGGTCGCGGTGGTACCGCTGCGACCTGATGGAGGTGACCACGGCCGAGGCGGGCGCCAAGGTGGTGTCCCGCAGCGGCTCCCTGCGCAACGCGCTGCGGCCCCCCTCCCCGCTGTGGTTGGGGTGCCAGCAGGCCCGCACGGACCGTTCCAGGGTGGTGCGATCCCTGGTGCCGGTGGACTGCGCCGAGCGGCACGACGCCGAGTTCGCCGGAGTGTGGCAGGCACCCGACCGCCCGTACCCGGAGAACAGCGCACAGTGGGCCCCCTTCTACGCCGGGTGCCGCACGGTGCTCGCCCGCTACGCCGGGGTACCGGACGACGGCGACCTGATCTACCGCAGTGACCTGGTGGTCCGTCCGCCCAGCGCCGGTCGGTGGCAGGTGGGTGACCGGGGAGTGCGTTGCTACCTCTGGCTCGGTGACCGGAAGGTGACCGGTTCACTCAAGGGGGCCGGCCCGGCCGGACTCCCGGTTCGGACGAAGTAGCGGGAACCACTCGTCCCGCCCCCGCCGCCCGAGCCGAGTGACCTTCGGGTTGACTGGGGGGATGCAGCTACCGACCGTCGGCTTGCCGGCGCTGCCCCGCCTGCTGTCCGCTCCGGCGCCGGGTTGGGTGGAGACCACCGACGTGATCGTGGTCGGCTCCGGGGTGGCTGGGCTGACCGCCGCCCTGCACCTGCGGGAGGCCGGCCTGCACGTCACCGTGGTCACCAAGGTCAACATCGACGAGGGTTCGACCCGCTGGGCCCAGGGGGGCATCGCGGCCGTCCTCGACCCGGCGGACACCCCGGCGATGCACGCCTCCGACACCGAGATCGCCGGGGTGGGTCTGTGTGATCCGGCGGCGGTGCGGGTGCTGGTGGAGGAGGGGCCGACCCGGCTGCGGGAACTCATGCGGATCGGGGCCGCCTTCGACCGCAACCTGGACGGTTCGTTGGCGCTGACGCGGGAGGGCGGGCACCGGGCCGACCGGATCGTGCACGCCGGTGGCGACGCGACCGGCGCCGAGGTCCAGCGGGCCCTGCACGAGGCGGTCCGCCGCGACCCGTGGATCCGCCTGGTCGAGCACGCCCTGGTGCTGGATCTGCTCCGGGCCCCCGGTGACGGCCCGGACGGGCTGGGCAGGGCGTGCGGCATCACCCTGCACGTGCTCGGTGAGGGCAGTGAGGACGGTGTGGGTGCCATCCTGAGTCGGGCCGTGGTGCTGGCCACCGGCGGTCTGGGGCAGGTGTTCGCGGCGACCACCAACCCCCCGGTCTCCACCGGCGACGGGGTGGCCCTGGCCATGCGGGCCGGTGCGGCCGTGACCGATGTGGAGTTCGTGCAGTTCCACCCGACCGCGCTGATCGTTCCGGAGCAGGCCCGTACCCCCGACGCCGGTCACGCCCAGCAGCCACTGGTCTCCGAGGCGCTGCGCGGCGAGGGCGCGCATCTGGTGGACGCCGACGGCAAGCGGTTCATGCTCGGCCAGCACGAACTGGCGGAGCTGGCCCCTCGGGACGTGGTGGCCAAGGGCATCCACCGGGTGTTGCTGGCCACCGGTGACGACCACGTCTACCTGGACGCCCGCCACCTCGGCGGCGAGTTCCTGGCCCGCCGGTTCCCCACCATCGTCGCCTCCTGCCGGGCCATCGGGGTGGACCCGGCCGAGGACCTGATCCCGGTGGCGCCGGCCGCCCACTACGCCTCCGGCGGGGTCCGCACCGATCTGCACGGCCGTACCTCCATCCCCGGCCTGTACGCCTGCGGCGAGGTCGCCTGCACCGGCGTGCACGGCGCCAACCGGCTGGCCAGCAACTCCCTGTTGGAGGGGTTGGTCTTCTCCCGACGGATCGCCGACCACATCGCCGCCGGTCTGCCCGAGCAGGCCCGCCCGGCGGACACCGGGGCCTGGCGTGGGGGTGCGGGCTGGGTGGTGCCGGCCGCCACCACACCCGTCCTGCAACGGGCGATGACCCGGGGGGCGGGAGTGCTCCGCTCGTCGGCGACCCTGGCCACCACCGCCGCCGAACTGGTCGAGCTGAGCGCCGGTCGGGGTACCCCCCGGACCGCCGACTGGGAGGCGACCAACCTGCTCACGGTGGCGAGCGCCCTGGTCGCCGCTGCCTACGCCCGGCAGGAGACCCGGGGCTGCCACTGGCGGGAGGACCACCCGGAGGCGGACGGACGGTGGCACGGCCACCTGGTCGGCGCGATCGGTACGGAGAACCAGTTGACCATGCGGTGGGAGGAGACCCGATGAGCGACGGTGGTGCCGCGGCGGCCGGCCTGAGTGCCCAGACCGAAGGGCTGCTGCGTGCGGCCGGACTGGAGCCGGAGCAGGTACGCCGGATCATCGAGACCGCACTGGTCGAGGATCTGGGTCCGGATCTGCTCGACGTGACCAGCGTGGCGACCATCCCGGCGACCCAGATGGACACCGCCGACGTGGTGGCGCGGGCCGACGGGGTGGTGGCCGGGCTGGCCGTGGCCGCCGCCGTGTTCGAACTCGCCGACGAGCTGACCGGTTCCGGTCGTACCGTCGAGGTGTCCGTGGTGGCCCGCGACGGCGATCGGGTGGCCCGCGGCGATGTACTGGCCACGGTGACCGGCCCCACCCGGGTGCTGCTCACCGGCGAACGCACCGCCCTCAACCTGCTGAGCCGGATGTCCGGGGTGGCCACCCACACCCGGGCCTGGGCGGATGCCCTGGCCGGCAGCAAGGCGATGGTCCTGGACACCCGCAAGACCACCCCGGGCCTGCGGATGCTGGAGAAGTACGCGGTCCGCGCGGGCGGCGGCACCAACAAGCGGATGGGCCTGTACGACGTCGCCATGATCAAGGACAACCACAAGTACGCCGCCGGCGGGATCACCGCGGCCTACCGGCGGGTCCGCGAGGCCTTCCCGGAGGTGCCGGTGCAGGTGGAGGTGGACACCCTCGCCGAGGCGGTGGAGGCGGTCGAGGCCGGTGCGACCTTCCTGCTGCTGGACAACATGTCCCCCGCTCTGCTCACCGAGGTGGTGGCGGCCGTCGGGGACCGGGCCGAGTTGGAGGCCACCGGCGGACTGACCCTCGCCGACGCCGCCGAGGTCGGGGCGACCGGAGTGGACTTCCTCTCCGTCGGCGCGCTAACCCACTCCTCGCCGATCCTGGACATCGCCCTGGACCTGCGTACGGAGTGAGCCCGGCAGGAGCGGCCGTCTAGGCTGCGGGGCGTGCTGCTCTGCATCGACATCGGGAACACCAACACCGTGCTGGCGACCTTCGACGGCGACCAACTGGTGCACTCCTGGCGGATCAAGACCGACGCCCGCTCGACCGCCGACGAGCTGGGGCTGATGTTCCGAGGGCTGCTGGCCGGGGACGCCGTCGAGATCACCGGGGTGGCGGCCTGCTCGACCGTGCCGGCCGCCCTGCGGTCGCTGCGGACCATGCTGACCCGCTACTACGGGGAACTGCCGAGCGTGATCGTGGAGCCGGGGGTACGCACCGGCGTGCAACTGGCCATCGACAACCCGAAGGAGGTCGGCGCCGACCGGGTGGTGAACACCCTGGCCGCGTACAGCCTCTACGGAGGGCCCTCGATCGTGGTCGACTTCGGTACCACCACCAACTTCGACGTGATCAGCGGTCGGGGCGAGTTCCTCGGCGGGGCCTTCGCCCCCGGCATCGAGATCTCCTTCGACGCCCTGGCGGCCCGCGCCGCCCAACTCCGCAAGGTCGAGGCGACCAAGCCGCGTTCGGTGATCGGCAAGAACACCGTGGAGTGCCTTCAGGCCGGGCTCTATTTCGGCTTCGCCGGGCAGGTGGACCGGATCGTCGAGCGGATGGCCGAGGAGATGGGCGAGTTGAAGGCGGTGATCGCTACCGGTGGGCTGGCGTCGTTGGTGCTGAACGAGTGCCGGACGATCACGCATCATGAGCCGATGATCACTTTGATGGGGTTGCGCATGGTTTATGAGCGGAACGTCTGACTGCTTGTTGCGCTTGGGGGTTTCCGGGCAGCCCGACCGGCTCCGGGCGGTCAGGCTTGATCCCTGCGCCGGTCGGGCTGCCCGGAAACCCGTCGGTGTGCGGGGTCAGCCGTTCCTTGCGGGCTTTCTTGAGGGTGGGTTTTCGGGACGGGTCCGGTCGTGCCGTCTTTCTGGGTGGTGGGGTGGGTCATGGGGGGTGGGCTATCCGGTGATGGGGGATCGGGGGCTTGAGTACGCTCTGGGCTTGACCCCGCCCGAATTCTCCTTCTGAGGAAGCGTGCCGTGACCCAGCAGAGCCCCGTGCCAGTCGACCCCGCCGACGACCTTCCCGAGCAGATGAAGGTCCGCCGGGAGAAGCGGGAGCGGATGCTCGCCGACGGCGTCGAGCCGTACCCGGTCAGCTTCCCGCGTACCAGCAGCCTCGCCGAGGTACGGGAGCGCTACGCCGACCTGCCCACGGACACCGCTACCGGCGACCGGGTCGCGGTCACCGGTCGGGTGATCTTCGTACGGAACACCGGCAAGCTCTGCTTCGCCACCCTGCGGGACGGGGACGGCACCGAGTTGCAGGCCATGCTCTCCCTGGACCGGGTCGGCGCCGAGCGGCTGGAGGACTGGAAGCGCCTGATCGACCTCGGGGACCTGGTCGGCATCACCGGCGAGGTGATCACCAGTCGGCGGGGGGAACTGTCCGTGCTCGCCGAGCAGTGGGCGGTCACCGCCAAGGCGCTGCGCCCGCTGCCGGTGGCGCACAAGCCGCTCAGCGAGGAGGCTCGGGTACGGCAGCGGTACGTCGACCTGATCGTCCGGCCGCAGGCCCGCCAGATGGTGCGTACCCGGGCGGCTGCCGTGCGCAGTCTGCGCGATTCGTTGCACGGTAAGGGATTCATCGAGGTCGAGACCCCGATGCTTCAGTTGCTGCACGGTGGCGCGACCGCCCGGCCTTTCGTGACCCACAGCAATGCCCTCGACACCGACCTGTATCTACGAATCGCGCCGGAACTGTTTCTCAAGCGCGCCGTGGTGGGTGGTGTCGAGCGGGTGTTCGAGATCAACCGCAACTTCCGTAATGAGGGCATCGACTCTTCGCACTCACCGGAGTTCGCGATGCTGGAGGCGTACGAGGCGTACGGCGACTACAACACGATGGCCGAGTTGACCCGCAATCTCGTCCAGCAGGCGGCGATCGCGGCGACCGGATCGACCGTGGTGACGCACGCCGACGGGCAGGAGTACGACCTGGGTGGTGAGTGGCGTTCGGTGAGCCTCTTCGGTGTGCTTTCCGAGGCCCTCGGCGAAGAGGTCACCGTCCGCACCGAGCGAGCCCGTCTGGTCGAGTACGCCGACAAGGTGGGGGTCAGCGTCGACCCCAAGTGGGGGCCGGGCAAGTTGGCCGAGGAGTTGTTCGAGGAGTTGGTCGTACCGGGGCTTCAGGCGCCTACTTTCGTACGCGACTATCCGGAGGAGACCAGCCCGCTGACCCGGGGCCATCGCAGTGAGCCGGGTGTGGCCGAGAAGTGGGACCTGTACGTGTTCGGCTTCGAGTTGGCCACCGCGTACTCGGAGTTGGTCGACCCGGTGGTGCAGCGGGAACGGCTGATCGCCCAGGCGCAACTGGCCGCGCGCGGCGACGACGAGGCGATGCGACTGGACGAGGACTTTCTCCGGGCGATGGAGTACGGAATGCCGCCGGCCGGTGGCATGGGAATGGGAATCGATCGACTCCTGATGGCGCTGACCGGGCTGGGAATTCGGGAAACCATCCTGTTCCCGTTGGTTCGCCCCGAGTAGTCGCTAGGAAGCTCTTCGGGTCTTTACCGTATCCTATTGACGGGGCAAGCATCTGGCAGGTTATTGTTGCCCTGCAGATGGCAGTACCAGCCCTGCTCGAAAGGAATGTGGGACGTGGCCAAGCAGATCATTCACAAGCTGGTCGATGACCTGGACGGCGGGGACGCGGACGAGACCGTCAAGTTCGCGCTCGACGGCGTGCAGTATGAGATCGATCTCTCGAGTTCCAACGCCGAGAAATTGCGTGATGCATTCGCGCAGTACATCGCCAACGGCACCAAGGTGGGTCGTGGCGGTGTGGTCGTGGGTGGGCGTGCCGCCCGCGGTCGGGGCGGGGCGACCGCCGACCGTGAGCAGAACAAGGCCATCCGGGCCTGGGCGCGTAAAGCCGGCAAGGACATCTCCGACCGGGGTCGGATCCCCCAGGAGATCGTCGACGAGTACCACGCCAAGGCGGGGCACTGAGACGACCCTGCGAAGGTCATCGGTCGACGCCGGCCCGGAGGAACCTCTGGGCCGGCGTCGCCGTCTCTCGGCACGGTCGCTCGGCGCCGGCCGGCCCCTCGCCGGGTTCGGGACTAAACCCGAGGGGCCGGACGTTGTCCACAACCGGTGGATGTCTTGTCCACAGCCTGTGGATGGCGTCACCCCTGGACGGTGTCGGACGGTCTCCGGAGCCCCTCCGTGCGCGCTCCGGACGGCTTGTGGCTGCCCGTCGAATTTCGCTCTGCGCGTACAGACCCCCCGCCCGGAACACCCGTTGAGCGCGGAGGGTTGTGCAAAACGACGCGTACCGGGCCCACCGCGCAGACACACGAGGTCAGCCGAGCCCGTTCGCGGCGATAGAGTAATGAGGCGCGGACGTCCGTCCCGGGCGCTCGCGCACCGGCCCCGCCGAGAGTCTTGACCACCAAGATCGAGTGCGCACGGCACGTGAGGAGCACGAGGGCATGTTCGAGCGGTTCACCGACCGAGCGCGACGGGTTGTCGTCCTGGCCCAAGAAGAGGCCCGGATGCTCAACCACAACTACATCGGTACGGAACACATCCTGTTGGGCCTGATCCACGAGGGTGAGGGCGTCGCGGCCAAGGCCCTGGAGAGCCTCGGGATCTCCCTGGAGGGCGTCCGCCAGCAGGTGGAGGAGATCATCGGCCAGGGCCAGCAGGCGCCGAGCGGGCACATCCCGTTCACGCCGCGGGCCAAGAAGGTGCTGGAGCTGTCCCTGCGCGAGGCGCTGCAGCTCGGCCACAACTACATCGGCACCGAGCACATCCTGCTCGGCCTGATCCGCGAGGGTGAGGGCGTCGCCGCCCAGGTGCTGGTCAAGCTCGGCGCCGACCTGAACCGGGTCCGCCAGCAGGTGATCCAGCTGCTCTCCGGCTACCAGGGCAAGGAGCCGGCCGCGGCGGGCACCGCGCCGGGTGAGGCCGCGCCGTCGACCAGCCTGGTGCTGGACCAGTTCGGCCGGAACCTGACCCAGGCGGCCCGGGAGGGCAAGCTCGACCCGGTGATCGGGCGCGAGAAGGAGATCGAGCGGGTGATGCAGGTGCTCTCCCGCCGTACCAAGAACAACCCGGTCCTGATCGGTGAGCCCGGCGTCGGCAAGACCGCCGTGGTCGAGGGGCTGTCCCAGAAGATCATCAAGGGCGAGGTGCCCGAGACCCTCAAGGACAAGCAGCTCTACACCCTCGACCTGGGCGCCCTGGTGGCCGGTTCCCGCTACCGCGGTGACTTCGAGGAGCGCCTGAAGAAGGTGCTCAAGGAGATCCGCACCCGCGGTGACATCATCCTGTTCATCGACGAGATCCACACCCTGGTGGGTGCGGGTGCCGCCGAGGGCGCGATCGACGCGGCGAGCATCCTGAAGCCGATGCTGGCCCGGGGTGAGCTCCAGACCATCGGCGCGACCACCCTCGACGAGTACCGCAAGCACCTGGAGAAGGACGCGGCGTTGGAGCGCCGGTTCCAGCCGATCCAGGTGGGTGAGCCCTCGCTGGCGCACACCATCGAGATCCTCAAGGGCCTGCGCGACCGCTACGAAGCGCACCACCGGGTGAGCATCACCGACGCCGCCCTGGTGGCGGCGGCGACCCTGGCCGACCGGTACATCTCCGACCGGTTCCTGCCGGACAAGGCGATCGACCTCATCGACGAGGCCGGCGCCCGGATGCGGATCCGCCGGATGACCGCGCCGCCGGACCTGCGTGACTTCGACGAGCGCATCGCCCAGGTGCGTCGCGACAAGGAGTCCGCGATCGACGCGCAGGACTTCGAGCGTGCCGCCCAGCTGCGCGACAAGGAGAAGCAGCTGCTGGGTCAGAAGGCGCAGCGGGAGAAGGAGTGGAAGGCCGGTGACCTGGACGTCGTCAGCGAGGTCGACGACGAGCAGATCGCCGAGGTGCTGGGCAACTGGACGGGCATCCCGGTCTACAAGCTGACCGAGGAGGAGACCTCGCGCCTGCTGCGCATGGAGGACGAGCTGCACAAGCGCGTCATCGGCCAGGAGGACGCGGTCAAGGCGGTCTCGAAGGCCATCCGGCGTACCCGGGCCGGCCTGAAGGACCCCAAGCGCCCGTCGGGCTCGTTCATCTTCGCCGGTCCGTCCGGTGTGGGTAAGACCGAGCTGTCCAAGGCCCTCGCCGAGTTCCTGTTCGGCAGCGAGGACGCCCTCATCCAGCTGGACATGTCGGAGTTCCACGACCGGTACACGGTCTCCCGGCTCGTCGGTGCCCCTCCCGGGTACGTCGGCTACGACGAGGGTGGGCAGCTGACCGAGAAGGTGCGGCGCCGGCCGTTCTCGGTGGTGCTGTTCGACGAGATCGAGAAGGCCCACCCGGACGTGTTCAACACCCTGCTCCAGATCCTGGAGGACGGTCGGCTCACCGATGGTCAGGGCCGGATCGTGGACTTCAAGAACACGGTCATCATCCTGACCACCAACCTGGGCACCCGGGACGTGGCCAAGGCGGTCTCGCTGGGCTTCCAGGCCTCGGAGGACTCCGAGTCGAACTACGACCGGATGAAGCAGAAGGTCAACGACGAGCTCAAGCAGCACTTCCGGCCCGAGTTCCTGAACCGGATCGACGACACCATCGTCTTCCACCAGCTGCGTCAGACGGAGATCCTGTCGATCGTCGACATCATGATCGCCCGCATCGAGACCCAGCTGCGCAACAAGGACATGGGCCTTGAGCTGACCGACAACGCCAAGAAGTACCTGGCCGCCAAGGGCTTCGACCCGGTGCTGGGCGCACGGCCGCTGCGCCGCACGATCCAGCGCGACATCGAGGACAACCTCTCCGAGCGGATCCTGTTCAACGAGCTGATCCCGGGTCAGATCGTCGTGGTGGACTGCGAGGGCGACCCGAACGACATCGACAAGTCCAAGCTCGTCTTCCAGGGCTCCGAGCGCCCGGTCGACGTGCCGGACGCCGTTCCCGCTGATCTCGGTGGCACCGCTACCACCGGTGCGGACGAGTCGGCGGCCTGAGTCCTACCGGCTCACATCGACGGCGGCCCGGTGGCAGATGCCACCGGGCCGCCGCTTTGCGTACCCGGGTCGGCGGCTTGTAGCAGCCCAGGCCACTACCGCCGGGGATTATCGGGTGGTTTATGCCCTGACGGGCGGTGGTGCGAAGACTGCCGGCCCCGGATCGGCTGCCGGGTGGCTGCCGTCACGGTGCGCCGGGGGCATGACCGAGCACCAGGAGCGGTTGTACGAGGAGTAACCACGGCGGCACTCCATGAACATGTCGCTGCTCCGCTGGCGCTCGCCTTGCCGAAGAAGGCCGAGGTGGGCTGCTACTTCCCCCCGACGCGGTTCGCACCCCTGCCCTTTGCCGGGTGTCGTGTCGATCCCCCGAGATGGAAGGCGCTGACCCATGACGACTCTGATGCACAAGGCCGCCCTGACCGTCGCCGGTGCCGTCTTCGCCGGTGGAATGGTCGCCGGTCCGACCGGTGCCCTCGCCGCCCCGCAGACCTCCAGCCCTCTGATCGCCGACCGTGATCAGGTCAAGGGCGAACGGCAGCTCGAGGTGCGCTATCAGGCCCAGTCGAACTACTACTACTGTGGCCCCGCCGCGGTGCGCAACGCCCTGACGGCCATGGACAAGGACGTCTCCCAGGACGACCTGGCCCGGGAGATGGGCACCACCGAGCGGGGTACCGACTCCGCGCACGACATCACCGAGGTGCTCAACAAGCGGGTCGGCAAGAAGGTCTACCGCACGGTGGAGGTCCCGGGTCGTTCCGCCGACCGGGCCGAGACCGACCGGCTGCGGGCCGACATCGTCCGCGCGGTCGACGAGGGCCGCAGCGTGGTGGCCAACGTGGCCGGCACCGCGGTCGACCTCAGCGGCCAGACCCACTCCTTCGAGGGCGGCCACTACATCTCGGTGACCGGCTACCGGGACGGCGGCGCCCAGGCGAAGATCGCCGACTCCGCCGACCCCGTTAAGGCCGAGTACTGGATCAACACCGAGGCGCTGGCCGACTGGGTAGCCACCCGCGGCTACTCCGCCTGATCGGCCACCCCGGACCGATCCGCCGAACATGCAGCCCAGGGCCGGCCTCCATCGGGAGGCCGGCTCTGGCGCGTCACGGCGGGCTTGGCTCGCGCCTCGACGGGCCGGCGGCCGCAGGTCTGCCAGCGGCTCAGCAGCGTCCGCAGGCGATTAAGCCCGGCACGCCATCTCGTCAGGGTCAGCCCGGCACGGGTGCTGGTGGGCCGTCGCCGATCAGGCGGAAGGAGGCCTCGCCGACCGGCTCGACCAGACCGTCGGTGATCAGGCCGGCGAGGGCCCGGGTCCGTTGCACCTCGTCCGCCCAGACCTGGTCCAGCCGCTGGTGCGGCACCGGACCGGTCGCCTCCTGGAGCACCCCGAGCAGCAGCCCGCGTACCTGGCGGTCGGTGCCCGCGTACCGCTGGGGGCGTCGGGTCGGCCCGGCCGGGGCGACCTGCCCCGAGGCCCGCCAGGCGCAGCTCGCCTCCACCGGGCAGGCCGCGCAGCGCGGCGACCGGGCGGTGCAGATCATCGCCCCCAGCTCCATGATCGCGGCGCTGGCCAGTGCCGCGGCGGCCGGATCAACCGGCAGCAGCTCCTCGGTCGCGACCAGGTCGGCGGGCCGGGTGGCCGGGCCGGCGTCCGGTTCACCGGCGATGGCCCGGCACACCACCCGGCGTACGTTGGTGTCGACCACCGGGTGCCGCTGGCCGAACGCGAAGGCCGCCACCGCCCTGGCCGTGTACGTACCGACGCCAGGTAGGGCGAGCAACTGGTCCAGGCGGTCCGGCACCTGCCCACCGTGCCGCTCCACGATCGCCACCGCGCAGTCGCGCAGCCGTACGGCGCGGCGCGGGTACCCGAGCCGCCCCCACATGCGGATGGCCTCGGCCGGGCTGTCCTGGGCCAGGGCGGCCGGGGTGGGCCAGCGCGCCAGCCAGGCCTGCCAGGCGGGCAGCACCCGGACCACCGGGGTCTGCTGGAGCATGACCTCGCTGACCAGGATCGCCCAGGGGCCGATCTCGGGTTCACGCCAGGGCAGGTCCCGGGCGTTGCGCTCGTACCACCGGCTCACCTGGCCGGCGAATGTCGATTCCGTCATCGCGCCGCTGATGATGTCACGCGCCTCGGTTCCGCCGTTTGGACGCCTCCGGGCGGGCCGTGGCCAGTGGCGCTCGACGATCGGGGAGAATGCCCGGATGAACGAGCTCGCGATCACCGTCATCGGCCGGGACCGGCCCGGCATCGTGGCCGACGTCGCCGAGGTGCTCGCTCGGCTCGGGGCCAACCTCACCGACAGCACCATGACCCGGCTGCGTGGACACTTCGCGATGACCCTCATCTGCGTCGGTCCGACCTCCGCGGCGGTCGAGGACGCCCTGGGCCCGCTGACCGCCGACGGCCAGCTGCTGGCGACCGTACGTGAGGTGCGGCCGGACGGGGAGATCGCCTCGGCCGGTGAGCGGTACGTGATGTCGGTGCACGGCGCGGACCGGATGGGCATCGTGGCCGCGATGACCCGGGCGGTCACCGAGGCCGGCGGTAACGTCACCGACCTGAGTACCCGGCTGGCGGGAACCCTCTACGTGGTCGTCGCCGAGGTCGACCTGCCGGCCGGGGCCTCCGACACCCTGACGGGCCGGTTGGCGCAGGTAGCCGCCGACCTGGGTGTGGAGGTCACTCTCCGTCCCGCCGACCCGGATCTGCTGTGACCGGGCAGACGGGCGGGCCGGAGTCGGACCCGCGGACGGAGACATCGACCGGCCTCGGTGACTGGACACCGGAACTGCTCGGTGCGGGCCAGGTGTTGCCGGTGGTCTCCGCGCCGCATCCGGTGCTCAGCCGGGCCGGTGACCAGGTCGACCCGACCGCCGAGGAGACCGTACGGCTGGCGGCCGACCTGGTCGCCACGATGCGGGTGTCGCCCGGCTGTGTCGGCCTGGCCGCGCCGCAGGTGGGGGTGGGTGCGCAGGTGTTCGCGGTGGACGTCACGGGACACCCCAAGGCGGTCACCGTGCACGGCACCTTCGTGCTCTGCAATGCGCGGGTGGTCGAGGCGACCCGGTGGAAGGCCGGCCGGGAGGGGTGCATGTCCGTCCCGGACCTCACCGGGGACGTCAAGCGTGCCAGTCGGCTCGTGGTCGAAGGGGCCTTGCCCGGCAGCGGCAAGCAGGTACGCCTGGTGACGGACGGTTTCGAGGCGCGTGCCCTGCAACACGAGATCGACCACTGCTCCGGTCTGCTCTTCCTGGACCGGGTGGCGGGGGCCCACGCGATCTACCAGCGCAAGGTCTATCTCTGAGCCGCCCCTGACAGCACTCAGAGTGACGGAACTGTCGATAGTGGAGGGTGGGTTCCGGTGGCTCCGGTACGCCTCGGCGCGTCGTTACCGTCCGTCGCACACGGCGCCGCTACGGTGGGGGCATCATGCGTCTGACGGTCGGCCCCCTGCCTCCCGCCGTGTACTGGCGGCGTCGCGCCGTCGTGCTCGGCGCGGTCCTGCTCTTCCTGGTTGTCCTGCTCTACTCGTGCAACGGTCCGCGTGGCGGCAACGATGCCACCGGGCAGGGGCAGCCCGATCCAGGCGTCTCCGGCACACCGGAGCCCACCGGCTCGGTGTTGACCCCGCAGACCGGCTCACCGCCGCCCTCGGGTGACGCCGGTGCCGGCCCGGCCAGCCCCACCAGCACCCCCGCGCCCGGTACGAGCCTGACCAACGATCCACCGGCCGTCGCCCCGGTGGCCGACGAGGGCACCTGCACGGACACGGAGCTGGCGGTGACCGCGCAGGCCGCGCCGAACCGGGTGGTCCGCGGTGCGGCGGTGGACCTGCACCTGAAGGTCCGTAACCGGGCCGACCGGACCTGCAACCGGGATGTCGGGGCGACCGCCCAGGAGATCTACATCAAGTCCGGTGCCGATGTGGTGTGGTCGTCGGACACCTGCGGCACCGCCGCCGGGTCGGACGTGCAGTCCTTCACCCCGGGCTTCGAGCGCGCCTACCAGGTCGGTTGGAACGGCAAGGACAGCAGCCGGTGCGCCAACGGGCTGGCCAGCGGCGACACCCCGCCAGCCGGAACCTACGAGGTGTTCGCCCGGGTGGGCACCAAGCTGAGCCAGCCGGCCAAGCTCGTCCTCACCGACTGACCGCCGTAGCCCCTCAGACGTAGCGCTCCAGGATGGACGCCTCGGCCAGCCGGGACAGTCCCTCGCGTACGCCTCGGGCCCGGGCGTCGCCGACCCCCTCGACGGCCTGCAGGTCCTCCACGGTGGCCCCGAGCAGCCGCTGAAGGCTGCCGAAGTGCACCACCAGCCGGTCCACCACGGTCACCGGCAGTCGGGGCACCTTGGCCAGCAGACGGAAACCGCGTGGGCTGACGGCCGCGTCCAGCGCGTCGGAGGCGGCCGGGTAGCCGATGGCCTTGGCGACCGAGACCAGGTCGATCAGCTCGGTGGCACTGAGCAGGTCCAGCTCGACCAGGGCCTCGTCGAGGGTGCGGGACTTGCGGCCGGTGGGCAGATAGTCCCGGATGACCAGGGTGCGGTCCGCGTCCACCCCGGCCATCAACTCGTCCAACTGAAGGGCCAGCAGTCGACCGTCCGTGCCCAGTTCCACCACGTACCCGGCGATCTCGTCGGCGATGCGGCGGACCATCTCCAGCCGCTGCACCACCGCCACGGCGTCACGTACGGTGACCAGATCCTCGATCTCCAGGGCGGAGAGGGTGCCGGAGACCTCGTCCAGCCGGAGCTTGTACCGCTCCAGGGTGGCCAGGGCCTGGTTGGCCCGGGACAGGATCGCCGCCGAGTCGTCCAACACGTGCCGTTGCCCGTTGACGTAGAGGCTGATGATCCGCATCGACTGGCTTACCGAGATCACCGGGTAGCCGGTCTGCCGGGCGACCCGTTCGGCGGTGCGGTGTCGGGTGCCCGACTCCTCGGTGGGAATGGTCGGGTCGGGCATCAGATGCACCGCCGCGCGGACGATCCGGGTGCCGTCACTGGACAGCACGACCGCGCCGTCCATCTTGCACAGTTCACGGACCCGGGTCGCGGAGAACTCCACGTCGAGCGGGAAGCCGCCGGTGCACAGGCCCTCGACCACCTTGTCGTAGCCGAGCACGATGAGCGCGCCCGTCCGGCCGCGCAGGATGCGCTCCAAGCCGTCGCGCAGCGCGGTGCCGGGCGCCATCAGGGCCAGGTTGGCGCGCAGCGGATCGCCGGTGCTGCCGCCCCCGGTCACGCTGATGCTGATCGGACGGGCGGGCGAGCCCACGGCGCCGGTGCGGGCGTGGGGAGTCGCGCCGGCAGGCTTGGTGGTATCGCGGTCGACTGGCACGGGCACAGTCTACGGACTGCCCTGCGGTGGGTGCTCCTGTGGTTACTGTGATGTGTCATGATCCGCCTGTCCAGTCCCTCCCGGGCGGATCGCCCGGAACGTGGCATTCATTCCGCCGAGGCCCGAGCCGCAGCCTGAAGGGCTGAACGGACGTTGTCGACCTCGATCACCCGCATCTGTTCCGGCCCGGCACCGGTGCTGCTCGGCCCGCATCCGGGGGGCACCAGGGCCAGCCGAAAGCCGAGCCGGGCCGCCTCGGTCAGCCGGCGGGGCACCGCACCGACCCGGCGTACCTCCCCGGTCAGGCCTACCTCGCCGATCGCCACCAGGTGGGGTGCGATCGCCAGGTTCAGGCCGCCGGAGGCGACCGCCAAGGCGACTGCCAGGTCCGCGGCCGGTTCCACCACCCGGATGCCCCCGACGGTGGCCGCGAAGACCTCCCGGTCGTGCAGGGTCAGCCGTTCGGTGCGGCGCTGGAGCACCGCCAGCACCATCGCCAGACGGGCCGAGTCCAGGCCGGAGACGGTACGCCGGGGGGAGCCGGCCACGGTGGCACCGATCAGCGCCTGTACCTCGGTGACCAGGGCCCGCCGTCCCTCCATGGCCACCGTCACGCAGGTGCCCGGCACCGGCTCGGCGTAGCGGGTGAGGAACAGCCCCGAGGGGTCGGCGAGGCTGCTGATGCCGCCCTCGTGCATCTCGAAGCACCCCACCTCGTCGGCCGCACCGAAACGGTTCTTCACCCCGCGCACCATCCGCAGCGACGAGTGCTTGTCGCCCTCGAAGTGCAGCACCACGTCGACCAGGTGCTCCAGCACCCGAGGGCCGGCCACCTGGCCGTCCTTGGTGACGTGGCCGACCAGCACGGTGGCGATCCCGCGCTCCTTGGCGACCGAGACCAGCGCGGCGGTGACCGCCCGGACCTGGGTCACCCCGCCGGGTACTCCCTCGGTGCCGGTGGTGGAGATGGTCTGCACGGAGTCGAGCACCAGCAGGCCGGGCTTGACCGCGTCGAGGTGACCCAGCACCGCCGCCAGGTCGCTCTCGGCGGCCAGGTAGAGCTGGTCGTGCAGGGTGCCCATCCGCTCGGCGCGCAGCCGTACCTGGCTGACGGACTCCTCGCCGCTGACCACCAGCGAGGGGCTGCCAGCACCGGCCGCCCACTGCTGGGCCACGTCGAGCAGCAGGGTGGACTTGCCGACCCCGGGCTCACCGGCCAGCAGCACCACCGCCCCTGGTACCAGTCCGCCACCGAGCACCCGGTCGAGTTCGCTGACCCCGGTGGGTCGGGCCCGAGCCGGTGCCGCGCTGATGGTGGCGATCGGTCGGGCCGGCTCGGCGGGCATCCGGGAGCTGACCACCCGCCCGGCGACCGTGGGGCCGGTGACGGTGCACTCGACCACCGAACCCCATTCGCCGCATTCCGGGCAGCGCCCCACCCACTTCGGTGGCTGGTGGCCACAGGCGTCGCATTCGTACGCGGGTCGGGGCTCACGGGCGGAAGCCTTGCCGCGCCCACCGGTGCCGCCTCGGGCCGGAGTCGATCGGGAGATGCTCACCCCAGCGACGCTAACCCCCGGGTATGACGACGGCGCCGCCGGCATGGGGTCACCACGCCGACGGCGCCGCACGATCGGGCGGGCTGGCTACCGCCCTGGGGTTCAGTGGCCGCCTTCGCCCTCGTACTCCGTGTGACGCTCGATGATCGGCGAGGGCGGCGGCGGCGGGGTGAGCGGCACGGCCACCGGCGCCGGGCTGGTGATCTGGTCGCCGCCACCGAAGTCGAAGTTGACTGTGATGTTCTGGCCGGCGAGCGCGGCCACGTCCAGCCCGATCAGCTGGAGCACCCGGTCACCCTCGGTGTTCAGCTGCACGTAGCTCAGCGGCGGGATCTCGATGCGGGCCGGCTGGTTGGTCGGCGACGAGGTCGGCTCCGGCGACGGCGATTCGTCCGGGGAGGCGGAGTCGTCCGGGGAGGCGGAGTCGTCCGGGGACGGGGTGCCGGTCGGGGAGGGGGAGCCGGTCGGCGAGGGGCTGCCGGTGGGGGTCGGGCTGGTCGCCGCGCGGACCGTGGTGAGCACCACCTCGCGGGCGTCCGGCGAGGTCACCGTCACGGTGATCGGCTCGTGCGTGTCGTTGTAGAAGACCGCGTTCAGCACCGCGTTGTCGCCGGGGCGGTAGCCCTCGACACCGGGGTAGTCGACCAGTACGCCCAGCACGCCGTACTTGCCCTCGGTGCTCTTGAGGTTGATGCCCTGCACCGACGGCACCTTGTTGGCCGTCTCGGAGATCTGGCCGGCGCCGCACCCGGACAGCAGCAGCGCCGCTGCCGCCGCGATTCCGGGCAGCAGTACGGCAGCTCGCCGGGAACCCCTGATCGAGCGCGTCACGTCGGTCCTCCTCGTCACGATCACACCCGGCTACGCCGCCGGACCCGCTGGCCATGCCCGCGCAGACCGCGCTCCAGGGTAGTTGGAGCTGATCGTGGCCCGCACGCCGACCCGGTGCAGCCACCTGCCCGGGTGAGGTTCAGATCAGCCGACCGCTCGTGACCAGCAGTACGACGTCGAGCAGGGCCACCAGCATCATCGCCCGGAAAGCGGCCACCGGACGGGTGCCTGCGCGTTGCGCGTTACGCCCGGCGTACCCGGCGGAAATGGTGATCATCACGGCGGCGGCGATCGCCGCCAGGCCCACTCCCGAGGGCGGCCCGGGCGGCCCGAGCACCAGGGTGCCGGTCGCCGCCATCAACAGGCCGACGGCGGCCCACCGGCTGCCCGCCGGCCCCAGCCGGTGCGGCAGCCCGCGTACCCCGGTGCGGGCGTCGTCGGCGAAGTCGGGCAGCACGTTGGCGAAGTGTGCCCCCGCGCCCAGCAGGGCGGCGGCGGCGACCAACCAGACCGGCGGGGCCGGTGCGTCGGGGCGGGCCAGCACCACGAAGGCGGGCAGGCTACCGAAGGAGATCGCGTACGGCAGCACCGAGATCACGGTGAACTTCAGGGGCCAGTCGTAGAGCAGGGCCGAGACCAGCCCGATGCTCGCCCAGAGGGCGGCCACCGGTGTGGTGGTCAGGGCCAGGGCCACCGTGGTGACGGCGGCGATCACCGCGGCCACCCCCACCAGGCGACGGCTGACCAGCCCGGCCGCCACCGGTTTGTCGGCGCGCCCGACCAGGGCGTCCCGGTCGGCGTCGACCAGGTCGTTGGTCCAGCCGACCGCGAGCTGACTGGCCGCCACGGTCAGCGCCACCGTGGCGATGCCGCCGGGTGGATGGTCGGTGCCGGCGGCGAGCAGGGCGGCCACTGTGGTGACTGCCGCCGTAGGTTCCGGATGGCTCGCCCTGACCAGCCCTAACACCGTCGACGACATAACGGAAGTCTGGTCGTTACCCGCGAGTCGTGCCACGCTCGGTGCCATGCGCGATGCTGGCTTGAGCCTGCCCCGCAACGATCCACGTCAGTACGACGAGTTGGCCGACGAGTGGTGGCGGCCGGACGGCGTCTTCGCCATGCTGCACTGGTTGGCCGAGGCCCGGGCGATGCTGGTGCCGCCGGCGAGGCGTCCCGGGGCGGTCCTGGTGGACCTCGGTTGCGGCGCCGGCCTGATGGCCCCCCATCTGGTCGGCAAGGGCTACCGACACATCGGGGTGGACCTGACCCGTTCGGCCCTGACCCAGGCGGCCGACCACGGCGTGACCGTGGTCAACGGTGACGCCATGGCGGTGCCGCTGGCCGATGGCTGCGCCGATGTGGTCACCGCCGGTGAGCTGCTGGAACACGTCCCGGACTGGCGGATGGCGGTCGCTCAGGCCTGCCGGCTGCTGCGCCCTGGCGGCCTGCTCGTGGTGGACACCCTCAACGACACCGCCCTGAGCCGGCTGGTCGCCGTCCGGATCGCCGAGCGGCTGCCCACCGTGCCGCGTGGCATCCACGACCCACGGTTGTTCGTGGACGATCGTGAGCTGGTGATCGAGTGTGCCCGGCACGGCGTGGACCTGCGGGTCCACGGTGTCCGCCCGGGGGTGCCCGGCCTGCTGCGCTGGCTGCTCCGCCGGGCTCGCGGCCGGGCCACCGCACCCGGCCAGGCTCCGCGCATCGTGCCGACCGGCTCGACGGCCGTGCTCTACCAGGGACGCGGGGTGCGCGACGGGTAGCGGAACTGCACGGGGGTATGACGATGGTCGAGGAGGGTGCCATGAACGTGCGTCAGCGGATGGATCGTCGACCCGGCGTGGAGCGCCGACATGGGTGACGGGGTGGCCGAGGCCCGGAGGTTGGCACCCCGGTTGGCGGCCAGGGCCGCCGCACACGACCGGGAGGGCTCCTTCCCGGCCGAGGACTTCGCCGATCTGCGTTCGGCCGGGCTGTTCGGGCTGATGGTGCCCGAGGCCCTGGGTGGCTCGGGTGCCACCTTCGCCGAGTACACGGCCGTCGCCACCGAGCTGGCCCGGGGCAACGGGGCTACCGCCCTGGTGTTCAACATGCACGCCTCCGTCACCGGCGCCCTGGGCGCGGTGACCGAGGAGTTGGCCGAGGCCCTCGGCGTACCGCAGGAGGCACTTGCCGCCCGGGACCGGCTGCTGCGGGCGGCGGCCGAGGGGGCCTGGTACGCCGTGGCGATGAGCGAACGCGGCGCCGGGGCCCGGCTGTCGCAGCTCAGCACGGTGTACGAGGCGGTCGACGGCGGCTGGCGGATCAAGGGCAGCAAGACCTTCTGCTCCGGCGCCGGTCACGCCGACGGCTACCTGGTGGCCGCCCGGAGTGCTACCGACCCCTCCCTGGTCTCCCAGTTCCTGGTCCCGGCGGGCGAGGGTCTCACCGTCGAGCCGACCTGGGATTCCCTCGGTATGCGGGCCACCGCCTCGCACGACCTGCACCTGGACGGCACCGTCCCGACCGACCGGCTGCTCGGCGGGGTGGAGGGGCTGGCCCTGGTGGTGGCCCAGCTCATGCCGCACTGGCTGGTGGCCAGCTACGCCGCCGTCTACGTCGGGGTGGCCAGGGCGGCGGTGGAGGCGGCGGCCGAGCACCTCAACGCCCGCGACCTGGCCGGTCTACCGGCGGTACGCGCCCGCCTGGGCCGCGCCGACGCCGCCGTGGCGGCAGCCCAGTTGACGGTGGCCGAGGCGGCCCGGCGGGTCGACGAGGCACCCGGTGACGCCGAGACCAACCGGTGGGTGTGGCGGGCCAAGCTGCTGGCCGGTACGACCGCCGCCGAGGTGGCCGCCTCCATGCTGGAGGCGGCCGGTACCTCCGCCACCCGACGTGGCCACCCCTTGGAGCGTCTCTACCGGGATGCCCGGTGCGGATCGCTGCATCCGGCCACCTCGGACGTCTGCGCGGACTGGCTCGGGGTCGCCGCCCTCGGCGGTGACCCGGACCGTGCGGGATCGGCCCCTCGTTGGTGAGGGTGGAAGTCCGGAGCAGAGGGAGGGAGCAGCCGTGTCGGTACCGGTGATCGCGGGCCTGGGCACGGCTTCGCCGCCCTCGGCCCACCAGGATGAGTTGTGGGAGCGGTTCTTCTCCCGGCATTACTCCGGCGCCACCCGTGCCCTGGCCCAGCGGATCTTCGCGAACTCGGGGGTGGAGCGGCGGCAGGCCGCCGTCAACCCCCTGATCGAGGATGTCTCCGACTGGCCGACCGAGCGGCGGATGCGTCGGTACCAGGTCGAGGCGTTGCCGCTGGGCAAGGAGGCGGTGGGTCGGGCGTTGACCTCGGCGGGGCTGGCCGCCGGTGACATCGGGTTGTTCGTGGTCTGTTCCTGCACCGGGTACGCGACGCCGGGGTTGGACATCCTGCTGGCCCGGGATCTGGGCATGGCCCCGTCGACCCAGCGGATGTTCGTCGGCCATATGGGCTGCTACGCGGCGCTGCCCGGGCTGGGGGCGGCGAGTGACTTCGTGACCGCCCGGGGGCGGCCGGCGCTGCTGCTCTGCACCGAACTGACCAGCCTGCATCTGCAACCGTCGTCGGCCCGGGTGGACACCCAGCAGATCGTCTCGCACGCCCTCTTCTCGGACGCGGCCGTCGCTGCGGTGGTGGTGCCCGGGGGGCGCGGGTACGCAGTGCGCGCGGTCACCTCGGTCACCGACTCATCCACCGCCGACCACATGACCTGGGACGTGACCGACACCGGGTTCCGGATGGGGCTGTCCCCGAAGGTGCCGCAGGTGCTGGCGACCCATGTCCGGGGCCTGGTGGATGAGCTGTTGGCCGGCCACGGCCGCACCCTGTCCGAGGTGGACGGCTGGGCGGTGCATCCGGGCGGGCCCCGCATCCTGACCGTGGTGGAGCGGGAGTTGGCCCTGGCCCCGACCGCGTTGGCCGCTTCCCGGCAGACCCTGGCGGAGAACGGCAACTGCTCGTCCCCCACCGTGCTGCTGATTCTCGACCGGCTGTTGCGGGTCGCCCCGTCGCCGCGTCGGGTGGTGATGCTGGCCTTCGGACCCGGATTGACCCTTTACGCGGCGCTGTTGGAGCGGCACGTCTGAAGCGGCCTGAGGGCTACCCTTTAGGGGTGAACGTCGATTCCCTCTATCGCCTGCGGGGAGCCCTGCTCGCCGGGGTGGGGGTCATCGCGCTGGTTGCCGGCGGCTGGTGGTGGCGGGGGGAAGCCCCAGCGGGGTCGGACGCCTCGATGGCTCCCCCGTTGGCCGCCGACTGGCAGGAGTCGGCTGCCTCCGCGCGCTACGACATGGCACCGGCTGGCAGCAGGGTGATGCTGGACCCGCGTACCGGGCGGGTGGTGGGGTTGGCCACCGAGAGCCCGGGGGATCGTGGGATGGCCCGGGAGGGGGGCCGCGGGGCGGTGGTGTGGACCGATCGCGCGTCGCTCAGCGCGGGCAGCGCCCTGGTCCGGGAGGCCCGGCTGACCCGCGGCGAGCGGAATCTGCTGCTCTTCAGCTGCACCGGTCCGGGTGAACTGCTGGTCACCGTCATCGGTGCCCGGGCGGCCGACCCCCTGACGGTGGGCTGCGACGGCACAGTGATCACCACGGAGATGACCGGCACCGGCGCCCCGGTGACCGTCTCCTTCTCCACCGCCGGTGCGGACTCGCTGATGCTGGTGGCCCGCCTGATCGACCCCTCCTGAGGGGGTACGGATTCAGCCGGCCAGGCCGGCCAGTTCACGCTGGTAGTCGGCGACCGAGCCGACCTCGCTGACCACCAGCACGATTCGGCCGGTGCGGTCGGCCAGCAGGGCGGTCACGGCGTCGGCGCGGGCCGGCAGGTGCAGAAAGGCCCGCAGTCCGCCGGCCGGGTCGCCGAGCGCGCGTACCTCGGTGCCGACCGGCGCCGCTGGTGGGGTTCGCGCGCCGACCGTGACCACGGTGACACCGACCGGGGCCGTCGCAGCTGCCTCGACGACCCGGTGCGGGCAGGCACATCCGTCCACCAGCAGCACCAGCGCCGGCAGCAGTCCGCGCAGCGGCACCGGCGACTGCCCGGCGTCGACGAGATCCAAGGCTGGCAGGGCCCGCCCGATGAACTGCGCGGGCGCGGGATCGGGTCCGGCCGCAGCCGGCTCGGGAGTGCCCCGTCCGGCCCGCGGCCAGGTGACGGTCACCAGGCCGGCGACCGCGGCGATCACCGCCACGAGCAGCAGCACCACCGGTAGGGCGGCGGGTGGCCACCGCCGGGACCGGTTGGCCATCCGCAGCTCGCGGCGGAGCTGTTCGGCCTCCTCGGCCAGGGCGGAGGCATCATCCGGTACGACCACCCGGCCCCACTCCGGCGGGAGGTCGGGCAGCCCGGGACCATCGGCGTCAGGCTTGCCCATAACGACCCCCTGGTGCTCACCGGGTGCGCGGACAGTGGCCCCTCCAGCGTCCCGCACTGCGCCCGGTCTCGCTACCGCTGCCCACACTCGGGTACGGCGAGATATCATGGGGTGGATGCGTAGCCCTTGATCTCCTGGCACTCGATCTCCGGACCTCGATCTCAGAGATCTCGTTCCTCGGAATCTTGATCACCGAGTTACTTGATCTTTGACGTGGGCCTAATCGTGGCTTGGGGGTATTGGTCCACCGAAAATTGATCATTACTTGGTCGATCATTGACGGCTGCGCTGGCGATCACGGCGTTTTCGTCGTCCATGCCGGGGGGTCATCTTCAGATTACAGAGCGTGTTTGAATCATCGACTCGGTCATCTGTCAAGCCGAAGAAATACCTCTCACAGGGCCCCTGAGCTGCGCCAACGGTCAGGACAGCGGTGAGACATCGGTGCCTGAGCGTGTTACCCTAGACACAGCGAAAGGGGTTTCGAACCTATGGTTTTCAGTGTCGGCGAGACCGTTGTCTACCCCCACCACGGGGCCGCACTCATCGAGGCAATCGAGACTCGGGTCATCAAGGGCGAGCCCAAGCAGTACCTCGTCCTGAGGGTTGCACAGGGTGACCTGACGGTCCGGGTGCCTGCCGAGAACGCCGAGATCGTGGGTGTGCGCGAGGTGGTCGGCGAAGAGGGTCTTGGCAAGGTCTTCGACGTTCTCCGGGCTCCGCACACCGAGGAGCCGACCAACTGGTCGCGACGTTACAAGGCGAATCTGGAGAAGCTGGCCTCCGGCAACCCGCTGAAGGTGGCCGAGGTCGTCCGCGACCTGTGGCGCCGGGAGCGGGAGCGGGGCCTTTCCGCAGGTGAGAAGCGCATGCTCGCCAAGGCCCGCGACATTCTCGTCGGCGAGGTGGCGTTGGCCGAGAAGAGCACCAAGGACGAGGCGGAGACGCTGCTCGACAAGGTGCTGACCGAGGCCTAGTCCGCACAGCATCGTCGTACCCACTTCGTAGCGAAGAAACCATCGAGGACCGCGACGTGACCGCGCAGCTGAATCCGTGCGGTGACGTCGCGGTCCTCGTGCCTGCGGCCGGTGCCGGGGTACGCCTCGGCCCCGGTCGACCCAAGGCACTGCGGCTGCTGGCCGGGGAGCCGCTGCTGGTGCACGCGGTCCGCCGACTGGCAGCCGCCACCTCGGTGCACACCATCGTGGTGGCCGCCCCGATCGCGGAGATCACGGCCGTGCGCGACCTGCTGGCCCCGATCGCCCCGGTGACAGTGGTGCCCGGCGGGGCCGAACGGCAGGAGTCCGTGGCCGCCGCCCTGGCCGCCGTACCGGCCGGACCGGACATCATCCTGGTGCACGACGCGGCCCGGGCACTGACCCCGCCCGCCCTGGTGGACTCGGTGGCGGCTGCGGTGCGCTCGGGTCACGACGCGGTGATCCCGGTCCTGCCGGTGGTCGACACGATCAAGGAGGTCGACGCGGGGGAGCTGGTGCTCGGCACGGTCGATCGTCGGGCCCTGCGGGCGGTGCAGACCCCACAGGGCTTCCGCCGATCCGTACTGACCGCCGCCCACGCCGCTGCCGGTGACGCCTTGACCGACGACGCCGGGCTGGTGGAGAAGCAGGGGGTACCGGTGTTCTGTGTTCCCGGGTCGGACCTCGCTCTGAAGATCACCCGGCCCTTCGACCTGGCCCTGGCCGAGCACCTGCTGGCTACCGGGCTCTGACGCGTACCCTCGAATCATGATCGTTCCTAGGGTGGCCATCGGCACGGACGTGCACGCCTTCGCCGCCGGGCGACCCTGCTGGGTGGCCGGCCTGCACTGGCCGGACCAGGACGGTCTGGCCGGGCACTCCGACGCCGACGTGGTCGCGCACGCCGCCTGCAACGCCCTGCTGTCGGCCGCCGGGCTGGGCGATCTCGGCGCCAACTTCGGGGTGGACCAGCCGGAGTGGGCCGGGGCCAGCGGAGTACGCCTGCTGGTCGAGTCCGCGCGCCGGGTCCGCGCCGCCGGCTTCACCATCGGCAACGTGTCCGTGCAGGTGGTGGGGGTACGGCCCAAGATCGGTCCACGTCGGCAGGAGGCCGAGCGGGTGCTGTCGGAGGCGGTGGGCGCCCCGGTCACCCTGGCCGCCGCCACCACCGACGGACTGGGCTTCACCGGCCGCGGCGAGGGACTCGCCGGCATCGCGGTGGCCTTGGTGTACGCCCAACCAACCGCCTAGGCTCGCGCGATGTCCGCCGACGTTCCCACCGACCCGCCCACCGCCGACGGCTACCTGCAACGCGCCACCCTCCTCGCCGAACTGGGCCGCTACGACGAAGCCGTCGATGAACTCGGCTTCGCGCTGGCCCTGGACCCCGGGCACCCGCAGACCCTGGCCATGCTCGCCCGGGTGCACCTGGCCGCCGAACGGCCCCTTGAGGCGCTGGCCGCCGCCGAGTCCGCCGTCGCCGCCGCCCCGGGGCAGATCCCTCCGCTGGTGCTGCGTGGCCTGGCCCTCGGTGACCTGGAACGTTACGGCGAGGCCGCGCGTACCGCCGACGAGATCATGGCCCTGGGGCCGCAGGACGCGTACGCCCAACGCAGCGGGGCGGCGATCCTGGCCGGCTCCCGCAACGGTCAGCCGGCGTTGAACGCCGCCTGGCATGCCGTGGAGTTGGCACCGCAGGACCCGCAGGGGCATCTGGTGCTCGGTCTGGTGGCGGCGAACATGCGGATGTTCGATCTGGCCGAGCGGGCCTACCGGGAGGCGTTGCGGCTGGACCCGAGGCTGGCCGAGGCGGGTGAGGAGGTCGGGGTGCTGCGGCTGGAGCAACGGCGGTGGACCACCACCCTGGAGCGGCTGGCCGAGGCGGCCGTGCCGATCCTGCCGCCGACCGAACCCCGCCCGGCCGAGGGCCCCCGCCCGGAGCAGACTCCGGGTGATCCGGGCAAGCCCGACGGCCAGGCGCTCCCGCCCACCGGCCCGGGCGAGCAGCCGGGCTGGCCGACGGAGGAGCCGGCCAGGCCGGGTGGGCCGGTGACGGCCGGACGGGCCGACACGGGCCCGTTCGCCGCGCGTCGCCCGGTGCCGGCGGCGCTGCGGCAGTTCGTGCTCTGGGGTGCCGGCTGGTCGATCGTCGCCGCCCTGGTGATCGCCTGCTCGGCCACCACCGGTTCCGGATTCTCCCGGTTCATGGCGGTGCTGGCGGCCGCCGGTGGGGCGATCGTGCTCTGGCGGCACGCCTCCCGGTTGCCCGGCCTGACCCGGACCGTGTTGCCCGTCCTGCGGCGAACCGACCGTCCGCTGGTTCTGGCGGTGTACGCGGCCGCTGCCGCCCCCGCGTTGATCCTGCTCTACGCCCTGGTCGGTACGCCCTGGCCGCTGGTGTTGGCCATCGGCATCGCCACGGTCGCGCAGTTGACGATCGTCACCCGCCCGGTCGCCTGAAGCCCGCTGCCGGGTGGGCAGCGAGGCGTCAGGCGGTTGACGAGGGGCCCTCCGGCCAGCGGCGGGACCAGGTCCAGGCGTAGGCGTCGTCCTCGCAGTCCGCTGCCGCGTCGCACAGGTCCAGCGGGCGGAAGGTGTCGACCATGACGGCCAACTCGTCGAAGAAGTCGATCCCGATCGAGCGTTCCGCCGCCCCGGGCTGGGGACCGTGGGTGAAGCCGGAGGGGTGCAGGGAGATCGAGCCCTGTTCGATGCCGGAGCCGCGCCGCGCCTCGTAGTTGCCGCCGGTGTAGAAGAGCATCTCGTCGGAGTCGACATTGTGGTGGTGGTACGGCACCGGGATGGCGTCCGGGTGGTAGTCGACCTTGCGGGGGACGAACGAGCAGATCACGAAGTTCGGGCCCTGGAAGGTCTGGTGCACCGGTGGCGGCTGGTGGATCCGGCCGGTGATCGGCTCGAAGTCGTGGATGGAGAAGGCCCACGGGTACAGGTGACCGTCCCAGCCGACCACGTCGAAGGGGTGGTTGGCGTAGACGTGGCGGGTCCAGCCGCGACGGTGGCGGACCAGCACCTCCACATCGGTCTCCTCGACCAGCAGGGGCGCGTCCGGTCCCCGGACGTCCCGCTCGCAGTACGGGGAGTGCTCCAGGAACTGGCCGCGTACCGACAGGTAGCGCTTGGGTGGGCCGATGTGACCGGAGGCCTCGACGGCCAGCAGCCGGGTGGGGGTGTCGCCGGTGGGCACCAGTCGGTGCACCGTCGAGGTGGGAATGACCACGTAGTCCCCGGCCACCGCGTCCAGTACGCCGAAGGTCGACTCGACCCGCAGGTTGCCCGCCTCGACGTACAGGCAGTGGTCGCCGGTGGCGTCACGGAACAGCGGAGAGGGCTGGTCGGCCAGCACGTAGGCGATCCGTACGTCGTCGTTGGCGAGCAGGTAACGCCGACCCAGGATCGGGTCGGCCCCGGTGCCGTCGAGTTTGTGGGTGCGCAGGTGCCGGGGCTTGAGCGGCAGGTTGGGCACCCGGGTCACGGTCGGCGGGGTGAACTCCTCGGCGGCGACGATCGCGGTCGGCGCGTACCGGTGGTAGAGCAGGGACGAGTCGGAGGAGAAGCCCTCCTGGCCCATCAGCTCCTCGGTGTAGAGGCTGCCGTCGGGCTGCCGGAACTGGGTGTGGCGTTTGCGTGGCAGTTCGCCGACGCTGCGGTAGTACGGCATGTCGCCTCCCGGTCACCAGCTTGTGCGTCCGATTATCGGACGCTGTTGTCCGCTCCTTGTAGCGTCCCGTACATTCTTGTCTCGTGTCAACGCAGCTGCCCGCACTCGTCGCCGGTCTGGTCGACGATGCCGCCGTCTTCCCGCCGGGCAGCGCCTCGCTGCCCGACGCCGTGACCGCCCACCGAGGCCATCGCACCGCCTGGTACGCCGACCTGGTCGGCCCGCTGCTGCTGCCCGCCTCGAAGGTGACGGCGGGCGACCTGGACGGCCTGGTCGACCCGGCCGAGGGCTTCGTGATCGGGCTGATCGGCGACACCGGCCTGGACCGGCTGCCCTATGCGCTGTCGTTCCTGCCTCCGCTCGGGGTGACCGTCCGACAACTGGAGGCACCGGTCGCCAGGCGCGGTGAGGACCCGCAGCCCGGTCTGGGTGAGCTGATCATGCTTACCGAGCGGCTGGACGACGTCGCCGTGTTCGCGGAGATCCCGTTGACCTTCGGGCTGATGGCTGCCCTGGACACCCTGGCCGAGGCGAGATCCCGTGGCCTGACGGTGGCCGCCAAGTTCCGTACCGGCGGGCTGGCCGCCGAGCTGTTCCCCAGCCCGGCCGAGCTGGCCGCGGTCATCTGCGCCTGCCGGGACCGGGAGGTGCCGTTCAAGCTCACCGCCGGGCTGCACCACGCGGTGCGGCACCTGGACCCGGAGACCGGCATCACCCATCACGGCTTCGCCAACGTGCTCGCCGCGACGCTTGCCGCCGCCGAGGGTGCCGGGGTGGACGCGGTGACCGAACTGCTCACCGTCCGCGACGAGCGACCCCTGGTGCAGCAGATCGAGGGCCGGCACGACCTGGGGCGTCCGCTGTGGGTGGGCTTCGGCTCGTGCAGCATCGTGGAACCACTTACCGATCTGATCCGGCTGGGACTGGTGAACGGGGGATATCAGGCATGAGCGCGCAACAGAGCTGGGTGCCCGGGGCGCAGGATTCCGGTTTCGGGATCCACCACCTGCCGTACGGGGTGTTCCGGGTCGGCGACGGGGAACCACGCATCGGGGTACGCATCGCCGACCTGGTGCTGGACCTGACCGCCGCCGAGGAGGCCGGTCTGGTGCTGGCCGGTGGGGCACTGGGCCAGCCCACCCTGAACACCTTCCTGGCGCTGGGCCGCCCGCAGTGGACGGCGGTCCGCCAGCGGATCACCGAACTGCTCACCGACCCGGCCCACCGCCAGGCCGTGGAGCCGCTGCTGGTGCCGTTGGACCAGGTGCGGATGGAGTTGCCCATCGAGGTCGCCGACTACGTGGACTTCTACTCCTCGGAGCAGCACGCCTCCAACGTCGGGCAGATCTTCCGGCCCGGCCAGCCGGCCCTGTTGCCCAACTGGAAGCATCTGCCGATCGGCTACCACGGCCGCGCCGGTACCGTCGTGGTCTCCGGCACCCCGGTGGTACGCCCGCAGGGTCAGCGGCCGAGCAAGGAGGGGCCGGTCTTCGGCCCGTCGGCCCGGCTGGACATCGAGGCCGAGGTCGGGTTCGTGGTCGGGGTACCCAGTCCGCTCGGGTCCCGGGTGGCCGCCGCCGACTTCGCCGAGCACGTCTTCGGGGTGGTGCTGGTCAACGACTGGTCGGCCCGGGACATCCAGGCGTGGGAGTACCAGCCCCTGGGCCCCTTCCTGGGCAAGTCCTTCGCCACCTCCATCGCCGCCTGGGTGACCCCCCTGGAGGCGTTGGGGCACGCCCAGGTCGCCGCGCCGCAGCAGGATCCTGCGGTCCTCGACTATCTGCGCGACGAGCCGCATCTCGGACTCGACCTGCGGTTGACCGTGCACTGGAACGGCGAACAGGTCAGCCGGCCGCCGTTCGCCCAGATGTACTGGACTCCGGCCCAGCAGTTGGCCCACCTGACCGTCAACGGCGCCTCGCTGCGTACCGGTGACCTCTACGCCTCCGGCACCGTCTCCGGTGACCGGCGGGACCAGGTCGGCTCGTTCCTGGAGCTGACCTGGGGCGGCGCCGAGCCGGTGACCGTGGGGGGCGAGGAGCGCACCTTCCTGTTGGACGGCGACACCGTGACCATCACCGCCACCGCGCCCGGCCCGGACGGCACCTCCATCACCCTGGCCGAGGTCACCGGCACGATCGTGGAGGCCGGCTGACTTCATCCCGACAGGCCGTTGTCGCACCGGCTGTGCGATCAAGGTCGGGGGCCCGTCTCGTTGATCGCCTCGGATTCGTCGCCACGCGGCACCTGGCCGACCGGAACCCCGGTTCCGGTCGGCCAGGGAGCGGCGGGCGGCATGTCGAAGCCGAGGGAGATGACGACGATGCAAGATCTCGTGGGTGCGGTGTGGCGGACCAGTAGCCGCTCCAATGACCAGGGCCTCTGCGTGGAGGTGGCCGACAACCTGGCCCGCCTCGGCGTGGTGGGGGTACGCGACTCCAAGGACCAGGGCGGGCCGTTGCTGGTGGTCGGCACACGGGGCTGGCGCGCCTTCGTCGGTGCGGTCCGCGACGGCGACCTGGCTCGCTGAGGACCCCAGGGTCTCCGGGGCGGCAGCGCTGCCCCGGGGCCCGCACAGCGTGATCTCCTCGCACCGACCACCCCGCAGCGGGGCCTGACCGCAGCTAAGGGGTAGTTCCGACCGGTGGGTAGGGTGCCGGGCTGGGAGGTACGGCATGGGGTGGACGAGCAGTCGGCGGCGGATCGTGGCCGCGGTGGCGGCGACCGGGGTGGCCGGGACGCTGGCGCTCGTGGGATACCGGGTCCTGGCCCCGGCCGAGGTCAGCACCCCCGCTCGGGGCGACTATCCCGCCCTGAGCCGGCCGGAACCGAAGGTGGTGGGTCGCCTGCCGGTCGCCCCGTTGATCGTCGACGGTCGACTGCGGGTGTACGCGGCCGAGCGCCAGGTCTATGCCGACCAACCGGCCGACGGCCGGCACCGCAGCACCCCGTACTGGTCGTACCGTCGTTGGCCGGCGACCCTGGACGCGGTGGTGGCCAGCGGTACGACCGTGGTCAGCCGATGGTCCGACGGTGACCTGGTGGCCCTCGACGCGCGTACCGGGCGGGTCGCCTGGCGCGCACAGGGGCCGGAACCGGACGGCAAGCGCAGCGCCCGACGCACCGGGAGCGAGGTCGTCTGGCAGCCGCAGGGTCTCTCCGTGATCAGGACGGCCGAGGGCCGGGAAGCTGTGGTCAGCTCCGGGGCGGGCGAGGTGCGGGCCGTGGACCTGGCCGACGGGGGGCAGCTGTGGCGGGCCGAGGTGGGGCGTGGTTGCCGGGAACCGGTCGGCGGCAGCACCAGCGGCCAACTGCTCAGCCTGGACCGCTGCGCCGGACCGACCGTGGTCGAGTTCCGGGATGCGGCGACCGGTGTGGTGGCCGCCCGGTGGCGTCCCCCGGAGGCCGGCGAGGAGCTGACGGCGAACCTGATCGGCTGCGTTCCGACCGGCTGCGCCGGGCTGCGTACCGCCGGTCCGGGTGACGGGGCGGCCCGGGGCTGGCTGCTCGGCTCCGGCGAGCCGGTGGCCGCTGCGGCGCTGGACGGCGCGGAGGTCGAACTGCTCGACGGGACGGCCGTGACCCTGGCGGAGGGTGTGGTGGTGGGCCGGGCGGTGCGCGACGGCACCGAACGCTGGCGGACACCGGTGGGGCCGGGGCGGTTGATCGCTGTCCAGCCCGGCCGGGTGCATCTGGTGACCGAGGAGAACGAGCTGGTCACCTTGGAGCCGACCACCGGCCGTCAGATGTCGCGGTTCGTGCTGAATGTGGGTGCCGACGGCACCGGATGGGTGCCGGGCCGGGCGTACGCGGTCGACGGATACCTGGCGGTGGAGCGGCTGCGACCTTCGGTCGACCTCGAGGCCGACGATCACGGCTACTACTTCACGGCCGAGCCGTTGATCCTGGCGGCGACCTGACCGGAATTAACCACGAATCGGACAAAAGCCGCTTAAGCTATCTTCCATGGGCTTCCGGGCCGGTCCGCAGGGGGATGGCGGACCGGCCCGGCTCAGCTCGACGACCCGGTAGGCCGGGGCCTGTTCCGGTCAGGCCAGCGCCGACTCGGCCGCGGCCAGGAAGGCGTCGTTCTCGGCCGGGGTGCCGATGGTGACCCGGACCCCGTCGCCCGGGAACGGCCGGACGATCACGCCCCGGGCCTCGCACGCCTTGCCGAACTCCAGCGCCCGCTCGCCCAGCGGCAGCCAGACGAAGTTCGCCTGGCTGGCGGGCACGTCCGGGATCAGCTTGCCCAGCGCCTCGGTGACCCGCTCCCGCTCGGCCACGACCAGGGCGCACCGTCGCTGCATCTCGTCGGCCTGCGCCAGCGCGGCCAGCGCCCCGGCCTGGGCCGCCATGCTGCTGGAGAAGGGGGTTACGACCTTGCGTACCGCCGCCGCCACCTGCGGCTGGGCGACCAGGAAGCCGATCCGCAGGCCGGCCAGCCCCCAGGCCTTGGACAGGGTGCGCAGCACGGCCACGTTGGGCCGGTCCGCGTAGGTCAGCCCGTCGGGCACCTCCGGGTCGGTGACGAACTCCCGGTACGCCTCGTCGATCACCACCAGCACGTCGTCCGGCACATCGTCCAGGAAGCGGTCCAACTCCGCCCGGCGCAGGGCGGTGCCGGTCGGGTTGTTGGGGTTGCAGACCAGGATCATCCGGGTCCGGTCGGTCACCGCCGCGGCCATCGCCGCCAGATCGTGCCCGTGCCCGGTGTCGTTGGGCACCTTCACGCTGGTCGCGCCGCTGGTCGCCGCGATGATCGGGTACGCCTCGAAGGACCGCCAGGCGTAGATCAACTCGTCACCGGGCAGGCAGGTGGCCCGTACCAGGTGTTCGGCCAGGGCCACCGAACCGCAGCCGGTGGCGATCCGGTCGGTGTCCACCCCGTACCGGTCGGCCAGGGCCTGACGCAGCGCCACCACCCCCATGTCCGGGTAGCGGTGCACCCCGGCGGCGGCCTCGGCGACCGCCTCCACCACCCCGGGCAGCGGGCCGTACGGCACCTCGTTGCTGGCCAGCTTGATCGCCTCCGGCAGACCCAGTTCCCGAGCCAGGTCGGCCGGGCTGCGGCCGGGCACGTAGTTGGGCAGCACGTCCAGGTCGGCGCGGGTCAGCCGCACTGTCGGCTGGCGTCCGGTGTCGGTCATGAGGCATCTCCGGGTGGGTTGGTGCGATCGGCAGGGGTACGGGGAACCTTGACCACCACGGTCTGCGCCCGCTTGTCGTGCAGCGCCTGCCGCAGCGGGTGGTCGAAGAGTGGGGAGAGGGCGTCGAACAACTGGAGCAGCAGACCGAGCCCGCAGCAGTACCAGAGCAGGGTGGGCAGGCCCAGGGTGTTCCACCGCCGCAGCGCGCGGGCGAAGCCCAGCGGGGCGTCCGCCTCGACCGGCACCGCCCGGATGCCCACCAGTCGCTTGCCGAAGCTCTGCCCGCTGGCCGCCATCGACGGCACCTCGTACGCCAGCCAGAGCATCGTGGCGATCAGCAGGATCACCACGATCAACGAGCCGGTCTGGTCGCCCGCCTGCGGCAGGGGCTCGGTGTTGCGTTCCGGATTCTGAAGTCGTCGCCCGAACTCGTTGAGCGGCGCCGAGACCTCGTCCAGCAGACGTGCCACGAACCAGCCGTTGACCAGCACGTTGAGCAGGAACACGATGCCGAAGTCGATGAGCCTGGCACTGAGTCGAGCGCCGAAGCCGGCCAGCGGCATACCGTGCGGCCGGGGCTCCGGAGGGCGTCCAGGCCAGGTCGGGTACGGCCAGCCGGGCGGTGGCCCGTGCCGAGGATCACCGACCGGTGGCACCTGCTGCCAGCCACCCGGCGCGGGGTAGCCCGGGGGTGGGCCGGCGGGCGGTGTGGGAGGCGTGAGGGCGGGCGGCGTCGGCTCGGGTTCCGGTTCCGGTTCCGGTGCCGGTTCGGGCTCGGGCGGGGGTGGGCCCTCGGGTGGTGTGGCGTCCACCGGGATGGGCGCGCCGATCCAGCCCTCGCCGTCCCAGTATCTGCGGGTTTGCGGGTCGGCGGGGTCGACGTACCAGCCGGGTGCCACGCTCACGGCGCGGCCTTGTTGTGCTCGGTCACCTGGCCACCTTAACGACGACGGTCCCGGCGAACTTGTCGTGGAGGCACTGCTGCCAGGGCTTGTCCCACAGTTGCCAGAGGCCGTCGACGTAGCTGCCGCCCGGCACCAGCGACCCGCCGACGAACTCCACGAGGTACCGCTTGCCGGCCATCCGTCGATCGAGGGTGGCGGTCGGATCGAGCGGAACCACCTGCAGGTCCATCACCTTCTTGCCGAGGGTCTGCCCGGTCCGCTTGAGGTACTCGACGTGGTACAGCCAGTAGATCCCGAACATGAACACGAGGAGCGCGGCCTGGAGCAGCAGCATCGGCAGCAGGATCTCCATGAAGAACGACCCGAGATCCGCCACGGTGCCGTCCGGGTTGGTCTCCGGATTCACGGCCAGGATCCGGGCCATGAAGATCACGAAAAGTGGCACGAACACCACCGCCAGGGCAGCCATCACGACGGCGGTGTCGATCAGGTAGGCCAGCAGCCGGTCACCGAAGCTGGCCAGCGGCTGCCCGCCCGGTCCCCGTACCGGCGGGGGCGGCCCGACCTTCCAGCCCGGCGGTGGTGGCCCCGGTGCCCAGCCCGGCGGCGGGGGGCCGGGTGCCCAGCCCGGTGGGGGCTGACCCGGGGACCAGCCCGGCGGGGGAGGCGGGGCGGCCCGGTCCGCAGCGGGCGGGGCGTACTGGGGTGGGGGACCGGTGGGCGACGGGGCGCCACCGGCGGTGGGCGGCGGCTCACCGGAGGGCGAGCCGCCGTGCTGCGGCCCACCGGCCGGCGACGTCGGGTGCGGCGAAGGCTGATTCACCCTTGAGATTGTTACAGGTTTCCGCGCTTCTCCTGCTCACGCTCGATCGCCTCGAAGAGGGCCTTGAAGTTGCCCTTGCCGAAGCCGAGCGAACCGTGCCGCTCGATGAGCTCGAAGAAGACCGTCGGGCGGTCCTGCACCGGCTTGGTGAAGATCTGGAGCAGGTAACCGTCCTCGTCCCGGTCGACCAGGATCTTGCGGGCCTTCAGCTCCTCGATCGGCACCCGTACCTCGCCGATGCGGGCCCGCAGCTCCGGGTCGTCGTAGTACGAGTCCGGGGTGTCCAGGAAGTCGACACCGGCGGCCCGCATCGCGTCGACACTGGCCAGGATGTCGTTGGTGGCCACGGCGATGTGCTGGGCGCCGGGGCCCTGGTAGAACTCCAGGTACTCGTCGATCTGCGACTTCTTGCGGGCGATGGCGGGCTCGTTGAGCGGGAACTTCACCTTGCGGGTGCCGTTGGCGACGACCTTGCTCATCAGCGCCGAGTAGTCCGTGGCGATGTCGTCACCGATGAACTCGGCCATGTTGCTGAAGCCCATGACCCGCTTGTAGAACTCGACCCACTCGTCCATCCTGCCGAGTTCCACGTTGCCGACGATGTGGTCGACGGCCTGGAAGAAACGCTTCGGCTGGAGGCCGGCGTCGATCATCGGCTGCCGGTTCACGATCGGGCCCCGGGCCACGAAGCCGGGCAGGAAGGGGCCGGTGTAGCGGGACCGGTCGACCAGGGTGTGCCGGGTGTCGCCGTACGCGGCGATGGCGGCCATCCGGACGGTGCCGTGCTCGTCGCTGACGTCGTGCGGCTCCAGCAGACCGGCCGCACCCTGCGCGGTGGCGTGCGCGTACGCGGCGTCCACGTCCGGCACCTCCAGCGCGATGTCGCTGACCCCGTCGCTGTGCTTCGCCACGTGGTCGGCGCCGTCGGCGTCCGGGCGTACCGCCCCGGTCAGCACGAACCGGGCCGAACCGCTGGTCAACACGTACTGGGCGTGGTCACGGTAGCCCTGCTCCGGGCCCCGGTACGCGACACAGGTCATGCCGAAGGCGGTGGAGTAGTAGTGCGCGGCCTGCTTGGCGTTGCCGACCAGGAAGTGCACGTGGTCCAGACCCTTGACCGGGAAGGGGTCCTTGGTGATGTCGTGGTTGACGGCGCCGACTAGGGCATCGACGTCGACGTCGTCGGTCGACTGGGGTCGGTCGATCGCCTGGGTCATGGTGGCCTCCCTTGCGTACCGGCCGGCCTGTTCGGCCGACGCTGTGCTCCTTCCCCGGACTATCACGGTGAGGCCGCTCACTGGGCAACTGTCAGTCACACGGCTGGTCAGGTTGCACAACAAGTAGGGTGTCAAGCCGTGAACCCTGGACAGGATGTACAGCTTGATGCCTTGGACGTCAGCTTGATCGAGCTGCTCGCCGCGGAACCCCGGATCGGGGTACTGGAGTGCTCCCGTCGGTTGGGGGTGGCCCGGGGCACCGTCCAGGCCCGACTGGACAAACTGGTCGACCGGGGGGTGATCGGCGGCTTCGGGCCGGAGGTGTCGCCGGCCGCGATCGGGTTCACGGTGACCAGCTTCGTCACCCTGGAGATCAGTCAACGGCACGGGCACGACCCGGTGGCCAACCACCTGGCCGGGATTCCCGAGGTGCTGGAGGCGCACACCATCACCGGCTCCAGTGACCTGCTCTGCCGGATCGTGGCCCGCTCCAACACCGACCTGCAACGGGTGATCGACCAGATCGTCGCGTACGAGGGCATCCGCCGGGCCTCCACGATCATCGCCCTGGCCGAGCAGATCCCCTACCGGGTCCTCCCCCTGGTCCGCTCCGCCCTGCGGGAGGCAAAGGCCCCATATTGACGTCGATCAGTCGGCGGCCAGGGCGTCGCCCAGGGGGGTGCGGCGGTAGCGCACCGCCCGGCCGGTACGGATCCGGCTGACCAGCCCGGCCTCGCGCAACACCGTGAGATGGTCGCCGACCCCGCCCAGGCTGAGCCCCAGCTGGGCGACGAGTTGACTGGTGGTGGCGGGCAGGGCCAGGGCCCGCAGCACGGCCGCCCGCGAGCGTCCGACCAGCCGGTCCAGGGCGTCGTCGGGCCGGGCCGGGTCGGGCGGCCCGAGCAACTCGGCCACCCCGGAGGCCCGGTAGACGATTGCGTACGGCCAGGGCTGCTCCACGTAGGTGATCAGGGTGCCGAAGACGGTGGGCACGAACAGCAGGCCTCGCCCGGCCAGTGAGTGGGTTTCCGGGTCGTCGCCGCTGATCTCGATGACCCCGACGTCACCGGGGATCCAGCGCAGTCGGGGGTCCAGGTCCGCGATGGCCGCGCCCCAGCCGTAGGCGAGCAGGCGGCCCGCCCGCCGCACCAGATCACGTTCCAGGATGGCACGCAGGCGCGGCCAGTCCGGCTCGACAAGCGCCTGCCAGGCCGCCTCGATGGCGTCCGCGATCAGGTCGACCACCTCCGGCGAGGCGTAGATCTGGCGGGCGTACGCCGGTGGGGTGGCCCGGGGACCGGCCAGGTTGCGGGCCAACTCGTCGCGGGCCTGGGCCAGCGGGGTGGCCCGGACCGCGGCCAGTTCCCCGTGGAAGTCCCGGGCCGAGCCGTCCGGCGGAGGCTGGATGAAGTCGGCGTTGTAACCGCCGCGACGCAGCAGCGCCAGCAGGGCACCGACCGCCGGTACCTCCCGACGCAGCCGGTCGTAGGCGGGTCGGGTCCGGGCCACCCACGGCCCCAGGCCGTCGGTGGACCGTTGACCGGCGTGCAGCCGCAGGGCGGACACCGTCTCGCCCAGCGGGGAGATGGCGTACCGACTGGCTGCCAGGTCGGCGGGGGTGACCTCGATCCGCACGGCTCCACCTTTCGTCCTCAAGCGAAAGGATAGAGCGGACCGGGGCTTTCGGACCAGGCTGACGGCGTGAGCGACACGAGTACCCCGGCCCTCGACCGACCGGCGACCTTCGGCGACGTCTTCGCGGTGGCCGAGTTCCGGGTGATCTTCGGCGGCTTCGGGATCTTCATGATCGGCGAGACCGTGAAGATGCTCGCGCTGTCCGTGTTGGTCTACGAGCGCACCGGCTCGGGGTTGCTGGCCGCCCTGGCGTACGTGACCGGGTTTCTGCCGCACGCCCTCGGTGGGGTGTTCCTGCTGGCCCTGGCCGACCGGATGCCGGCCCGAGCCCTGATCGTCGGGTACGACCTGCTGCGGCTGGTGATGGTCGCGGTGCTCGCCACCGGGATGCTGTCGCCGCCGGTGATGCTCACCCTGGTCGCCGTCGTGGCCCTGTTCGGCCCGGTGAGCAGCGCCGCCCGCACCGCGCTGCTGCCCGAGGTGCTGCACGGCGACGCGTACGTGCTCGGGCGGTCCCTGCTCTCGGTGGCCGCCGGGGGCACCCAGGTCGCCGGCTTCGCCGTCGGTGGGCTGCTGCTGGGGCTGGTAGGTCCCTACGGCGCGCTCTGGCTGACCGCCCTGACCTGCGGCCTCTCCGCCCTGCTGGTGCGACTGGGCCTGGCCGCCCGCCCCGCCCGGATCCGCCGGGCCGCCGAGGGTGCTGATCGGGCGGCCGAGGGTGCTGATCGGGCGGCCGAGGGTGCTGATCGGGCGGCCGAGGGCAAGCGGCGGAGCAGGGGCGGTGCGGTCCGGGAGACCCTGCGGGTCAACCGGGAACTGCTGGCCGATCGCCGCATCCGAGGGCTGTTGCTGGCCCAGTGGCTGCCCGGCTCCCTGCTGGTCGGGGCGGAAGGGGTGGCGGTGCCGTACGCGGCGGATCTGGGGCCGGGGGCCAGCGCCGGGGTACTGCTGATGGCCGGTGCGGGCGGAATGCTGGTCGGTGACCTGCTGGTGGGTCGGTTCGTGTCGCCGGCCGGCCGGGAACGGTTGACCCCCTGGCTCTCGCTGCTGCTCGGCGTACCGATGCTGGCGTTCGTGGCCCGACCCGGGCTGGTGCCGGCGGCGGCGCTGTTCGCGGTGGCCACCGCGGGCTTCGCCTACCAGTTGGGGCTGGCCCGGCGCTTCCTGGAGGCGGTGCCGGAGCTGCGTCGGGGGCAGGCCTTCGGGCTGGTCAGCACGGGGATGATGGCGATGCAGGGGCTGGCGGCGGCGGGCGCGGGCGGGCTGAGTGAGCTGCTCGCCCCGGGCATCGTGATGGCGGTGGCCGGGGCGGCCTCGATCGCCGCGACGCTGACCCTGTGGCCGGTCCTGAAGCCTGCCGCCAGGCAGTGTTAACAAGGGGCCCTGCTACTACCGCAGGCGTTAATAAGGTGCCCTTCCTTTCCCGACACGCGGTGTGGTGCGGGCGGTCAGGGGTGCGGGTGGCTACCGTGTTCCGGTGGCGAAGGGCAGTGGCCTCGGCGTGCGTGGCTGGCTGTTGCTTGCCCTGACCGCCGTCGTCGTGCTGGCCGCCACCGGAGTCTGGAACCCCTTCCCGGGGGTGTGGGACTGGGTCAACCGACGATCCCCGATCTCCGAGCCGGATGTGCTCTGGCAGCAGCGCATCGGAGGCACCCCGCGCAGCGTCACCATCGCCGGGCAGACCGTCGTGGTCGAGCAACGCACCCGGGTCGAGGCCCGCAGCCTGGCCAACGGCAGCCAACTCTGGGAGCGCAAGGCCGACTGGAGCGCGGTGGCCGGCGGCGGTGCCGAGGCCGTGGTGGCCGTCGGTCGCCTGCTGGTCAAGGGGTACGAGGTCCTGGATCCCGGTACCGGGGCTACCCGTCGGCGGGACAACGATGCCGTGGCCGTCTGGACCTACCGCAACCTGCTGCTGGACGCCCGCTGTGTGGAGGCCACCGACTGCACCCTGAGCGCCTGGGAACCCCGGGGGACCGCGCCGCTGTGGACGGCCTTCCTGCCCGGGGTCAGCAGTGGCCTGCTGGCCGACAACCCGAACCTGCTGGACAGTCGTCGACTGACCAGCGCCCGGATCCACGGGCAGGTGGCCGGCCCGGAGGCCGTACCGGCGCTGCTCGGGTTCCCGGTCGACGGGCGGGTGCACGTGGTCGACACCGCGACCGGTCGGGTGTTGCAGGACGTGGAGCCGGGACGCGACGAGCGGCTGGCGGTGATCGGTGGACGCCTGTTGCGCATCGTCGCCCGCTCCCAGGACGGCAACTGCTACTTCACCATCTCCGGCCGGGACGCGGTCACCGGTCAGGAGATCTGGCAGCGCTCCGGGCTCAACCTGCGTACCGCCGACAGCGCGGGATGTGTGCAACGGGAGGACCCCTACGGTGCCCGTAACGTGCTGGTAGGGGTGGCGCCGGACGGTCGGGAGGCCGTCATCGACGGGTACGACGGGCGGCTGCTGCTGGCCACCGAGAACTCCGAACGGGTGCTCGCCGTGGACGACCGGTACGCGGTGGTGCGTACCGCCGGTCGGGACGGGCTCTCCGGCCGTGAACTCAGCTCCGGGCAGGTCCGGTGGAACCGGCCGGCCGGCGAGAAGGCCGGCGCGGCCCTGACCCCGTACGCGGCCGTGGTGACCGAGGAGAAACCGAACCGGCTGGTGGCCCTGGATCCGCGTACCGGCCGGGAACTTCTCGGGTTGCGGACCTCCGCCAACGCGCTGGCGGTCGGCCCGGCGGGGATGGTGATCGGGGAGGGCCGCGAGATCGGGTACATCCGGTTCGGTACGACGACCGGTGACCCGGCAGGTGACGGCGGTCCGGCCCGCGATCGGGACGGGAACGGACCTGATCCGGCAGGCACCGGCGGGGTGCCGGGACCCCAGGGCAGTTGCGGGCCGAAGAACGAGTTGTGCAGCGCCCCCGATTCCGGCAAGTGACCTGGCCGGTACGGAGAAAGGGCGAGCGTCACCATCACCGGCGGCGGGTAGGAGTGATCGAACCTTCTGCCCTAGGCTTTGCCGTCATGAGCGAGCGTCAGCGAGCGAGTCACGGGTGTGGTGCGGTGGTGTCCGACAGCGGCACGGAGCGCAGCGGAGTTCCGGCATGAGCACGGAGTTCTCGTACTCTCCGCTGCTGCCCACCGGGCCGGACCAGACGGAGTACCGCCTGATCACCGACGAGGGCGTCGACGTGGTCAACGGCCCGGGTGGCCGTCGGTTCCTCACCGTGGACCCGGCCGCGTTGACGGCGTTGACCGCCGAGGCGATGCACGACATCGCCCACTTCCTGCGGCCGGCGCACCTGGCCCAGCTGCGGTCGATCATCGATGACCCGGCGGCCTCGCCGAACGACCGGTTCGTCGCCCTGGATCTGCTGCGCAACGCCAACATCGCCGCCGGCGGGGTGCTGCCGATGTGTCAGGACACCGGCACCGCGATCGTGATGGGCAAGCGGGGTCGGCACGTGCTCACCGACGGCAGCGACGCCGAGGCGATCTCGCGTGGGGTGTGGCAGGCGTACACCCGGCTGAACCTGCGCTACTCGCAGCTCGCCCCGCTGACCATGTGGGAGGAGCGCAACACCGGCAGCAACCTGCCCGCCCAGGTGGAGCTGTACGCCGAGGACCCGGACGGGCACCCGGACGCCTACAAGTTCCTGTTCATGGCCAAGGGGGGCGGCTCGGCCAACAAGTCGTACCTCTACCAGGAGACCAAGGCGCTGCTGAACCCGACCCGGATGATGCAGTTCCTGGAGGAGAAGCTGCGGCTGATCGGCACCTCGGCCTGCCCGCCGTACCACCTGGCCGTGGTGATCGGCGGCACCAGCGCCGAGTACGCCCTGAAGACCGCCAAGTACGCCTCCGCCAAGTACCTCGACGCGTTGCCCACCTCCGGCTCGATGACCGCGCACGGCTTCCGTGACCTGGAGCTGGAGGCGGAGGTGCTGGAGCTGACCCGCAACTTCGGCATCGGGGCACAGTTCGGTGGGCGCTACTTCTGCCACGACGTACGGGTGGTGCGGCTACCCCGGCACGGCGCCTCCTGCCCGGTGGCGATCGCGGTCTCCTGCTCGGCGGACCGGCAGGCGGTTGCCAAGATCACCCCGTCGGGGGTGTGGCTGGAGCGCCTCGAAACCGACCCGGCCCGCTACCTGCCGGAGGTCACCGAGGCGCAGCTGGACACCACCGAGGTGGTACGGGTCGACCTGAACCGGCCGATGGACGAGATCCGCGCCGAGCTGTCCAAGTACCCGGTCAAGACCCGGCTGTCTTTGACCGGCCCGCTGGTGGTGGCCCGGGACATCGCCCACGCCAAGATCGCCGAGTTGTTGGACGCGGGCGAACCGATGCCGCAGTACCTGCGCGACCACGCGGTCTACTACGCCGGCCCGGCGAAGACCCCGGAGGGCTACGCCTCCGGCTCCTTCGGCCCGACCACGGCCGGGCGGATGGATGCCTACGTGGAGAAGTTCCAGGCCGCCGGCGGGTCGATGGTGATGCTCGCCAAGGGCAACCGGTCCGCTCAGGTGACCCGCTCCTGCGAGCAGCACGGCGGCTTCTACCTGGGCTCGATCGGTGGCCCGGCGGCCCGGCTGGCCCAGGACTGCATCAAGCACGTCGAGGTCCTGGAGTACGCCGAGCTGGGCATGGAAGCGGTCTGGAAGATCGAGGTGGAGGACTTCCCGGCCTTCATCGTGGTCGACGACAAGGGCAACGACTTCTTCGCCGAGGTGACCAAGCCGGTGCTGACCATCGGCCGCCGCTGAGGGAGTGACATCGGTGCGCCCGCCTTTCGCAAAGCGGGCGCACCGCCCCCGTCGAGGGGCCCCCCCCGGGGGGAACCCGGGGTAGTCAAACGCCAGCCGCCCGTGTTAACAACAACAATAACAAAC
>NZ_JBNCLD010000002.1:315582-368476 GCF_049844505.1 Micromonospora sp. DT229 | reverse complement strand
GGTGACCACCGCGGTGGTGACCAGGGCCGGCCGCTGGGGGGTTCACCGCGTGGCCCCCGCCTTGCGCCCCGGGGCCCCACCGCCCCCGTCGATCGCACCCCAGGGGTGCGACCGGGAGTAAGTCTCCGGCCAGCCGCTGTTGATCCACTCTCAGATCGCTATCAGGCCGATAGGCACTTCAGTGATCATCGGATTACCCTGCTGAGAGTTGCACCAGTCGCGAGCGGGGAAGTGGATGCGATTCCGGATCCTGGGTCCACTGTGTGTCGGTGAGGGCGACGCCACCATCACCGCGCCTCGGGACCGGGTCGTACTCGCGGTGCTGCTGCTGCGCGCCAATCGGGTGGTCTCCGTGGACGAACTGGTCGACGCCATCTGGGAGGAGCACCCGCCGGCCACCGCGCGGGCCCAGTTGCAGACCTGTGTCTCCCGGCTCCGTCAGCGGCTGGCCGACCTGGGTCTGTCGCCGGACACCATCGCCACCGATCCCGCCGGGTACGCGATCCGGATCCGGCCCGGCGAACTGGACAGCGAGATCTTCGCCCGCCGGGTGGAGGCCGCTCGTGCCGCGCTGGCCTCGGGCTGGCTGATCGACGCGCGTCGGCAGTTCCGCTCCGCCCTGGACCTGTGGCGTGGGTCGGCCCTCGCCGGCATCCCGCACCGCAGCGTACGTCGGCGGGCCCAGGCCCTGGACGAGCAGCGCCTGGCGGTGCTGGAGGAGTGTGTGGAGGTCGAGCTGCGGCTCGGCCACGCGGGGGCGCTGCTCGACGAGCTGACCGAGCAGTTGGAGCAGCATCCGCTGCGGGAGCGCCTGCGGGGACAGCTCATGCTGGCCCTGTCCACGGTCGGTCGGCAGGCCGACGCGCTGGCCCTGTACCGCGAGGGACGACGGTTGTACGCCGAGGAACTCGGCATCGAACCGGGGCCCGCCCTCCAGGAGTTGCATCAGCGGGTGCTCGCCGGTGACCTGGCCGTGGCCGGTCCGGAACCGCGTTCCACCGTTCCGGTCCGGGCCCTGCCCCGGGCCATCACGGACTTCACCGGGCGGATGGAGACCGTCACCCGGCTGGTGAAGGAGATCGAGGAGGGGGAGGCCCGGATCCACCTCATCGACGGGATGGCCGGCAGCGGGAAGACCACCCTGGCCGTGCATGTGGCCACCCACCTGGCCGACCAGTACCCGGACGCCCAACTCTTCATCGACCTGCACGGGCACAGTGAACGCGCCCCCCTGACCCCGGGGGCGGCCCTGGCCACCCTGCTGCGGCAACTCGGGGTGCCGACCGAGCGGATCCCGGTCGACCTGGACGACCGCCTGGCCATCTGGCGTACCGAGCTGGCCGACCGACGGGCTCTGGTGCTGCTGGACAATGCGGCCAGCGCCGAGCAGGTGGCCCCCCTGCTGCCCAGCGGCGCCGGCTGTCTCACCCTGATCACCAGTCGGCGTCGGTTGGTCGGTCTGGACGAGGGGTGGCCCTCCTCGCTGCCGGTCCTCGACACCGACGAGGCGGTCGAACTGCTCGGCCGGGTGGCCGGTGCGGAACGGGTGGTCGCCGAGCCGGAGGCGGCCATCGAGGTGGTACGCCGCTGCGGTCACCTACCCCTGGCGATCCGACTGGCCGGGGGCCGCCTGGTCCACCGTCCCCGATGGCGCCTGGCCGACCTGGCCGACCGGCTGGCCGGCAGCCGGGACACCCTGGCCGAACTGGCCGTGGGTCAGCGTTCCGTCGCGGATGCCTTCGCCCTGTCCTACGTCCAGGCATCTCCCGCGGCGCAGCGCACCTTCCGGCTGCTCGGCCTGCATCCGGGGGTACGGGTGGACACCGCCACGGCCGCCGCGATCGCCGGTGTGCCGCTGGCCGAGGTGCAGGACGCCCTGGACGAGCTGGTCGACGCCCACCTGATGGACGAGCCGGAGCCGGGCCGGTACCGGCTGCACGACCTGGTCCGGGAGTACGCCCGGACCCTGCTGTCCGATCCGGCCAACGCCACCGAGCGCCGAGCGGCGCTGGGGCGTCTGCTCGGGCACCACCTGCACGTCCTGGTGGCGATCGCCGCCCCGTACGAGACCCCCAGTAGTCGCCTCACCCTTCCTCGCGACCTGCCCGATCCGCCCTGTCCGAACGCGGTGGCCGTCTGCATCGACCGGGGCATGGCCTGGTTCGACGAGAACCGCTGCAACCTGGTGCCGCTGTCCACCATGGCGGCGGAGTCCTTTCCGCACCATGCCTGGCAACTGGCCCGGGCCAGTTGGCGGCTGCTCTACCTCGGCGGGCACCTCGACGAGTTGCTCGACATCCACCATGTGGGGCTGCGCGCGGCCGAGGCGCTCGGCAACGAGCAGGCCCAGGTCCTGATGCTGAACTACCTGGCCTCGGCGCACGTTCGGCGGGCCCGCTTCGGCCAGGCCAACGCCCTGCTGCGCCGGGCGGTCGAGTTGTGTCGTCGGGCCGGCCCACCCCACCTGTTACGCAGACTGCTGGCCAACATCGCCATCGGCAACTGCATCATCGGCGAACCACGTCGAGGCATCGAAGCGTTCAACGAGGCATCGGCTGCCATCAGTGCCGAGAACGTGGCCGAACGATGCGACCTGCTCAACAACCTCACCCACGCGACGTACGCCCTGGGCTGCTACGACGAGGCGCTGCGGCTCAGCCGCCGGCACCTGCTCCTGGCGCGGGAGGTCGGCGACCCTCGGCACCTGGCCACCGCGCTCGGGCATGTCGGCATCGTCCGGCATCGGATGGGCCACACCGAACCGGCTACCCGACTGCTGCGGATGGCGTTGCTCCTGCAACGCCGGCTGCGTAACCGGTTCGACGAGGGTGAGGTGCTCAACGAGATCGGCATGATGGAGCGTGAGGCGGGCCGACCGGAGGAGGCCGCAGCCCTGCACCGGCAGGCGTACATCGCGATCAGCGACGGTGGGGACCTGATCGGTGAGTGCAGGTCACGCAACCTGCTGGCCCGCGCCCTGCTCGACCAGGGGGACGTGCGCAGCGCCCAGGACCTGTTCGGCCGGGTGCTGCTCGACGCCACGAAGATCAACCATCGGTACGAGCGTGCCCACGCCTTGGACGGCTTGGCGCGCTGCCTGCGGGACACCGACCCGGCTGGAGCCCGAGCCTACTGGTTCCGGGCGCTGTCCCTGCTGCGCGAGGTCGAGTCGCCCGACGCGGAGGAGATCGAGCGGCTGCTGGCCGAGCTGGACTGAGTCCGGCTCCCGCGATCATCTGCACGTCTGCGGTCGGCGCGGCAGGATGGTACGCGTGACGACTCCAGAGACCACGGGCTACCGGATCGAACGCGACTCGATGGGCGAGGTGGAGGTGCCCGCCGAGGCGCTGTGGCGGGCCCAGACCCAGCGCGCGGTGCAGAACTTCCCGATCTCGGGTCGAGGGATCGAGCCCGCCCAGATCCGGGCGCTGGCCCGGATCAAGGGAGCGGCGGCCGAGGTCAACGGCGATCTGGGGGTGATCGATGCGAACGTGGCCGCGTCGATCGCCGCAGCCGCCGCGCACGTGGCCGACGGCGGGTACGACGACCAGTTCCCGATCGACGTGTTCCAGACCGGCTCCGGCACCTCCTCGAACATGAACACCAACGAGGTGATCGCCACCCTGGCCAGCCGGGAGCTGGGCCGGGACGTGCACCCCAACGACCACGTCAACGCCTCCCAGTCCAGCAACGACGTCTTCCCCTCCTCGATCCACCTGGCCGCCACCGAAGCGGTCGCCCGGGACCTGCTTCCGGCCCTGGACCACCTGGCCGGTGCCCTGGAGGCCAAGGCCGGTGAGTTCGAGACCGTGGTCAAGGCCGGGCGTACCCACCTGATGGACGCCACCCCGGTGACCCTGGGCCAGGAGTTCGGCGGGTACGCCGCCCAGATCCGCTACGGCATCGAGCGGTTGGCGGGGGCCCTGCCCCGGCTGGCCGAACTGCCGTTGGGCGGCACGGCGGTCGGCACCGGCATCAACACCCCCCTCGGCTTCGCCGCCCGGGTGATCGAGAAGCTGCGCGACTCCACCGGGCTGCCCTTGACCGAGGCACGCAACCACTTCGAGGCGCAGGGCGCGCGGGACGCCCTGGTGGAGGCGTCGGGTCAGCTGCGTACCGTCGCGGTCGGTCTTTACAAGATCGCCAACGACATCCGCTGGATGGGCTCGGGCCCCCGGGCGGGCCTGCGTGAGCTGCGCATCCCCGACCTCCAGCCCGGCTCGTCGATCATGCCCGGAAAGGTCAACCCGGTGGTCTGCGAGGCGGTCCGGCAGGTCTGCGCGCAGGTGATCGGCAACGACGCGACGGTGGCCTTCGCCGGCTCGCAGGGTGACTTCGAACTCAACGTGATGCTCCCGGTGATGGGCCGCAACCTGCTGGAATCGATCCGGTTGCTGTCCGCGTCGAGCCGCCTGCTGGCCGACCGCTGCGTGGTCGGCCTGGTCGCGGACGTCGAGGTCTGCCTGTCGTACGCCGAGGGCTCCCCGTCGATCGTCACCCCCCTCAACCGCTACCTGGGGTACGACGAGGCCGCCTCGATCGCCAAGGAGGCCCTGGCCAAGCAGACCTCCATCAAGGAGGTGGTGATCGCCCGGGGCCACATCGAATCCGGCAAGCTCACCGAGGTCCAGTTGGAGGAGGCCCTGGACCTGCTCCGGATGACCCACCCCTGAGCGGGATCACGGGTGCGCCACGCGGCACCCAGGCCAGGAACCGGGCGAAGAGGGCGGCCGGGGCGGGACCCCCGTCCGGGTCAAGACGGTAGAGGTCGGCTGCCGCCTCGTGCAGTACGGCGCAGAGGTAGACGCTGAGGGCGATCCGGTCGTGGGCGTACTCGGCGACCAGCGTCAGTCGTGCCGTGGCGCAGGGCCAGGGTGCCGCGCAGACCCGACACAGCCACAGCGGGCGCAAGGGCAGGTGGGGGCGGGTCACCGGTCCCTCGGCGGGTGGGGTCGGCATGGCGCGGCCTTCCGGTAGAGCTGACTCGTCATGGCCCCCGGCGATGGGACCGCCCGGCCGGGGGAGCGGGGCGGTCCCACCTCGACGCCGCCTCTCGGGGGAATGAGCGGCGAGCGTCGCTGCGCACAGTCTGCTGAGCACACCGTTACGGTCGGAAGGGTTTGGCCGTGCTGTCCGAGGCCCACTGTGACCGGGTCGGGTTGCCGGTGGCGGTGCGCTGTAGTCGATCAACCGGTTCCTGGAGGGCGGCTGGAGATGGCGAGTGGACAGCTGACAGCGGCGGCCTTCCTGGTCGCGGAGCTACGCCGGGCGCGGGTGCGGCAGGGCTGGAGTCAGGAGGATCTGGCCAAGGCCGTGAACTATTCGCCGTCGATGGTCAGCGCGGTGGAGTTGGGTCAGCAGCCGCCCACCCCGAAGTACCTGGAACAGTTCGACAAGGCCCTGGACACCGGCGGCCTCTACGGCCGAATGCTCACCCACCTGGTAGCCCTCGACAAAGCCCAGGTCTGGCTTCGAGGATGGCGCGCCATCCTCGAAGGTGCCGACGAGTTGCGGTGGTTCGAACCTCTGCACGTGCCCGGTTTACTCCAGACTGAGCCCTATGCTCGCGCGGTCTTCGAGGCCGACGACTCGCTGGCCCGCGCGGAGCGCGAGGAACGCCTCGCTGACCGCCTGGCGAGCCAGGGTGTTGTCTGCCAGGAGGACCCGCCCCGCATGGTGGCGGTGGTAGATGAGGCCGCTCTGCGGCGTCGAGTCGGTGGCCGCAAGATCATGTTGGAGCAGACGCAACACCTGGTCCGGCTGGCCGCTGATCATCCGTCGCTTCGGCTGCTGGTGGTGCCGCAGTCCGCCGACGAGTATCCGGGGCTCAACGGACCGTTCATGCTCGCCACCCTGAAAGACCGCACGGTCGTGGCCTACCTGGGTGGCCAGATCGGTGGCCGTGAACTTGATCGGCCGTCGGATCTGTCGATGCTGCAACGGGTTTGGGAGGCTACCCTTGGCGCGGCCCTACCAGCACAGGAGTCGATCGAATTGCTGAAGGAGATTGCCGAGTCATGGAGTTGAGCGGTGCGCGGTGGCGCAAGAGCAGCCGCAGCGGCTCCAGTGACCAGTGTGTCGAGGTGGCTACGAACCTGCCTGGGGTGGTGGGGGTGCGGGACAGCAAGGATGCGGCGGGGGCGGTGCTGACCTTCGAGCCGTACGCCTGGCGGGTTTTCGTCGCCGCGCCGCCGCGCTGAGGTGATCACCTCTCCTGGTGCGGAGGTGTCGGAGCGGCTGGATCGGGAGCGGGTGGTCTGGCTCTGCACGTTGCGGCCGGACGGGTCGCCGCACCTGACCCCGGTCTGGTTCCTGTACCTCGACGACGAGTGGTGGATCGGCACGGCCGAGCGCAACCGCAAGGTCCGCAACATCGCCGCCGACCCCCGGGTCTCGCTGGCGCTACCCGACGGGGACGCGCCGGTCGTCGCCGAAGGAACGGCTGACATCCTCCGCCGACCCTTCCCGGCCGCCGTGGTGGCGGGCCTGCGGCATCGGTACGAGGGGTGGGATGTGACTGTGGACGGTCCACTCGGACCCTATGTGCTGCTGCGGATCGCGGTGACCCGTTGGTTGATGGCCGGGCGCGCCCACTGATGGGTGCGTTTCTTGTTGCTCTGGCGACAACAAACGCACCCAAAGGCGAGGGCTCAGCTGCGGGCGGCGGCCTTGCGGGCGCGGTAGGCGTTGACCGCGGCCCGGTTGCCGCAGCCGGCCTCACAGAATCGGCGGGACCGGTTCTTCGACAGGTCCACCAGTACGTTGTCGCAGTCCGGGTACTCGCAGGTGCGTAGCCTGCGCAGCTCGCCGCCGCGCACCACATCGGCGATCGCCATGGCCGCCTCCACCGCCATTCTGGTGGCCAGCGGGGCGTCGCGGGGCACGGCGTGCAGGTGGTACGGCTCGTCGTCGTGGGTGATGAGCTGGGGCAGGGCCCGGTGTTCGCGGAGCAGCCCGTTGACGATCGAGACGATCTCGTCGATGTCGGCGTACCAGATCCGGCGCAGCCGGGGGCGCAGGGCGCGTACGGCCCGCAGTTCGGTTTCGGTGTGTTCGTGTCTTCCGGTGTAGGCGTGGGCGGTGAAGAAGGCGCTCAGGGCCTCCACGTCGGGCAGCCCCTCCCCGCCCTGGCCGGCGGTGTTGACCAGCGCGGCGGCGGCGATCAGGGAACACTCGGTGTCATGAGCGAAAAGCAACTTGACTCCTGTCGTGGCCCGACCCTAGCGTCATCGGTGTAACCCTAGTTTGCCGATGTCGCGGCGCCGCGCCAAGGAGAGTCATGCGTCAATCACCCGTCGCCGGTGCCGGCCTCGCGCTGGCCCTGCTCTCCGCGGTCACCTTCGCCACCTCGGGCACCTTCGCCCGGTCCCTGATCAACGCCGGTTGGTCCGCCGAGTCGGTCGTCATCGCCCGGGTCGGCCTGGCCGCCCTGGTGCTGGCCACCCCCGCGTTGCTGATCATGCGGGGTCGGTGGCCGGTGCTGCGCCGCAACCTCGCCTCGATCGGGGTCTTCGGGCTGCTGGGGGTGTCGGTCGCCCAGGTCTGCTTCTTCAACGCGGTGCGCTATCTGCCGGTCGGCGTGGCGCTGCTGCTGGAATATCTCGGCATCATCCTGGTCGTCGGGTGGACCTGGCTGGTGCAGGGGCAGCGTCCGCGTCGGCTGACCGTGGCCGGCTCGGTGGCGGCCCTGGCCGGCCTGTTCTTCGTGCTCGACCTGACCGGTGCGGGCCGACTCGACCCGATCGGGGTGCTCTGGGGACTGGGCGCGGCGGTCGGGCTGGCCGGCTACTTCGTACTCGCCGGACGGGTCGACTCCGCCCTGCCCTCGGTGGTCATGGCCAGTGGCGGCATGGCGGTCGGTGCCGGGGTGCTGCTGGTGCTCGGCCTGGTCGGCGCCCTGCCGCTGCGGGCCAGCTTCGGCACTGTGCAGTTCGGCGGGCAGGAGATGAGTTGGCTGGTGCCGATCGCCGGTCTGGTGCTGGTGGCCGCGGTGATCGCCTACCTGGCCGGGATCGCCGCGACCCGTGTGCTGGGTGCGCGGATGGCCTCCTTCGTGGGGCTGACCGAGGTGATGTTCGCGGTGCTGATCGCCTGGCTGGTGCTGGGGGAGTTGCCGACGGTGGTGCAACTGCTGGGCGGGGCGTTGATCGTCGCCGGGGTGGCGCTGGTCCGCATCGACGAACTACGCGCACCCGACCCCGAGCAGCCGAAGGCGGCGGAACCAGCCCTCGCCTGACACCCTGGTCGACATGCTGAGCACGGTGGTGTTCGACGCCGACGAGACCCTGCTCGACCTGCGCCCGGCCGTCACCGGCGGGTTGGTGGCCGTACTCGACGAGATGCGGCGTCACACCCCCGGCGGCGGCCTGGACGAACTGGTCGGCGACAACCTTGCCTTCGACGTGGTCGCCGCCCAGCGGGCCGGGTTGCGGGCGGTCTGGCTGAACCGGCGGGGCGAATCGCTTCCCCCTGATGGGCTGCCGGATGCGGCAGTTTGCTCCCTTGCCGAGCTGCCCGCTGTCCTGGTCGGCCTTTCCGGCGAAGCGGACTTTTCAATTCCTAGCGGATACCGGTCTGGCGAAACGTCATGCGTTGATGTCTGATGACGCCACGTCCCTCAACGAGAGGATTCGATGTGGTGAGCAAGCGCTTCACCGTCGGTGTCGTCGCGACCGCGGCGGCACTGGCACTCACGGTGACCGGCCTGGGCGTGCCCGCTGGTGCCGAGCCGTCCGGCGTTGCCCGGACCTTCACCGTGGTGGCGGAGGACGGGGTATCCGCCGACGCCGCCATCGCCGCGATCCGGTCGGCCGGCGGGACCGTGGTGTCCCGTACCGACGAGGTCGGTGTGTACCAGGTGACCAGCGACCGGGCCGACTTCGCGACGAAGGCGACCGCTGCCGCCGCCCTGATCGGCGCTGCCGAGGAGAAGGCCATCGGCCGCAAGCCCAAGCTGGACCGGGTCGAGCAGGAGCACCTGCTGGCAGCCGCCGCCAAGGGGGCCGGTAAGCAGCGGGGCAAGAAGCTGGACCCGTTGGACGACAAGCTGTGGGGCCTGGAGATGATCCGGGCCGACAAGGCGCGCAACATCGAGCCGGGTGATCGTCGGGTCACCGTCGGGGTCCTGGACACCGGCGTCGACGCCAGCCACCCGGACATCGCCCCGAACTTCAACTGGGCCCTGTCGCGCAACTTCGCCCCCGACATCCCCGAGATCGACGGGCCCTGCGAGGTGCCCAGCTGCCTGGACCCGGTCGGCACCGACGACGGCGGGCACGGTACGCATGTCGCCGGCACCATCGGCGCAGCCGCCAACGGCTTCGGCCTCTCCGGCGTCGCCCCGAAGGTGTCGCTGGTCAACCTCAAGGGCGGCCAGGACGCCGGCTACTTCTTCCTCAACCCGGTGGTCAACGCCCTGCTGCACGCCGGCAGGTCCGGCCTGGACGTGGTCAACATGTCCTTCTACGTGGACCCGTGGCTCTACAACTGCACGGCCAACCCGGCCGACTCGCCGGAGGCGCAGGCCGCCCAGCAGGCCACCATCCGGGCCATGAAGCGGGCCCTGACCTACGCCCACGACCGGGGCGTCACCCTGATCGGTGCCCTCGGCAACAACCACGAGGACCTGGGCGACCCGCGTACGGACGTGTCCAGCCCGAACTACGGGGACGTGGCGCCGTACCCCCGCGAGATCGACAACAACAGCTGCTGGAACCTGCCCACCGAAGGGGCGCACGTCATCAGCGTCGCGTCGGTCGGGCCCTCCGGTAAGAAGGCGGACTACTCCAACTACGGCACCGAGCAGACCGCCATCGCCGCCCCCGGTGGTTGGTTCCGGGACGGCTTCGGCACGGACACCTTCCGTACCGACGCCAACATGATCCTGTCCACGTACCCCTTGAAGGTCCTCCAGGAGGAGGGCACGGTCGACGAGGACGGCAACATCGTGCCGGGTGCGGAGACCTTCGTGTTCAAGGAGTGCAAGGCCAACCGGCAGTGCGCCTACTACACGTACCTCCAGGGCACCTCGATGGCCGCCCCGCACGCCTCCGGCGTGGCCGCGCTCATCGTCAGCCGGTACGGCAAGCCGCAGGGCCGGGGTGGCTTCGGGCTGGACCCGGACGTGGTCGAGCGGCACCTGCTCCGCACGGCCGCCGAGCGGGCCTGCCCGGAGCCCAGGTTGCAGACCTACACCAACGAGGGCCGTTCGCCCGAGTTCGACGCCTACTGCGCCGGCTCGCCCGCCTTCAACGGCTTCTACGGCCACGGCATCATCGACGCCTACGCCGCAGTGACCACCCCCCTGCGCCGCTAGCCTCGCGCGGCCTGCCCGCGCGTCCGCCGCGCGGGGTCGCGCGGCCCGTTCGCGCGGCCTGTCCGCAGTTACGGCGAAGTGGCGGTTACCCGAGTGCCGGGTGACCGCCACTTCGGCGTAACGGAGTGGATCACCGGCCCCGGCTGACGGCGGGGTGGTCAGCGGCGCCAGCCGGCGGCGACGAGGGCGGAACGGACCTCCCGTACCAGCCCCGGGAAGTCGCGGTGCAGGCGTCGGCTGGTCACATGCAGCACCTGCCAACCGGCGGCCACCAACTGGTTGAGTCGCTGACGGTCGAGGTGCAGCTGCTCGGGATCGCTGTGCCAGTGCCCGTCGTACTCGACGGCCACCCGGTACTCCGGCCAGGACAGGTCCGGGTGCAGAATCCGTCCGCTGGGCAATTGCACCGGATGCTGAGTGACCGGTCGGGGCAGCCCGGCCAGGATCAGCCGGACCCGCAGCTGCGACTCCGGCGGCGACTCGGCACCCGCATCGGTCAGGCCGAACACCCATTCGGCCCGCCGACCCCCGGGGCGGCCCGTGTTCGCCCTGGCCACGGCGGCGAGCCCGGCGGAGTCGACCAGTTCCTGCCGGAGTATGGCGTCGATGATCCCGACCGCCTGCACGGGTTCCAGCCACACCGCGCACTCCCAGGCGGAGCAGACGGCATCCGACCGCAGCAAGGGCTGTGCTCTCCCCAGCCTGGTTCCTGCGCCTGGTTGGTGGCTGTGCTGTTCGGTGGTGGCGGTGCCTGGTTGACCGGAGAGCTGCGGTTGGCCTTGGCTCGGCGACGGCAGCGAACGGGGGCCGGCGGTGTGGACTGGGATGCCGCGCTGCGGGTGGCGTGGACCGAGGGTGTGGACCCGGATGCCGCGTTGCGAGCCGAGTCGCAGGTGCATCGGGGCCAGGACGTGAACCTCGTCGGTGAAGGTCGCGGCGTGTTCGATGCCGTGCAGGTAGGCCGCTGAGGGTCCCGCCATCAGCACTCCGGCTGGCAGGCGCAGCGAGGCCGCTCGGCAGAGCAACTCGTGATCGCGGTCGAGGCGTGCGTCGGCGTACACGTCGTGCATCAGGCGGACCCAGGACCCACCGCGAAGCTGGTGCCGGGTCAGTAGGCGCTCGCGGATCGCCTCGGAACCGCGAAACACCTGCCACGCTAGGGCGGCCGGCCGGTACGGGGAAGGTGGCATGTCTCCACCGTGCGGCCTGTCGTCGGCCCTACGGGACCCCTGTGGACAACCGTGACCTCCATGATCGACCACCCCTGTGGATAACCGCCCTGCCACCGCCCCGCCGTGGTATAGGCCCACGCCAACCCCTGTTACCGCCCCCACCACGGCCTCGCAAAGGGGAGGCTCACGCCGTTTCGGCGGAATTGCGGTGTCCAGCACCCACCGATACCGCCATTCCGCCGAAACGGCGCCTGCGCCGGCCAGGCCGCCCAGCCAGCCGGGGTGGGTGGGGGTCAGCGGAGGGCGGTGGCGATCGCGGTGGCGGCGGCCAGGACCTGGGCGCCTACCGCCTCGGTGTCCAGGGGGGCGAGGGCGACCACTCCGACACTCGCCTCCAGGCCGGGTACTCCGAGCACCGGGGCCGCCACCCCGTAAGCCCCGGGTTGCAACTCGCCGACCGTGCTCACCGGGCCGGCGGCGCCGGACCGGCCGGCGAGGATGGCCTGCCCGGCGGCACCGCGTTCCAGGGGGTGCCGGGCCCCGGTGCGGTATGCCACATGGAACGAGGTCCAGCTCGGCTCGACCACGGCCAGGGCCACCCCCTCGCCGCCCTCGACCACGGTGAGGTGGGCGGTCGCCCCGGCCTGCTCGGCCAGGCGTCGCAGCGCAGGCAAGGCGCCCTCGGCGAGCAGGGGTTGGGCTCGGCGGGCCAGGTGCAGCACCCCGGCTCCCAGGCGGAGTCGACCGTCGGTGTCGCGGCGCAGCATCCCGTGCCGGGTCAACGGAGCCACCAGTCGGTAGACCGCCGCCCGCCCGATGGCCAGGCGGTTCGCCGCCTCGGTGACGGTGAGCCCGCCGGGGGCGTCCGCTACCAGGTGCAGCAGTCGCAGGCCCCGGTCCAGGGTCTGCGAGGTCTCTCCACCGGCGATCGTCGCCCCACCCTCGACGCCGGGGATGGCGGGAGTGGGCGGGTCGGTGCCGAAGGGCGCGGGGGAAGTCACGATCAGCAGCGTACGACCCGGCTCCGGCCGACCGGGAAAACGACGGACGGCTACCCTTGTACGGTGACGCTTCGCTTGTATGACACCGCCACCCGATCGGTGCGGGACTTCGTCCCGCGGGAAGCCGGCAAGGTGGGGGTCTACCTGTGTGGGCTCACCCTTCAGGCGCCACCCCACATCGGGCATCTTCGTTCCGGGGTCAACTACGACGTGCTGCGTCGCTGGCTGCTGGCCGCCGGTTTCGAGGTCACCTTCATTCGCAACGTGACCGACATCGATGACAAGATCCTGGTCAAGGCGCAGGAGCAGGGACGACCGTTCTGGTCCATCGCGTACGCCAACGAGTTGAAGCTGGCCGAGGCGTACCGGGCGTTGAACGTGTTGCCGCCGACCTACGAGCCTCGGGCCACGGGCCACATTCCGGAGATGCATCAACTGATCGCCGAGTTGATCGAGCGGGGGCACGCCTACCCGGCCGCCGACGACTCCGGGGACGTGTACTTCGACGTGGGCTCCTGGCCGGCGTACGGTGCCCTGTCCAACCAGTCGCCGGACGAGATGCAGTCCGACTGCGAGGCCCCCGAGCGCGGTAAGCGGGACCCGCGTGACTTCGCGCTCTGGAAGGGTGTCAAGCGGGACGAGCCGGCGGACGCCTACTGGCCGTCGCCGTGGGGGCGGGGTCGGCCCGGTTGGCACATCGAGTGCTCGGCGATGTGCCGGCGGTACCTGGGGGCGGAGTTCGACATCCACGGTGGCGGGCTGGATCTGATCTTCCCGCACCACGAGAACGAGCTGGCCCAGTCCCAGGCCGCCGACCTGCCCTTCGCCCGCTACTGGGTGCATCACGGGCTGCTCGGCATCGGTGGCACCAAGATGGGCAAGTCGCTGGGCAACGCCCTCGATCTGGCGTACGTCGCCGGCCTCGGGGTGCGTCCGGTCGAGTTGCGCTACTACTACGTGGCCGCGCACTACCGCTCCCGGATCGACTACTCCGAGGATGCACTGCGCGAGGCGGCCGTCGCGTACCGGCGGATCGAGGGCTTCGTGCAGCGGGCCGTCGAGCGGGTGGGCCCCGGTCAACTCGGGGAGCTGCCGGCCGCGTTCGCCGCCGCGATGGACGACGACCTGAACACCTCGGCCGCGCTGGCCGTGCTGCACGACCTGCTGCGCGACGGCAACAGCGCGGTGGCCGACGGGGACGATGTGACCGTACGCACGGCGCTCGGCAGCATCCGGGCGATGCTGGATATCCTCGGCGTCGACCCCCTCGACCCGGCGTGGACCGGCGGCGCCCGGGCGAGTGACCTCCGTGGTGTGGTCGACTCCCTGGTCGCCCTGGCTCTGGAACAGCGCGCGCAGGCCCGGGTCCGCAAGGACTGGGCTGCCGCCGACGCGCTGCGGGACCAACTCAAGCGGGCCGGAGTGGTGGTCGAGGACACCCCACAGGGCCCGCGTTGGACAATTGGAGAGCATGACTGATGGCCGGCAATTCGCAACGCCGTGGCCGACGGGTGGCGTCGAAGACGAGCGCACCCAAGGGCTCCGGCGGCAAGAACAAGGACTCCCTCGCCGGTCGGGGCCGTACCCTGCCCGCCGACGAGCGGCCCTGGCACAAGGGCTACTCCGGTACGGAGAAGGTGCCCCAGCGCACCGCCTGGAAGCAGGAGAAGGAGCGCCGGGCGGCGGCCGAGGAGGGTCGGGCCCCGAAGATCGGCAAGCCGGGCACCAAGGACACCACCTGGGGTCGGGGCGGCGGCCGGGGTACCCCCACCCCGAAGCCCGCTCGCGGTAGGCAGCAGCCAGCCGGGCGCGGTGGCCCCCGGGTCGCGCCGGGGCGTAAGTCGAACCCGTCCAAGGACACCCCGGAGCTGCTGGTCGGCCGCAACCCGGTGCTGGAGGCGCTGCGCGCCCAGGTGCCGGCCACCGCGCTCTACACCGCGCAGGGCCTCGACCCCGACGACCGGATCAACGAGATCATCCGTACCGCGGCCGACCGGGGCATCGCCATCCTTGAGGTCAGCCGTGCCGAACTGGACCGGATGACCGGGGGGGTGCTGCACCAGGGGGTCGGCCTCCAGGTGCCGCCGTTCGCGTACGAGCCCTTCGAGGATCTGGTCGCCGCCGCGTTGGAGCAGCCGGCACCGTTGCTGGTGGCCCTGGACGGGGTGACCGATCCGCGCAATCTCGGCGCGGTGATCCGGTCGGCCGCCGCCTTCGGCGCGCAGGGTGTCTTCGTACCGGAGCGGCGGGCGGCCGGGATCACCGCGACCGCCTGGCGGACCAGCGCCGGTGCGGCGGCCCGGGTACCGGTGGCCCAGGTCACCAACCTGACCCGGTCGCTGAAGGCGTGCCGGGACGCCGGCTTCATGGTGGTCGGCCTGGACGCCGACGGCGAAACCGACCTGTACGACCTGGAGGCCGCGGTCGGCCCGCTGGTCGTGGTGGTCGGCTCGGAGGGGCGAGGGCTGTCCCGGCTGGTCGGGCAGACCTGCGACCTGACCGTCAGTATCCCGATGATCTCCGAGGTGGAGTCGCTCAACGCGAGTGTGGCCGCCGCGGTCACCCTCGCCGAGGTGGCTCGCCGCCGCGCCGCCGAGGGCTGACGCCAGGCTGTTGAGGCCGGGCTTCCGCAGGGAGACGAACGACGAAAGGGGCGGCCCGCCGGGCCGCCCCTTTCGTCAGTTGCTACTTCAGATGCGCTTGCCGGTGGTGGCGTGGAAGGCGTGGTTCTGGCCGGCGCGCGGCTTGACGAAGATCGTCTCGCCCATGCTCGGCATGGTCCGCCGGTCGGTCCGCACCACGAACCGCTCGGAGGCACCGTCCAGCGCGGCGTGACCGTAGACGTTGGCGTCCGAACCGAGGTCCTCGACCAGCTCGACCACGACCGGCATGCCGCCCTCGGTCGGGCTGACGATGTCGCAGTCCTCCGGCCGGAAACCGACCGTCACCTTGCCGGCACCGCCCTCGGCGTTGGCCGCCTCGACCTGCTCGCGGGTCAGCGGGATGAACATCTCGGCGAAGGCGGCACCCTGCTCGGTCAGCGGGACCGTCTTGATGTTCATGGCCGGGGAGCCGATGAAGCCGGCGACGAAGACGTTGGCCGGGGTGTCGTACAGGGCACGCGGGGTGTCGACCTGCTGGAGCACACCGTCGAGCATGACCGCCACCCGGTGACCCATGGTCATGGCCTCGACCTGGTCGTGGGTCACGTAGACCGTGGTGATGCCGAGCTTGGCCTGCAACGAGGCGATCTGGGTACGGGTCTGCACCCGCAGCTTGGCGTCGAGGTTCGACAGCGGCTCGTCCATGAGGAAGACCTGGGGCTCCCGGACGATGGCCCGGCCCATCGCGACCCGCTGGCGCTGACCACCGGAGAGGGCCTTGGGCTTACGGCTGAGGTACTCCTCCAGCTGGAGCAGTGCCGCCGCCTCCTTGACCCGCCGGTCGATCTCCGACTTCGAGGTCTTGCGCAGCTTGAGGGCGAACGCCATGTTCTCGTACACCGTCATGTGCGGGTAGAGCGCGTAGTTCTGGAAGACCATCGCGATGTCGCGGGCCTTCGGCGGCAGGTGGGTGACGTCCCGGTCGTCGATGTAGATCGCGCCGTCGTCGACGTCCTCCAGACCGGCCAGCATCCGCAGGCTGGTGGACTTACCGCAGCCCGAGGGACCGACCAGGACGAGGAACTCGCCGTCGCCGATCTGAAGGTCGAGCTGGTTGACCGCGGGGCGTTCGGTGCCCGGGTAGATCCGGGACGCCTTCGCGTAGGTGACCGTAGCCATGAGGGGGTGCATCCTTTCACCGGCAGGAACGTGCCGGACGATCCGAGTGAAGGAGCGACCGGTGCGAGGGAGCACCGGCGCCACGGCCGCCGTGAGATGACTCCCATGTCGTCCGTGTCACTGCACGGTAAACGGCTTTTGCCGCGCTGCCAAGGTGTCGAACACTGGATGGGACGGACGGCATACGCATACCGGTCAGTCGGGCACGGTCGGACACGAATCGACGTTCGCAGGTCAAGATGTTGACGTTTCCCGTGCTCGGGACCCCTGCCGGGGAGGAAAACCGGACGTCGGTCGCTATGCTGACCACGGACACTGCCCCTGTAGCTCAGCTGGCCAGAGCACCCGCCTTGTAAGCGGGATGTCGCCGGTTCGATCCCGGCCGGGGGCTCCACCCGTTACCGCGTGCGCGGCCCACCGAGGTGACACCTCGGTGGGCGGTCGCTCCCTGACGGGCGGCCTGACCGACCCCGCTATCGTCGCCGTACCCGGGGCAACGCCCTGCGGCAGGACCGAGACGCGGCCAGAGGGGGCGGTGCGCAGTGGCGGACGCGGAGCTGACCGTAGCGGTGTCGGATCAGGTGGCCACGGTGGTCATCCGTAATCCGGGTAGGCGCAACGCCATGACCCTGGCCATGTGGCGGCAACTGCCCGTACTGCTGGATCACCTGGAGGCGGAACCGGCGGTACGCGCACTGGTGCTCACCGGGGCGGACCGCACCTTCTGCGCCGGTGCCGACCTCGCTGACCTGGACGAGCAGTTGTCCACCGGCGACGCCGGGATAGCTGTCGCCGCCGAGGAACGCCTGGCCGCCTTCGCCAAGCCCACCGTGGCGGCCGTCCGGGGTGCCTGCGTCGGTGGTGGCTGTCAGCTGGCGGTCGCCTGTGACCTGCGCATCGCCGCCGACGATGCCAGATTCGGGGTACCCCCGGCCCGGCTGGGCCTGGTCTACCCTGCGCCCACCACCCGCCGGCTGGCCCGGTTGGTCGGCCCGGCGGCGGCCAAACACCTGCTGTTCACCAGTGAACTGATCGACACCGAGCGGGCGCTGCGGATCGGCCTGGTCGACGAGGTGCTGCCCGGGGAGCGTCTGGATGCCCGCATCGACCGGCTGACCGCCACGATCGTGGAACGCTCCCAGCTCAGCGTCGTGGCCGCCAAGGAGATCATCGACGAGCGGGCCGACGACGCCCGGGTCGACTGGTGGTACGGGCAGGTGCGGGCCAGCGGTGAGGCCCGCGAGGGCATCACCGCCTTCCACGAACGCCGCCCGCCCCGGTTCACCTGGAGCCCTCCGCCCGCAGGCTGACCGGATCGGGAGGGCCGGCGGGTGCCACGCCGGGAATCCGACGCCGCCCCCCGTTCCCGCCGGCCCGGTCCCCTCACCCCCCGGCCAGGGCCGCCCAGGTCGGCACGACCGGTACCCGCCGCAGCGGCATCCCCGCCTCGGTCGGCGTACGGTCGCCCTTGCGCTGGTTGCAGGCGTAGCAGGCGGCCGTCGTGTTCTTCCAGGTGTTCCGGCCACCCCGCGAGCGGGGCAGGATGTGATCGATGGTGCTGGCCGGCCCGGCGCAGTAGGCGCAGCAGCGGGCGTCGCGGGCCAGTACCCCGGCCCGGGACCAGGCCGGACCGGTGGTGAACCGCCAGCGGGTCACCACGTACCGCACCAGCCGGACCACCCTCGGCACCGGAAACACTCCGATGACCTGGTCCGGCACGGCCTCGTGGATCTCGGCGACCCGGCGGCAGAGCATCCGGATCGCATGGTGGACGGTGACCCGGTGCAGCGGGCCGAGATCGGCGTTGACAACGAGGACGGCGTACACCGGCTTCTCCCTCCACGGCGGTGACGGGCGTACGGGCCGGACAGCGACGAGCCGCCCGGTCCCAGGGCGGGTGGGCGGCTCGACGGGTACGCGTCAGCCGGGTCGGCCACCCCGGGGGTGTTCCGCTGGGCAACCGTCGCCGAGCAGCCACGACGGCACCGAGTGATGCGGCATCGACATGAGTGCTCCCGTGAACGGCGGTTGACCTTGCGCGTTCACGGTAGGTGTGGCCCGAGGGCGACGGCAATGCATTTCGATACGGCCTGCCGGGGTCAGCGCCGGGCGAGCAGGCCCCGGGGGCGGACCGACCGCAGCGGTTCGGTGGCCGCGCCCGCCGCTCGCAGGATGTGGTTGGCCGCGAGGATGCCGGTCGCCGCGGCCCGTTCCATCAGGGCGCTGGGGAAGTCGGTGTGGATGCCGTCTCCGGCCAGGTAGAGCCCGGGGGCGTCGGTGCGTACCCCGGGCCGGCGGGCATGGCTGCCCGGCGCGAAGGCGGGCGCCTTTGCCTCCACCCGGGCGTGCAGCTCCCGCACCCGCAGCCGCCCCACCTCCGGCCAGAGGGTGGTCAACTCGGCCCACATCCGCGCGGCCAGCTCCGTCGCGGGCACGTCCGGTTCGCAGGCGTACGCGTGTAGTTCGAGCACCGAGCCGCCGGTCTCCTCGGCCCAGCGTCGGCTGCCGTGCTCCAGCCGGTGGTACAGGGTCACCGAGTCCAGGGTGGACTGTCGGGTGACCCCGCTGAAGATCGCCCGTTCGGCGGCGACGTCCCCGTGACACCAGTACCGGGCCACCGCGTACGGCGGACCGGGTTCGCCGTACCCGGGCATCGCCGCCACCAGTTGCGGCGCGGTGTCGGCCAGGGTGGGGGAGGCGGCGACCAGCGCGGCGAGCGCGGCCGGGTCGACGGCGAGCACGACCTGCCCGGCCTGGTACGCCCCCTCGGTGGTCGTCACCTGCCAGCCGGTGTCCGTCCGGTGCAGCCCGGTCGCCGCGCGGCCGGTCACCACCTGCCCGCCGTGGCGCTCGACGTGTCGGGTCAGCGGGCCCCAGATGGTGGTGGCGTAGTCGTCCTCCGGGCAGTCGAAGGCCAGCCCTTCCGGGTTGCCGAGCAGGTAGAAGTGGAACTGGGCGATCATCTCGGCGGCCGACATCTGCGCCTCGTGGTTGAAGAACGAGTGCGAGAAGACCTCGAACAGCATCGCGCGGGCCCGGTCCGGCAGCCGCAACGAGGTGAGCAGGTCGTCGGCGGTGCGCTCGTCGAACTCGGCGTAGGTGCGTACCGGGTCGTAGGTCAGCAGGGGCAGGGCGGCGTCCCGGTCCATCCCGCGCAGGTCCCGCAGCCGCAGGCTGGGGCTGCGCGCCAACAGGGTGAGCAGGTTCGCCGGTGGCGCGGGTGGCAGCCGGCCGAACTCCTCGGTCGGCCACTGGGCGCTGAGCACCGGATAGCTGGGTACCGGCCGCAGGAACCGCAACCCCGGGTCGATCCGACGCAGGATGTTGCGCCAGTTGTAGTACTGCCGGAAGAAGGCGTGGAAGCCGTGCTCGTTGACCTGCCGGGTGCCGTCGGCCAGGGTCTGTGGCCAGGCCCCCAGTCGACCCCCCAGGGTGGGGGCGGCCTCCAGCACGGTCACCTCGACACCCCGCTCGGCGAGCACCACCGCAGCGGACATGCCGGCGATCCCACCACCGACGACCAGGGCGGTCACCGGCTGCGGCACCCGGGACGCACCACCCCCGCCCGGCTGGACCTGGTACGGACGTACGCCGAGAAGCCGACCCACCACCTGCGACAGCGCCACCGGACACCCCCTGACTCCACAGTGTGCCGGAGATGTCGGAAACAGTCGCGTCAAGGCACTTCGCCCGGTGTTGAACGGGGCGACTTCAGGGCAGGCAGCGGCGGGGGCGGTCGGAGGGGGGCCAGACGTATTCGAGGTCGAGGGGTACCCCATCGCCGAAGATCGGGCGGTAGTGGTCGGGGTCCTTGCGGATCAGCGAGGAACGGTGACTCAGGTGCAGATCGTCGCGGCCCAGCCAGGGTGGCAGTTCCCCGGCCACCGCCAACTCCTGCTGGGAGCGGACCTGCTCGATGCCGCAGGCGGTGAACAGGTCGGCGGCCAGGGTGACGGCGCAGGTGTCCGCCCGACCGCCGGCACACCAGATTTCGCAGATGTCCAGCCCGTAGCGGGTCAGGGCCTCCTCGTACCCGGCCCACATCTTGACGGCCGGGTGGTTGCGCCAGCCGTAGCCGGGCCGGGTCAGGCCGCGCAGCACCTGGATCGCCTCGACCCGCTGCTTGCCCAGCCGGCGCTGGTCCAGGGCCCGGGCGCTGGCCAGGAAGTCCGGATACGGCAGGAACGTCTGCATGTCGCCGGCCTACCCACCACGGCCCGGCCCATGCCGACCCGAGGACGATCATGACTCTTGCGGGGCTGCGCGGATTGCGACCGGCTTACTACCATGCCGGACATGGCGGAGCCCCTGCTCGATCGGGCCCTGCGGGCCAGCCGCCGGTTGCGGGTCAACGGGGAGCCCCGGGCCCACTACGTGATCTGCGGTCAGGACCCCCTCGCCTACTGGGTGGTGCTCGCGTTGCGGGGCAGCGAACCGCAGGCCGGGCGGTTGCGGATCACCCTGATCGTGCCGACCCGGCAGCGTTCCCCCGCCCCCGACGGCCGGGACCTGCCCGGCATCGAGGTGATCCGGGCCGACCGGCTGGACGAGCACACCTTCCGCCGGGCCAACCTGGCCGGGGCGGCCGGGCTGGCCCTGCTGCACCAGGACGACGTGGGCAACATGCACGCCGCCCTCTGCGCCCAGGAGGTCGAACCCGGGCTGCGGCTGGTGGTGCGGATGTTCAACACCGGCCTGGCCAACGGGGTACGGCAGATCTTCCCCGACTCGGCGGTGCTGTCGGACGCCTCGATAGCCGCCCCGGCCTTCGTGGCCGCCGCCCTCGGCGAGGTCGCGCCCACCCACTTCCGGCACGGCGGTCGCACCCTCTACCTGGCCCGCCGGGAGGACGTACGCCCCAACGAGGTGGTCTGCCCGGTGGCCGACACCCGTGATCCGCAGCAGGACCTGGTGTTGCCGACCGACGACCGGACCGCCGACCTGGTACTGGCCGAGGCCGCCGGTCGGCCGGTCGGCACGGAGTTGGCCGCCCGCCGGTTGGCGCGGGCCCGACGCCGACGTCGGCCGGTGACCACCGTCCTGCGGGCGATCCGCAGCTTCGCCACCCGCAAGATCGGCATCACGGTCATCCTGCTGCTCGCGGTGGTCGGGCTCCTCGGCGGGTTGTACGCCAACGCGGCGCACGTCAGCCTGGCCGACGCGTTCTATCTGACCCTGGTCACCACCCTCACCGGGCAGGACCCGGACACCGCCAAGGGCGCCGCCGAACAGGTGGTCCAGGTGATCCTCAACCTCGCCGGGCTGGCCCTGATCCCGTTGATCACGGCGGTGGTCGTCGACGGGGTGGTCAACGCCCGGCTGGCCCTGCACACCGGGCGGATCCTGCCCGAGCGGTCCGGGCATGTCGTGGTGGTGGGCCTGGGCAACATCGGCACCCGGGTGATGGCCCAGCTCAACGACTTCGGCGTCGAGGTGGTGGCGATCGACAAGAACCCGGACGCCCGGGGCGCCGGGCTGGCCCGCCGGCTGGGCGTACCGCTGGTGGTGGGGGACGCCGCGGAGGAGGAGACCCTGCGGGCCGCCTCGGTGGCCACCTGTCAGGCCCTGGTGGTGGTCTCCACGGACGACGGGGCCAACCTGCGGGCCGCGCTCAACGGCCGGACCATCAACGACGAACTCCGGGTGGTGCTGCGGCTGTTCGACGGCCACTTCGCCGAGCGGGTGCAGCGGGCCTTCGACATCGGCACCTCCCGCAGCGTCTCCTACCTGGCCGCGCCGTCGTTCGCCGCCGCCCTGCTGGACCGGGCGGTGATCGCCACCATCCCGGTCGGGCGGCACGCCCTGCTGGTCACCGAGGTCCCGGTGGCGGCCGGTTCGGCCCTCGACGGCCGCCCGCTGGCCGCCGTCGACAAGGCCGGCAGCGTACGGCTGCTCGCCCACGCCCGCCCCGGCCAGCGCTACGACTGGTCGCCCGACCACCGTCTGGTGATCGTGGCCGGGGACCGGCTGACCGTGGTGGCCCGGCGCGCCGGCCTGAACGCCCTGCTCCGCGAGGCCGCACCCCCACCCGAGGAGGAGCCCACGCCCCCGATCGGGACCCCGCCCCCGCCGAGAGAGCCCGACGAGTCAGCGTGAGTCCGGCGCTTGTCCGCAAGATCGTGCTCGATCCGGGATCGAGTGGCCTTGCATTCACAACGAGGCCACTCGATCCCAGATCGAGCGTGATCATGAGAGGCGGGTGAACAGGCGTGGACTGTGGGACAGGGATGTCGTGAGACGGAGTGACCGGCTCGCGTCAGGGGCGGGCTGGGCGTAGGGCGTACCAGGCGGCGCCGAGGGCTAGGACGCCGAAGCCGGCCAGCACGCTGCCCAGCGGCAGGTTGACCGCGAGCAGGATGCAACCGACCAGACCGGCCCCGGCCCCGGCCTGCACCGGCAGCTTCCGGGCCGGGTCCCGGCCCAGGGTCAACGCCGCCGCGTTGGTGATCGCGTAGTAGACCAGCACGGTGACGCTGGAGAAGCCGATCGCGCCGCGTACGTCGGCCAGCGTGACCACCAGGATCACCACGGCTGCCACGGCCAGTTCGGCGCGGTGCGGCACCTGGCGTACGGGGTGCACGGCAGCCAGGGCGGCGGGCAGGTCACGGCGGCGGGCCATCGCCAGGGTGGTCCGCCCGACCCCGGCCACCAGGGACAGCAGCACCCCGGTCACCGCGATGGTGGCTCCGGCGCGGACCACCCAGGCCAGGCCGGGCAGCCCGGCGGCGGTCACCACCTCGGCCAGGGGTGCGGTCGAGGCGGCCAGCCGGTCCGGGCCGAGCACCCCAAGGGCGATCACGGCCAGCACCAGGTAGATGACCAGCACCAGGCCAAGGGCCAGCGGCACCGCGCGGGGGATGGTGCGTTCGGGTTCGCGTACCTCCTCGCCCAGGGTGGCGATGCGCGCGTACCCGGCGAAGGCGAAGAAGAGCAGACCTGCGGCGGTGAGGATGCCCCGGGCGGAGCCGCCGGGGGCGTCGATCCGGGCGACCGCGACCTCGGTCGCCCCGGTCACCGCGACCAGGGCCAGCACCGCCAGCACGACCACGACCAGGATCCGGGTGGCGGTGGCGGTCTTGGCGATGCCGCGCAGGTTCACCCCGGTCACCGCGACGACGGCGGCGACCGCGACGAGCCGGGCCTGCCCCGGCCAGAGGTACGCCCCGATGGTCAGCGCCATCGCCGCGCAGCTGGCCGTCTTACCGACCACGAAACCCCAGCCCGCGAGGAAGCCGGCGAACGGGCCCAGCCGTTCCCGGCCGTACACATAGGTGCCGCCGGACTCGGGGTAGCGGGCCGCCAGCCGGGCCGAACTTGTCGCGTTGCAGAAGGCGACGAACCCGGCCAGGGCCAGTGCCACCAGCAGGCCGACGCCACCGGCCGCCGCCGCAGCCGGGGCGAAGACCACGAAGACGCCCGCGCCGAGCATCGACCCCAGACCGATGACCACGGCATCGGGTACGCCCAATCGACGCGCCAGTCGGTCCACCTGCCGCAGCCTAGACAGGCTCGGTGAACGGCCGGTCCCACTTTCGTAACCGGCCCGGCAGCGGCAGTTCGTCCCAGGGCACCCGGTGCAGGATGCGGTCCAGCAGCAGCCCCAGCATCAGCCCGGCCACCGAGTCGCTGAGCCAGTGCCAGCCCAGGTAGGTGGTGGTGCAGAGCACCACGGCCGGTGGGACGATCCGGATCGCCGGCACCACCCGGCGCGGCAGCCTCCGGCCCAGGTCGGCCAGCAGGGGGGCGAGCAGCAGCGCGATGACGCCGTACCAGACGATCGCGTTGGCGACGTGTCCAGAGGGGTACGACTGAGCGAACCGGACCGGCAGGTCCGCCTGGAACAGCGGGAGGGTCTGCTCCGGGGGCAGGAAGGGTTCCTTGATGCTGGCGCTCGGTGCCGGTCGGGCCGTCCACACCTTCAACGGTCCGATGGTGAGGTAGGTCAGCGCGAAGGCGGCCACCGGAACCAGTAGTGGGCGCACCGAGCGCAGCCGGCGGGCCAGCAGCACCGACAGGCCGACCGCGATCAGGGTCAGCGGGGTGCCCTGGCCCAGGTAGTTGAGGATGACCGCGATCCACCAGGCGGCGGTGGGCCGATTCGCCTCGGCCCAGTCGGCGACCCACCGGTCGATCCCGAAGAACCAGCCGGCGGCCAGCGCCCCGGTCAACCCGACGAGGGCGACCAGCAGCAGCGCGTCGAACCACCAGCCGGCCGGTCGGACCGGCCTCAGCCGCACCTTGCGCCGTACCGTCGTGGTTTCTCGCACCCGATCACGCTACCGGCCCGGCGCGGCGGCCGGGTTCAGGCGGTGATCGCGGTGACTGTGTGCCCAGCCACGCCGGGAAGCGTTCCGGCGGCCCAGCCGTCAGACTTGACGACGTGCGGATCACTTCGGCCCTCGTGGACCCGGCCCTGCTCGACCTGCCCTGGTCGACACCGCTGGAGCAGTGGCCGGCCGAGCATCTGGTCGCCCTGCCGCAGGGCATCTCCCGGCATGTGGTGCGGTTCGTGCGACTGGGCGGGTACGTCTACGCGGTCAAGGAGACCGGGGAACGGGTCGCCGAGCGGGAGTACGACCTGCTGCGGGCTCTGGAGCGGATCGACTTCCCGTCCGTGCAGGCGGTGGCGATCGTCGCCGACCGGGAGTCCGACTCAGGTGAGCCCCTCGACCCGGTGCTGATCACCCGGCATCTCCAGTTCTCCCTGCCGTACCGGGCGCTGTTCTCGCACACCCTGCGACCGGGAACCATGGGGCGGCTGCTGGACGCCCTGGCCGCCCTGCTGGTCCGGATGCACCTGACCGGCTTCTTCTGGGGCGACTGCTCGCTGTCGAACACCCTGTTCCGGCGGGACGCGGGCGCCTTCGCCGCGTACCTGGTGGACGCCGAGACCGGGGCCCTGCGCAGCGCCCTCTCCAACGGTCAACGTGGTGAGGACCTGGAGATCGCCCGGGTCAACATCTTCGGCGAGGCCCTGGACCTTCAGGCCGCCGGCCTGCTGCACGACTCGATCGACCCGGAGGTGGTCTGCGAGGAGGTGGTGCAGCGCTACGAGCGGCTCTGGCACGAGATCACCTATGAGCAGCAGGTGGAGCGGGAGGCCCGACACGACATCGAGGGGCGGATCCGGCGCCTCAACGAGCTGGGCTTCGACGTGGCCGAGGTGGCCATGTCGACAATCGGCAACGGGCGCTACCTGATCCGGCCCAAGGTGGTAGACGCCGGCTACCACCACCGGCGTCTACTTCGGTTGACCGGGCTGGACGCCGAGGAGAACCAGGCCCGCAAGCTGCTCAACGACCTGGACGCCTACCGGGCGGAGAGCGACCTGACCGACGAGCAGCAGGCCGCCCACCGCTGGCTGACCGAGGTGTTCGAGCCGGTGGTCCGGGCCGTCCCCGCGCACCTGCGACGCAAGCTGGAGCCGCAGGAGTTGTTCGCCCAGATCATCGAGCACAAGTGGCTGCTCTCCGAGCGGGCCGGCCGGGACGTCGGGATGCGCCACGCGGTGCAGTCCTTCCTGACCGAGGAACTGGTGCACCGCCCCGACGAGCAGGCCGTCCTCGGCGTGGAGATCCCGGCGCCGCGCTGATGCGGGGTCACTGCACCCAGGCACCCGCCCGCATCACCCGGACGACATTCAGGTCCTCGTCGAGTTCCACCAGGTCGGCCCGCAGACCGGTCTGGAGGGTGCCCACCTCGTTGCCGAGACCGATGGCGAGCGCCGGGGTGGTGGAGACCATGCGTACCGCCTCGGGCACCGAGAGCCCGGCGGCCACCGCGTGCCGCAGCGCCGCGTCCATGGTCAGGGTGCTGCCGGCGATCGCGCCGTCGTCGGCCAGCCGGGCCACCCCCTCGGTGACGGTCACCGCCTGACCACCGAGTTCGTACTCGCCGTCCGGCATCCCGGCGGCGGCCATCGCGTCGGTGATCAGGGCGCAGCGTTCCGGCCCGGCCGTCGAGATGGCGAAGATGAGGGTGCCGTCGTGCAGGTGCACCCCGTCGGCGATCAGCTCACAGAACACGTTCGGGGCGCTCAACAACGCCACGGCCGGCCCCGGCTCGCGGTGGTGCACCGGACCCATGCCGTTGAACACGTGGGTGCCGACGCTGGCGCCCGCCGCGATGGCGGCGCGGGTCTGCTCGTACGTCGCGTCGGTGTGCCCGACCGCGGCCACCACCCCGCGCCCGGTGAGCAGCTCGATGGCCGCCAGGGCCCCGTCCCGCTCCGGGGCCAGGGTGACCATCCGTACCGTCCCCTCGCCCAGCTCGACCAGCTCGGTCAGCTCCTCCAGGGAGGGGTCGCGGAGAAACTGCGGGTTCTGGGCCCCGCAGCGGGCGGCGGACAGGTACGGCCCCTCGAAGTGGATACCGGCCAACACCCCCTGCTTGACCAGCGGGGCGAAGGCGGCGGTGGCCGACCGCATCAGCTCGATGGGGGCGCTGACCAGGCCGGCCAGCAGGCTGGTGGTGCCGTGGTTCAGGTGGAAGGCGGCGGCGGCCCGGGCGGAGTCCGCGTCGCCGGTGGTGAAGGTGTGCCCGCCCCCGCCGTGGGTGTGGATGTCCACGAAGCCGGGGACGATCCAGTGCCCCTCCCGCACCGACGGGTACTCGGCCACCGCGCTGATCCGGTCGCCCTTGACCTCGACACAGCCCTGTCGGATCACCCCGCTCGGGGTCACCACCCTGCCGTTCACCCGTACGGTCATGACATCTCCAACTGGTCGAGGGCGAGCAGGGCAGCGCCGAGACAGCCGGCCTGGTCACCGAGAGCGGCCGGGACCAGGCGTGGTTCCCGGTGGAAGGTCAGTCGATCACGCAGCGCGGTCCGCAGGGGGTCGAACAGCCCCGGACCGGCCTGGGCCAGTCCTCCGCCCAGCACGATCGTCTCCACATCGAACAGGGCCTGTCCGGTGGCCAGTCCGTCGGCCAGCGCCTCGACGGCCTCCTGCCAGACCCGGGTGGCCAGTTCCTCACCGGCCGCCGCCCGCTCGGCCACCGTGGCGGCGGTGATCCCGGCCGGTCCGTCGGCGGCGAGGTCGGTGTAGCGGCGGGCGACCGCCGAGGCGGAGGCGATGGCCTCCAGGCAGCCGGATCGGCCGCAGCCACAGGGCGGACCCTGCGGCCGGATCAGGATGTGGCCGAACTCCCCGGCGGCGCCGTGTGCCCCGGTGGCCGCCGTGCCGGCGACCACGTGCGCGGCGGCGATGCCGGTGCCGATCGCGACGAACAGCAGGTGCTCGGTGTCGCGGCCGGCACCCAGCCGCGCCTCGGCCAGGCCCCCGGCGCGTACGTCGTGGCCCAGCGCGGTGGGCAGGCCGAGCCGGTCGGCGGCCAGCTTCCGCAGCGGTACGTCCCGGAAGCCGACATTCGCCGCCCAGCGGACCACCCCCGGGGTCTGGTCCACGATGCCGGGCACCACGATGCCGAGGGCGGCCGGGGTCAGCCCGGAGGACCGCGCGGTGGCGGCCAGTCCCTCGGCGACGGTCAGGATGGTGTCGACCACGGCCTCGGGCCCACGTCGAGCACCGGTGGGATGCCGTTCGCTGTGCACGACGGCACCGTCCGGACGGATCAGGGCGCATTTGATCCCGGTACCACCGACGTCCAGCGCGACGACGACAGTGCCGTCGCGCAGCCTCACGCGAGCACCACGGACCGGCTCAGGTGCCGGGGCGCGTCCGGGTCCAGCCCGCGACTCGCCGCCAGGGCCACGGCGAACCGTTGCGCCAGGATCAGGTCGGCCATCGGGTCCACCGGGGTACGCCCGGCGGCCCAGCGACCCAGGACGGTACGGACCCCGTGGGTGCGACTGTGCGCGAAGGCCGCGCCGGTGGCGGCGACATCCTCGGGGAGGCCCTCGGGCAGGTCACCGAAGGCCCAGACCAGCCGGCCGGGGGCGGCCACCGAGATCGGGCCGTGCCGGTAGTCCATGGCCGGGTACGCCTCGGCCCAGAAGGTGGCCGCCTCACGGCACTTCAGGGCGGCCTCTAGGGCCAGGCCGATGGTCCAGCCCTGGCCCAGGAAGGTGACCTGCTCGATCAGGTCGGGGTCGATCGGCAGTGGGGCACGTACGGCCACCTCCGCGTCGGCGACCAGGGCGTCGATGTTGTCGCCGAGTTGGGTACGCAACAGGGCGAGCGCGGTCGTGGCGAAGCGGGTCTGCACGACCGACCGCTCGTCGGCGAAGGGCATGGTGACGGCGGCGTCGGCCAGGCTCACCGCCGGGGAGGTCGGGTCGCCGACCAGCACGGTGGTCGGCATCCGCCCGCGCAGGGCGGCGAGCAGGTCGAGCACCTCGGTGGTGGTGCCGGAGCGGGTGATCGCCAGCAGTCGGTCGTAGCGGCGGCCGGTGGGGAACTCGCTGGCCTGGAAGGCGTCCGTCTCGCCGTGGCCGGTGGCCTCCCGGCGGGCCGCGTACGACATCCCCATGAACCATGAGGTGCCGCAGCCGACGACGGCGACCCGTTCACCGCGGCGGGGTAGCCGGTCGAGGACCCGGGGGACCAGGTCGGCTGCCTGGCGCCAACAGTCCGGCTGGCTTGCGATCTCCGCGGGAACGAACGCCATGAGAACTCCTCGCAGCGGCTGCGCATTACGGCTCGTTTGGCCCGTCTTTCGAGCGTTATTCTGCGTGAAATCCGGTGGAAATAGCAACCGCTGAGATGATCGAGCAACGTAGAGTTTTGCCTCATCGTAGTTTCGCGCACTAGTGTGCACGCAACCAATCATCATTCGTGCAGACACGGAGGTCCCGGGGTGGACCGTTACGCGAGATGGAACGCCCTGCTCGAAATGCTGACCGACACCGGTCGGGTCACCGTGGAGGAGGCCGCCGAGCGGCTGGAGGTTTCGCAGGCGACCATCCGGCGGGACTTCGATCAGCTGGCCCAGCAGCAGATGATCACCCGTACCCGGGGTGGCGCGGTCGCCAACGGGGTCTCCTACGACCTGCCGTTGCGCTACAAGACCGCCAAGCACTCCGCGGAGAAGCAGCGGATAGGCGCGGCCGCCGCGGCCCTGGTGGCACCGGGCACGGTGGTCGGACTCAACGGTGGCACCACCAGCACCGAGGTGGCCAGGGCCCTGGCCGTGCGTCCGGATCTCAACACCAGTGCCGAGGGTGCCCAGCTGACCGTGGTCACCAACGCCCTCAACATCGCCAACGAGTTGCTGGTCCGCTCCCGGATGAAGGTGGTGGTCGCCGGCGGGGTGGTGCGACCCAAGTCCTTCGAGCTGGTGGGACCCCTGGGCGGGGCCCTGCTGCGCGAGGTGACCCTGGATGTGGCGCTGCTCGGGGTGGACGCCATCGATCCCCACCTGGGTGCCGCCGCCCATCACGAGGGGGAGGCGGCGATGAACAACCTGATGGTGGCCCGGGCCAAGCGGGTGGTGATAATCGCGGACTCCTCCAAACTGGGTGGTCACGCCTTCGCCCGGATCTGTCCGATCGACCGGATCGAGACCCTGGTCACCGACTCGGGTGCCGCATCCGAGGTGGTCGACGCCTTCCGCGCCGCCGGGGTCCACGTCATCTGCGCCTGAGGACCTGCGCACCTGCGTACGGCAGGTGGGGGTCGCCGTCGGGAGATGCCGACGAGGCGCAGGGTGGCGGCCGGCCGCCACGCCGATGCATACCGGGTATCACCTTCGGCTGCATACCGCGTATGGTGTCGTGGACACCCACACACCAACGGGGGAGGTGCAGCTTGCCAGCTGTCCTGGAAATCGAAGGTCTACGAAAGACGTACCGCAGTCGACGACGTGGCACCCGCAACGCCCTGGACGGCTTCGACATGCGGGTCGAAGCGGGCGAGGTGCACGGCTTCCTGGGCCCCAACGGGTCGGGAAAGACCACCACTCTGCGTACCCTGCTCGGTCTCATCCGCTCCGACGGTGGCCGGATGTCCATCCTCGGCCAGGAGGTGCCGGCGGCGCTGCCCCAGGTCGCCCGTCAGGTCGGCGCGATCGTGGAGAGCCCGCAGTTCTTCCCGCACTTCACCGCCCGCGACACCCTGTCCCTGCTGGCCGGCGCCGGTGAGGTGCCCGCCCAGCGGGTCGACGAGGTGTTGGAACTGGTCGGCCTGCGCGACCGGGCCGGCGAGCGGGTCAAGACCTACTCGCTCGGCATGAAGCAGCGCCTGGCGGTCGCCTCGGCCCTGCTGAAGAACCCTCGGCTGCTGATCCTGGACGAGCCGGCCAACGGCCTGGACCCGGGCGGCATCCGGGAGATGCGCACCTTGGTGCGCAACCTGGCCGAGTCGGGGATGACCGTGGTGCTCTCCAGCCACATCCTCGGTGAGATCCAGCTGATCTGTGACTCCGTCACCATCATCTCGCTGGGCCGCCGGGTGGCCTTCGGCCCGGTCGAGGAGGTGCTGGCCCAGCACTCCTCCGGCGGAATCCGGGTCCGGCTGGAAGCCGTGATGGATCTGCCGCTGGCCGCCAACGCCCTGCACGGCAACGGTTACCGGGTGACCGCGAACCCGGACCATCTGATGGTCTCCGGGGTGGACAAGCCGGCCGCCATCACCCGGCTGCTGGCCGAACACGGCCTCTACGTCAGCGAACTCGCCCCGGTCACGGTGGACCTGGAGAGCGTCTTCCTCGAACTGACCAACACCGCGCCGGTCCCCGGCCAGCACCGGCAGGTCGACCAGTCCGTACGAGTCGATGGGGCGGCGCCGTCCGCACCCACCGGGGGAGGTTGGGGCGCGTGAGTCTCTTCCGTACCGAACTGCGCCGGCTGACCAAGCGGCGCTTCGCCCGCTGGACGACCGTGGGTGGCCTGCTGGTGCTGGGCCTGATCGTGGTGGGCCTGCTCATGTCCAACGAGAAGATCGGTCCCGAACAGTGGGCCGAGGCCCGCCGGGCCGCCGACCAGCAGTACCAGGAGCAGGTGCGGTGGGCCGACCAGGAGCGCGCCAACTGTGAGCGCGCGAAGGCGGCCGGCGAGACCGGCGACGACTACCCGGCCGACTGCGCGGAGATCGTCCCGCCGTCGCGGGAGGTCTACCAGGAGGAGTGGTACCTCCCGTCGACCTTCGTCTTCAAGACCAATGTGCCGGACATGCTGGTCACATTCGCGGCGATCCTGGGCATGGTCGGCTACGTGGTGGGGGCCTCCTTCATCGGCGCCGAGTGGAACAGCGGCGGAATGATGAACCTGCTGCTGTGGCGACCGAAACGGCTGACCGTCCTGCTGACCAAGCTGGGCGCGTTGCTGACCGGCCTGCTGGCCCTGGCGGTGCCGGCCACCGCAGTGTGGTTCGGCCTGCTCTGGCTGATCGCCAACTGGCGCGGGACCACCGAGGGGGTGACCTCCGGGGTCTGGCAGTCCTTCCTGCTCACCGGGTTGCGCGGAATCGTGTTGATGCTGGTCGCGGCGACCGTGGGCTTCGCCCTGGCCTCACTCGGCCGACACACCGCGATGGCACTGGGCGGGGCGGTAGCGGTCATGGTGGTCGGCCAGACCGGGCTGACCATCATGCTGGAACTGGCCCAGGTCCGGTTCGCCGACGCCTGGCTGTGGCCCACCTACCTGTACGCCTGGATGGCCAAGAGCACGACCCTCACCGACTGGCGATCCTGTGACGCCTCCTACACCGGTGAGTGTCAGCCGGCCACCATGGACATCACCATGCAGCACTCGTCGATCCTGTTCACGGTCGCGGTGGTGGTGTTCCTCGGCGGGGCCCTCTGGACGCTGCGTCGACGCGACATCGCCTGAGGACCCGCACCCCAGCCGCCCGTGGGCGCGATCTCTCCCCGGATCGCGTTCCCGGGCGGCACCCTCTTTCCGGCACCTGTTCCGGTGTGGCAACGGCCTCGGCGCGCTCCTGGTGCGTCGGCCGTGACCTGTGGTTAGGCTGGGAACCCGGCTGGCGTCGCCCGTGCCGGCCGCCCCCGTGAGGAGCCCCATTGCCGCCCGCCGACGCCACCCCGACCGCCCGGAGCCCCGAGGCCCGGGTGCCGACCGGCCCGGATTCCGGGGCGGTGCCGCTGCCGCGTTCGGCACCCGAAGCCGAGTCCGCGCCGACCACGGGTACCCCCACGCCGACCGCCGATGCCGCAGCGTCGACCGTCGATGCCGCTGCGGCCCCGGAGTCGGTTGGTGCCCTCGACGAGCGGGAGCAGGAGATCCTCGCCTTCGAACGGCAGTGGTGGCGGCACGCCGGCGCCAAGGAGCAGGCGATCCGGGATCGTTTCGGGCTCTCTGCCACCCGCTACTACCAGTTGCTCAACGCCCTGCTGGACAATCCGGCGGCGCTGGCCGCCGACCCGGTGCTGGTCGGTCGACTGCGCCGGCTGCGCGCCTCCCGGGCCCGTAGCCGCCGCCGCTGAACCTGCCCGACCGGTCGATTCCTCGGCACCAGAGGTGCACCTCCCCGGCAACCCGGTGGACTTCCGTGGCCGAGCGGGGAAGACTCCGGCAGGTGACGGGTGCGGTCCGGTTGGAGCCGGTGGACGAGCAGAACCTTGAGCCGTTGCTGTCCGTGGCAGCCGCCGAGGCGGAGCCGGACGACGTGATGCCGCCGGTGGATGCGCCGGCCGGCTGGTCCCACGCCCGCAGGGAGGCCTTCCGGGAGTTCTACCGGGCCAACTTCGGTGGTCTGGACGCCTCCACCCGCACCGCCATGTACGCCATCATGGCCGGGGGTGAGGTGGTCGGCATGATCCGGATGAGCCGCCGGGACGCCCCCGACACGGTCGAGGCGGGCATGTGGCTGGGTCGTTCCGCCCGGGGTCAGGGCATCGGCGCGGCGGCGTTGCGCGAGTTGTTGAACCTGGCCGCCGCAGCCGGGATGCGGGTAGTGGTCGCCGACACCACACGGCAGAATCGCGGGGCGCTGTCGGTGCTGGAGAAGTGCGGCGCGAAGCTACGCGAGGACGGCGAGCGGGTGTACGCCGAGATCCACCTCGACTCGACCCCACCGGCACTCTAGGGCTCAGCTTCGCTGCTCGGCGTACGCGGCCAGCCAGGCCACCTGGGCCGGGTCCAGGGAGGGGCGGACCCGATCACGGGCGGTCTGCACGTGTGCGGCCGTGACCGTGGCGGCGGTCAGCGACTCACGCATCGCCGCCAGGGCCGCCTCCCGGACCAGCGCGGCGCAGTCGGCAGCCGAGAAGCCGTCCAGGTCGGCGCCGAGCTCGCCAAGATCGACGTCCTCGGCGAGCGGCACGTTGCGGGCGGCGGCACGCAGGATCGCCGCGCGTGCCTCGGCGTCCGGTGGCGGCACGTAGACCAGCCGTTCCAGCCGACCCGGGCGCAGCAACGCGGGGTCGATCAGGTCGGGCCGGTTGGTCGCGCCGACCACGACGACATTGCGCAGGGCCTCCACCCCGTCCAGTTCGGTGAGCAGGGCGGCCACCACCCGGTCGGTGGTGCCACCGTCGGTGGCCTGGCCGCGTACCGGGGCCAGGGCGTCCACCTCGTCCAGGAAGACGAGTGTCGGCGCGGCCTCCCGGGCCCGGCGGAACAGTTCGCGGACGGCCCGTTCGCTCTCGCCCACCCACTTCGACAGCAGTTCCGCGCCCTTGACGGAGAGCACGTTGGCCCGTCCGGAGCCGGCCAGGGCGGTCACCAGGTAGGTCTTGCCGCAGCCCGGCGGGCCGTAGAGCAGCACTCCGCGAGGTGGCTGCACCCCGAGTCGGGCGAAGGTGTCCGGGTAGGTCAGCGGCCAGAGCACCGATTCGGTCAACTGCTGCTTGACCTCGACCAGGTCACCGACGTCGTCGAGGGTCACCCGCGCCAGTTCCAAGGTGGAGGCGGCCATGGTCGTCGGCCGGACCACCTCCAGGGCGGCCGTGAAGTCGGCCATCCGTACGGTCGGGTTCTCGGCCGACTTCTGCCGCCGCGCCGCGCGTACCCCGGCTTCCCGGACCAGGGCGGCCAGGTCGGCGGCGACGAAACCGGGGGTACGCCCCGCCACCTCCTCCAGCCGTATGTCCTCGGCCAGCGGGACCGGGCGGGTCAACACGGTCAACTGTTCCCGGCGCAGGGCGGCGTCCGGCAGGGGCACGTCGATCCGTACCGAGAGCAGATCCGGGGCCCGCAGCGCCGGATCCACGGCCTCCGGGCGGCTGGTGGTGCAGACCACGGCCGCGCCGGCCCGGATGATCCGGGCCAGGCACTGGCGGAACACCGTGGCCACCGGTCCCGGGGTGTCCGCCGGGGCCAACGCCTCCACGTCGGAGACCAGCAGCACGGCCGGGCCGTCGGCCAGCACCTCGGCGGTGGTCGCCCGCAGTCGGTCCGCCGCCGAGGAGTTGGTCAGTGCGGCGATCTCGGGTGCCCAGAGTGGATGGACCCGGGCCCGGACCTGAGCGGCGACCGCGCGGACCAGGGCCGACTTGCCGGAGCCGGCCGGACCGCTGACCATCACCCCCAGCGCCACCGCGGTCCCCAGCCGGGCCAGCACCTCGCGGTGGTGGAAGCCGAGGTCGAGCAACTCGTTCAGCTCCTCGGCCTGGGCCCGCAGGCCGGGCAGTTCGTCCACCGAGGGGACGTGCTCCTCCTCGGTCGCGCTCGTGGTGCCCGCCCAGTCTGCTTGAGGCGTACCGGCGGTGGTGGCCCCACCGGCCTGGACCCTGACTGCCCCACCGGGACCGGCCAGGGAGGCCGTGCGGGCGGCGATCGGGTCGGCGACACCGTGGGTGGCGGCCCCGTGCTGCCAACCGACCATGGTGTCCATGGTGACCAGGGCACCCACCTCGGGTTCGGTGGCGACGACCCGCAACAGGGTGCTGGTCCAGGCGTAGCCGACCCGGGTGGACAGGCTGCGCCGGGCCGCCTCGACCAGGTTGCGCGTGGCGGCGTCCGGCAGGATGTCCTGGGGCAGCAGGGACACGTCGTCCCCGGTGGTGACCACCTTGCCCAACAGGGCCAACCGGAGCATCTCCGGGGAGACCACGGCGACTATCTGCGCCGGCCCGGCGAGCAGCACCCGGGTGGCCGCGACGACCGGGGTGGCGCTCACCCGTACCTGCCCGCCGTCGCGGATGCCGAGGTTGCCCAGGGTCAGGTCATCGGCGTACAGCAGGGCGGTGCTGGCGGTCGACTCGGCCGGGGCGACGATGCCGGCGGTCACCCGCTGGCCGGTCAACCGGACCGGGTCCCCCGGCCGCAGGGCCAGCGCGGTGAGCACCTCGGGGTGCAGCCGGACGACCCCGCGCCGGGCATCCAGCGCGGCCGGACGCAGGCTCGCGGTCAAGGTCAACTCGGGTTCGCCCATCGCCTGACCTTAAACGGCGCGATCATCCCGCGTCCGGTCAGCCTGTCGGGTCCGCGTCGCCCAGCAGGGCCGGGTTGCGGCGGATCAGCTCGGCCAACCGGGCCGCCGGAGCGTCGGCCAGGCTCTCCTGGCTGGCGGGCCAGTCGGCGACGGTGTGCTCCGACAGCGGCCAGGCCGGGGGTGCCGCCACCGGCTGCGCGGTCACCGTCACCTCCGCGCCGGTCCAGGCCACCCGCAGGTCGTACGCCTGCCCGTCCTGGTCGATCCGGGCGGTGACCGCCGTGCCCGGATGGACCGCGACGGCGGCCCGCAGCGCCTCGACGACATCGTCGAGCACACTGCGTGGCGGGGACCCGACCGGTGCCCGGGGCGCGGTCCAGCCGGGCCCGGCGTTGCGGCCGCCGGAGCCCTCCGCATCCCCCGGCCCGGCTGCCTCGTCGGCTCTGTCGGTCGCCCCGGTGGACCGGCGGCGCAGGGCCTCCTCGCGCCGCCGCATCCGAGCCAGGGTCTCGTCCAGCCCGCCTCGCATTCGCCTCACCCCTTCCCACGAGGGGCCTTGAGCCGTTCGGCTCAGGCCCGCTTGTCCCGGGTGGCCCGCACCAGCGCCCGATCCAGGACGACCAGCAGAGCGTCCCGTACCGAGAGTCGGTCACGGGCATCGAACTGCACCAGAGGTACATGGTCACCGATCGCCAGGGCCCATCGGATGGCACCGAGGTCGTGGGCCAGCCGCCCGTCGAAGGCGTTCACCCCGACCACGAAGGGCAGCCGGGCCCGCTCGAAGAAATCGATCGCCGGGTAACTGTCGTCCAACCGGGCGCTGTCGACCACCACCAGCGCCCCGAGTGCCCCGCGCGCCAGGTCGTCCCACATGAAGCCGAAGCGGGCCTGACCGGGCGTACCGAACAGGTAGAGCTTGAGGCTGCGGTCGATGGTGACGCAGCCGAAGTCCATCGCCACCGTGGTGGTGGTCTTGTCGAAGCGTTGTCCCGGATCGTCGACCCCTAGGCCGGCGATGGTCATCTCCGCCTCGGTGGTCAGCGGTTGGATCTCCGAGATGGCGGCCACCGTGGTCGTCTTGCCCACCCCGAAACCACCCGCGATCAGAATCTTGACCGGGATCGGTGGCGCGGGGCGCGGGGCCGGGCCCATCGCGGCCGACGAGGGGGCCGAGGGAGGGTACGGCGCCCCGGCCGGCCGGGGTGGGGGCGCAGTGGCCCGACCCACCACCGGTGGGGGCACCGGAGGGGGGCTGCCGTAGCGTGCCGTGGCGCTGTTGGCGGAGAGCGCGCCCTGTGGGGCGACCGGCCAGTCAGGAGATTGCACGGAGTCCATCAATCACTCGCAGGATGATGTCGGGGTCGAGAGCCTCGTCGGCGTCGGTGACGTGCACATCGAGATGACCGGCCGCCCGCAGGTCACCCACCAGCACCCGGGTCACGCCGAAGTGCAGCCGGGTCTTGGCGGAGATCTCGGCGACCGAGATCGGCTCGTCACAGAGTGCCACGATCGCCTGGAGTTCCGGGGTCAGCCGGGCGGCCGTCTGGTGCCGCGCCTCGGTGGTCGACCGGGCCGTCACCTGGGTCTCCAGGCCGATCGTCGGATCGGCTCCGGCCACCCGGCCGGAGGTGAGCACGAACGGGCGCAGGCCGGTCGGTGTCCCAGGTTCCGTCCCGACCGCCGCCGGTGTCTCCGTCGGGTCGGGTTCACCGACCGGACGGGACTCGCGCAGATAGGGCCGGATCCGGGGGACCGGCCCCGGATCCGCACCGGCGGCGTCGGGGTTCACTGCTGTACGGAATTCTTGAGTTCGGCGATCAGACGCGGTGTGAGCGCACTACCGGCCCGACCGGCGAAGAGGGTCATCTCGTAGGCCACCGTGCCGAGATTGGCCGACCGGTCGGCCACCACCCCTAGCACCGAGCCGCTGCTGATCGCGCTGATCAGCAGGTACCCCTCAGCCATGTCCACCACCACCCGGTTCAGCCCGCCGAGGGCGTACCAGCTGGCGGCGCCACCGGCCAGGCTGGTCATGCCGGAGACCACCGCGGCTAGGCGTTCCGCGTTGGACCGGTCCTTGATCGCGGACATGGCCATCAGCAGCCCGTCCGACGAGACGGCGATCGCCTCCACCACGCCCGCCGTGCTGGAGGTGAAGGTGTCCAGCAGCCAGTTGAAGGTGCGGGCCTCGGGGCTGAGGTCCCCGACCGGGTGGCCTGAGTGGTCGAGGTTCTCGTGTACGTGCGGGCTGGTCAATGTGGCGTTCCTTCGTCGTCGCTGTGGTGGGGGCGGACATCGCGCAGAGCCCGGGCGACCCCGGTCTCGAACGCGTTGAGGAGATCGCGTACCTCGGCCGGGTCGCCGGGGTGGTCGGTGATCGGCGGCCGGGCCGGGGTGGTGACCAGGTTCGCACCGGGGACCCGTCGGGTCAGATGGGTCGGAGCGCCGGAGGGTGCGGGGGCGATCGGCTCGGGGAGGATCTTCCCCCGCTGCTGTTCGGCCCGGCGTACCCCGGATTCGAACTGTTCGACCAGGCTGCGGGCGGCGATCGGGTCGGCGCCGGTGGCGTCCACCGGGCCGACCCCGGGTGCGATCTTCGGCAGGCTGGCCCCGGGCACCCGCTGCCGGATTCCCGGCGGCGGGGTGGTCGCTCCGGCCGGTGCCGTCGGCGCCGGGACCGGTCCGCCGGTCGGGCCGACAGTCACCTCGCGGCCACCGGTGGCGAAGGCGTTCCATGACTCGGCCAACTCGAGGCTCTCGGTCGCCCGGCTCAGCAGCCGCTGATCGAACCCGCCCGGCCCGCCGGCACCGACGGGTGCCAGCGTCTCCCCGGGCCGGGCCGGGCCTACCGGCATCGGCTGGGGGCGGCCCGGCAGGGCCGGCCGGACGGTGATCGGGGTGGCCCGGGGCGGCTCGATCGTGCCGAGGACCAGGTCCGCCCGGGGGATCGACAGGGTGGCGGTGACCCCGCCGCTGAGGGTGGTGGACAGGGCGACCGTCCAGCCGTGCCGCCGGGCCAACCGGCCCACCACGAACAACCCGAGCACCTCGGTCGGGACCAGGTCCAACCGCTCGCGTCGGGTAAGCCGGGCGTTCTCCTCGGCCAGTCGTGCCGCCGTCATGCCGATCCCGTGGTCCACCACGGTCAGCCGGGCACCCTCGTCGGTCAGGTCGCCGCTGACCACCACCCGGGTGTGCGGTGGGGAGAAGACGGTGGCGTTCTCCATCAACTCGGCCAGGGCCAGCACCAGGTCACCGACGACCGCCGGGGCTGCGGCCACATCGATGGGGACCTGTACGTCCACCCGGGTGTAGTCCTCGATCTCACCGAGGGCCAGGCGGACCACGTCGGCCAACGGAACCGGTGCGGCATGCACCACGTCCCCGGCCGCCCCGGAGAGCACCACCAGGTTGCCGGCGTTGCGCCGCAGCCGGCTGGAGATGTGGTCGAGGCGGTACAGGTTCTCCAACCGCCCCGGGTCGGTCTCCTGCTGCTCCAACCGGTCGATCAGGGCGATCTGCCGACCGACGAGATTCTGGGTACGCCGACCGACGTGTCCGAACATCTGGGCCACGTTGCGTCGACCCGCCACCTGCCGCTCCACCAGCTGCGCGGCGGTGCTCTGAACCCGTTCGAAGGCCCGGGCCAGGTCACCGATCTCGTCCTGGCCCCGGATCTCCACCCGGTCCAGGCGGATCGACTGAGGCTGGTCGGACTCGTCGTCGGCCACCCGCAGCAGCTCGGACTCGGCGACCCGGGCGACCCGGTCGGCGGACCGGGTGAGTCGGGTCAGCGGCCGAGCCACCGACCGGCCGATGACCAGGGCCAGCAGTACGACCACCAGCATGATCGTCAGTACCAGGGCGGTCACCCAGTACGCGGCGATCAGCGCGGACTGCCGCTCGGCGCGTACCGCGGCGGTGATGTCGGTGACCAGCTTCTTCTCCACGAACTGACCCAGGGTGATCAGTGAGGAGGTGGTCGGATAGAGCGCCTCCAGGGGAATCCGGGACGCCGCGGTGACCGGATCCAGGGCGCTCTGTTCGAGGAAGTCCTCTCCGGCGCGGGAGTCCACTGCGGCCTGTTCGATGTCCAGCAACCCCAACTGGTCGGGGCTGAGCAGGCCGAGCATCTGGTTGCTGTCCGCCCGGAGGGTGGCCATGTTGGCCACGAAGGCGGTGGCCAGTTCCGGACGTGGGTCGGCGGCGATCAGCACGATGAGGGCGGACCCGGCGCTGATGCCCTCGCTCTTGCGCAGGATGCGGTCCAGGGCCAGCACCTGCCGACCGACCGGGGTCCGGGTGTCCACGTCGTACGGCAGTCGCAGCGAGTCGATCAGGGCCAGGTGCACCGGGGCGTAGGTGCCCATGATCTGTTCGGCGGTGGCACGGTTGGCGAGGGTGGCCGTGCGTACCGGAGTCAGTTGCCGGACCCCTTCCAGCGCCGCGGTCACCCCGGGGGACAGGTCCTCGCCCAGCTCCGCCCGGAGGTCGAAGACCAGGTCGTCGACCTCCGCGATCTGCTGGACCAGGTCCCTGCGGTCGATCTGTCGCAGGAGCAGACCGACCGCGAGCATCCGTTCCCGTTGCAGGTGTTGCAGGATGGTGCCGACCCGGTTGGCTACCTGCACGGTGCTGGCGATGTCACCGGCCCGCCGGGCCACTCCGGCCCGCTCGGCGACCACCGGCAGGGTCAGCCCGAGCATGCAGAGCACCGGGATCAGCACCAACAGGGCCAGCTTGCCCCGGATCCGGAGCCTATCGAGCAGCATCGAAGGGCCTCCAGCGGTCCGGGTCGGGGCTGTTGCCCACGGACACCGGGGACCGTTGCGCCGGCAGCTGCTCCCACCGGGTGGTGGTCGGCACGGTCGGGTCGACACCCGTCGGGGCGCCATCGGCCGGGTCCAGGGCCACCGGTTCGTCCTTCCGACGGGCCGACCAACCGGTCGCCGCCAGGGCGATCAGGAGCAGTACGGCCACCCCACCCGCGCCGAGGACCAGCAGGTCGTCCCGGTTGAGTTCGTCGATCCGCTCGACCAGCAGCCGGTCGACCTCGTCCAGGAGGACCGGCTGTAGCTGCTTGGCGGCCTCGTGCGCCTCAAGGCGGGCCCCGGTGAGCCGGACCAGGTCGATCGAGCCGGTCCGGTCCGGTTGGGAGGTCAGCGCCATCGCCTCGATGCCCCGCTGGTAGGCGTCGAAGGGGGTGAGCACGTGCCCGCCGAGGTCGGCGCTCTCCGAGCTGTCCATCACCGCCCGAAGGTTGCCGACCAGGTCGTTGGCGGGCCCGAGGGCGGCCACCCGGTGGGCGGCCAGTTCACTCAGGGAGCGCAGCCGTTCGCTGTCGGGCCGCCGTTGGATGAGGGCGACCAGGTCGGTGAGTCGACCGGCGGCGACCAAAGCCTCCGGCATCTCCTCCCCGACGCCGTCCTGGAGGAAGTACGAGTCGGCATCGGGGTCCTGGACCAGGCCGGAGCTCTCCCGCACCTTGGTGTGCAGGGCCAGCAGCAGGTCGGTGGCCTCCCGGTAGGCGTTGAAGGCGGCCTCCGGGTCGCTCAGCGATCGCTCCGGAAGGGCCTCCAGTTTGGCCCGGAGACCGGCCCATCGCTCTCCGGTGCGCAACTCGGCGCCGATTTCGGCGTCCACGGCCGCGACCTGCTCCACCGCCTGGTCCAGGGCCAGCCTGGTTATCGGCCGGCGAGCCACCGCGGCGGTCTGCGCGTCGACCAGCGCCACGGTGAGTGGCCCAAGGGTCCGCAGGTAGGTCACCCCCAGCCGTTCCCGCTCGGCGACCTCCCGGTCGTCGTCGATGAGCCGGTGGGCCTGCACGGTGAGCAGCGCCACCGGCAGCAGCAACGCGACCGTGAGCAGCAGTGGCAACAGCCGACCCCGGGTCCGGGGTCGGCGACGGACCCGCGGAGCGGGAACGGTCATGGTGATCTCCTCGGGCGGGAACGCAGGTTCGGCCAGCGGCGCCGACGAGCCGGTCCCGTGCGCCGGACCGGAAACTAATCGAACAATGTTGGTGTAGTACCGGCCTCTCGGGTCGGCTTTGCGTCACTTCGGGTGAGGTGACTCAGGCTCGCCCAATCGATCACCGTGGGTACTGCTTTCCCGGTGGATAAGACGTACTTCGATCGGGATTCCGCTAAAAGGTAGGAATTTCCACAATGGGAATTCATCCCAAAGGTTGGCCCGATGGACAGTGTGCGGTCGACCCCTCTCGGGTGACGTTCGGCCGAACAGAACGGACGTACGGCGGAACTCAGCTAATACACAGGTTCCGCGCCGTACCGTGTGGCGAATGAAACCGCCGATCTCGGCCACGCGGTTGCGTCGTGCCCTGCCCTCCGGCCGGCGAGCCGTCGCGGCGTCGATGGCCGTGGTCCTGCTGGCCGCCCTCGTGGTCTGGGCCGCCTGGCCGGATCGCCCGGGATTCCGCACCGAGCCCGCGATGCTCACGGTCGCCTCCGGACCGAGCGGCGACGAGCCGGTCGACCTGGACACCACCCTGTACATGCCGAAGGACGCCGACGCGGACCGGAAGGTGCCCGCGGTGCTGCTGGCCCACGGCTTCGGCGGCACCAAGAACTCCGTGCGTACCGACGCCGAGGAGTTGGCCGACCGGGGCTACGCGGTGCTGACCTGGACCGCCCGGGGCTTCGGCCGCAGCGGGGGCCAGATCCATCTGGCCAACCCCGACTACGAGGTACGCGACGCCCAGCGCCTGCTGGACTGGCTGGCCGCGCGGCCGGAGATCCGTACCGACGGCGACAACGACCCCCGGGTGGGGGTGGTCGGCGGCTCCTACGGCGGCGGCCTGGCACTGCTGCTGGCCGCCCAGGATCCGCGGGTGGACGCGATCGTCCCGATGATCACCTGGAACGACCTGTCCCGGTCCTTCCTGCCGGAGAGCACCGATGGGGAACCGACCCGGGGGGTGTTCAAGTCCGGCTGGGCCGGCATCTTCTTCGGCGGCGGCGGGAACGTGGGCTCCGGTCCGGCGGGGATCTCCGGCAACACCGCGGAGGCCCCCGAGGGGGCACCGTCGCCCGGCCCGCCCAGCCCGGCACCCGGGCAGGGCCCCGGCACCGCACCGGGCGCACCGACCACCGGCACCATCCCCGACCCGGCCTGTGGCCGCTTCGCCCCCGAGGTGTGCGCCGCGTACCTGAGCATCGCGGTCACCGGCCGGGCCGACCAGGCCGCGGTCGACCTGTTGCGCCGCTCCAGCCCGGCCGGGGTACTGGACCGGATCAAGGCCCCGACCCTGCTGGTGCAGGGCGCGGCGGACACCCTCTTCCCGCTCGGTGAGGCCGACGCCAACGCCCGGGGCATCGCCGCCAACGGCACCCCGGTGCGGGTCGCCTGGTTCACCGGCGGCCACGACGGCGGGGCCGGCCCGCGTACCGACTCCGACCGGGTGAAGTTCCTGACCGCCCAGTGGCTCGACCACTACGTCGCGGGTACGGCCGCCACCCCGGGCGACAGCTTCACCTTCTCCCGGATCGCCGGCTTCGACGCGCTGGACCGGGGACTGGTGGCCACCGGCTACCGCACCACCGACTACCCGGGGCTGAACGGACAGTCCCGGCAGGAGGTGGCGCTGGCCGGGCCGCCCCAGGCGGTCGCCAACCCGCCGGCCGGCAACCCGGCGGCGATCTCCTCGGTGCCCTTCGCCGGATCGTTGAGTTCGCTGCTCAGTGGGGTGGCCGCCGACATACCGGGGCAGCACGCCCGGTTCGACTCCGCGCCCCTGACCGAGGCCGTCGACGTGGTCGGGTCACCCACCGTGCAGATCCGCGCCGCGTCGCCCACCGGCGAGGCCGTGCTCTTCGCCAAGCTCTACGACGTCAACCCGGAGGGGGCGGCCACCCTGCCCAGTGGGCTGATCGCCCCGATCCGGTTGACCGGGCTGCCGACCCAGGTCGCCGAGGCCGCACCGGTGACGGTCACCCTGCCGGCGATCGTGCACCGGGTGGAGGCCGGGCACCGTCTCCGGCTGGTCCTGGCCACCTCGGACCAGGCGTACACCACCCCGGTCGAGCCGACCGTCTACCAGGTGGCGGCCACCGGCCCGGTGAGCCTGCCCACGGTCGACGCCGAACCGATCCCGACCGAGGCGGTGCTCTGGCGCTGGATCCTGGTCGGGCTGCTCGCCGCGATCGTGCTGGGGCTCGTCGTGCTCGTGCTGCTGCTGCGCCTGCGGCACCGCCGCCAGGACACCTCCGTGCACCCGGAGTACGCGAACACCCCGCTGGCCGTGCGCCATCTGCGCAAGGAGTACGCCGACGGCTTCGTCGCCGTCTCCGAGGTGGACTTCGAGGTGCACCCCGGTCAGGTGGTCGGCCTGCTGGGGCCCAACGGTGCCGGCAAGACCACCACCCTGCGGGTGTTGATGGGACTGACCCAGCCGACCGCCGGAGAGATCTACGTCTTCGGGCACCGGCTGGTCCCCGGCTCGCCGGTGCTGTCGCGCATCGGCGCCCTGGTGGAGGGGCCGGGCTTCCTGCCCCACCTGTCCGGCCTGGAGAACTTGAAGGCGTACTGGCGGGCGACCGGGCGGCCGGAGGCCGACGCCCACTTCGACCAGGCGCTGGAGATCGCCGGGCTGGGCTCCTCGGTGCACCGCAAGGTACGCAAGTACAGCCACGGTATGCGCCAGCGGCTGGCCATCGCCCAAGCCATGCTGGGCCTGCCGGAGTTGCTGGTGCTGGACGAGCCCACCGACGGGCTGGACCCGCCCCAGATCGCCGAGATGCGCCGGGTGCTCCAGCGCTACGCCACGGACGGGCGGGCGGTGCTGGTCTCCAGTCACCTGCTCGCCGAGGTGGAGCAGACCTGCACCCACGCCGTGGTGGTCAACAAGGGCCGGATCGTGGCCTCCGGGCCGGTCGAGGAGATCGTCGGTGACTCGCCCAGCGTGCTGTTCGAGGTGAGCGATCCGGCGGCGGCCCGGGAGGTGCTGGCCGATCTCGGCGGGGTACGGGTGCTCGACGACGCCGACGGGCAGTTGGTGGTCGACACGTTCGGCACCGCCCGCAGCGAGGTGGTGGCCGAGTTGGTCCGGGCCGGGATCGGAGTGGACCGGGTGGTGCCCAGGCGCCGCCTGGAGGACGCCTTCCTCGCTCTGGTGGGGGAGAACTCTCGGGGAAGCGGGGACCGGTGATGGCGGGATCGACTGTCGAACCCACGCACGGCGGGGGCGAGCCCACACCGGCCGCCGGCCGGAGGGTGGCCCCCTCGGGGGCCGGGGCCGGTTACCGGCCCTCGCGGACCCTGCCGTTCTCGGCGGAGTTCCGGCGGCAGGCGTCGCGGCGGCGTACCCAGTTGGCCCTCGGCTTCATGGTGCTGCTGCCGCTGATCATCCTGATCGCCTTCCAGTTCGACACCGGAGACGACGACAACGGTCGGGGCGAGTTCGGCAGCCTGGTCTCCTTCGCCACCTCCGGCGGGCTGAACTTCACCCTGTTCACCATCTTCGTGTCCGCCTCCTTCCTGCTGGTCGTGGTGGTGGCGCTGTTCTGCGGTGACACGGTGGCCAGCGAGGCGAGCTGGGGCAGCCTGCGCTACCTGCTGGCGATACCGGTACCCCGGGCCCGGCTGCTGACGATCAAGCTGCTGGTCGCGTTGACCTACTCGGGGTTGGCGTTGGTACTGCTGGCCGGTACGGCTCTGCTCATCGGCACCCTCCGGTACGGGTGGTCCCCGCTGCGCAGTACGGTCGCCGCCCAGTTGGAGCCCGGCGAGGGGCTACTGCGGCTGCTGGCCGTCCTCGGCTACCTGGCGGTGGTCCTGCTGGTCGTCGCCGGCCTGGCGTTCCTGTTGTCGGTGATCACCGACGCCGCGCTGGGTGCGGTGGGCGGCGCGGTGCTGCTGTGGATCCTGTCCAGCATCCTGGATCAGATCACCGCCCTCGGGGCGATCCGCTCCTTCCTGCCCACCCACTACAGCACCGCCTGGCTGGGGCTGCTGTCCACGCCGGTGCAGACCGACGACATCGTCCGTGGTGCCGTCTCCGCGATCTGCTACGCCACCGCCTTCTGGGGGCTGGCCTTCTGGCGCTTCACCCGCAAGGACGTCGTCTCGTAGCGACGCGGCCGGCTCCGCGCCCGATAGCGGGTCAGTGCAGCGGCACCGCGGTCGGGGTGATCGGCAGGGGACTCGCCGTCGTGGTGGGGACTGCGGACTGGGATGTGGTCAGGGGGCGCTTCTTCCAGGCGCTCACGCCGACGCGGTTGGTGTTGCCGAGGTCGATCGGCCCCTCGATGGCGACCTCCCGCGTCGGCTGCCCCTCCGCCGGGGCTACCTCCAGCCGCTCCGCGTTGGTGGCGACCACGGTCGGGTCGTCGACCAGGTTGCGCCAGAGCACCGTCGCGTCCGCGGCTTCTCCGGGTGCCAGCGTCAGTGGCCGGGGCGGGAAGTCGAAGCCGGAAGTGATCTCTCTGGCCCCGGGGATCACCCGGACCCTGATCAGATTTCCGTCGTGGTCCAGTAGCCGCAGTTCCGGGTAGCCGTGCAGCCGGTACGGCCGGCTGCCACAGTTGACCAGTTCCAGGCCCATCGCCCGCAGGCCCATCGCCGCACTCACCCCGAGGTAGCTGATCCGGACGCCGTCGGCGGGACAGGGGCCCGGCGAGTGGGCTCCGGCGCTCGGCTCGGTACGCGTCGGCGGGGCGTCGGGGGTGGTGACCGGGGCCGATGGTGGGGCGTCGGTCGTGGCTTGCGCCCCGACGCCACCGGAGCCGGGGGCCGGGGCGCACCCCGCGAGCAGGACGAGCGTGGCGAGCGCCCCAGCAGCACGACGCCAGGGCAGCGCCCGCCGTCCGCCCGTGTGTCGGATGGTCGTCCCTGGAGATGTCCCCCGTATCCCGCACATCGGGACATCGTTGCACCGAGAGATGTCGGGCGTGGTCCCGACCTCCCGACGTCGCCATCGCGAAGCACACCGCGCCCGGTAAGGGGATTCCCGTCGAGGCGTTCTTCCGTCAATGGCGAAGACGCTGAGCGATGAGGCAGCGGCCGAAAGTTTCGGTCGCTAGGATGGCCTGGGAGCGTTCCCACAGTCAGAGATTGCATCGACAACTATTTATGGGTTCCGCATTCTGGATGCCTTCACCCGATCTACAACGGAGGTATCGGAATGCGTATCGACCGGTTCGGCGGCCCGGCACTGTCCCTGTTCCGCATGGTTGTCGGCCTGCTGTTTCTCTGTCACGGCCTGGCCTCGTTGTTCGGTGTCTTCGGCGGCAGCCGGGGCACCGGTGAACCTGTGCCGCTGGGCCAGTGGCCCGGCTGGTGGGCCGCCCTGATCCAGGCGCTCTGCGGTGCTCTGGTGCTGCTCGGCCTCTTCACTCGCCCGGCCGCGCTGCTGGCGTCGGGCTCGATGGCGTACGCGTACTTCGTCGTCCACCAGCCCGAGGCGCTGCTGCCGCTGCGCAACCACGGCGAGTTGTCAGTGCTGTTCTGCTGGTCGTTCCTGCTGGTCGCGGTGCTCGGCCCGGGCACCTGGGCCCTGGACAATCTGCTGCCCCAACGCGGCACCCGGGCGGTCGGCCTCGACACCGGTGAACGCAGCTCGGTGCCGGTCTGACCCTAGGCGCGACAGTCGCGATCATGCACAGACCTGGATCGGGCGGCATCAGACGGCGCTGATGTCGCCCGATCCAGGAACGGGTGTGACCTGCGGATCAGTCCGCGATGTCGCTCACAAGCTGGGATTGGCGAGCGACGGAGGCGGTGCTCCCGCCTAGAATCGGCAGCACAACTGCATACCTCATCCAGAGGGGCTGAGGGATACGGCCCGACGACGCCCCGGCAACCACCCCCCGCGCTCACCGTTGAGCGTCCGGCGGGGCAGGTGCCAATTCCGTCCCCGCCGCAGGGTGCGATGCGGGGAAAGATGAGAGGACTTCGACATGACGTCGACGCTCGCCCCCTCCGGCCTAGACACTGCCACCAGCCCGGCCCGGGCCCTGGTCTGCCGCGCCTGTTCGGCCCGGTACCCTCTCGCCGCCCAGCACGCCTGTTACGAGTGTTTCGGCCCGTTGGAGGTCGACTACGACCCGGCGGCCCTGGCCGCGGTCACCCGCGAGCAGATCGAGGCCGGTCCGCGCAACATCTGGCGGTACGCCGCCCTGCTCCCCGCCGGCCAGGACCCCGCCACCCGAGTGACCCTGGACCCCGGGTTCACCCCCCTGGTGGCCGCCGATCAGCTCGCCGCCGAGCTGGGGATCACCGCCCCGCTGTGGGTCAAGGACGACAGCGCCAACCCCACCCACTCCTTCAAGGACCGGGTGGTGTCGGTGGCGCTGACCGCCGCCCGGGCGCTCGGCTTCTCCCGCTTCGCCTGTGCCTCCACCGGAAACCTGGCCAACTCGGTGGCCGCGCACGCGGCCCGGGTCGGGGTTCCCTCGGTGGTCTTCATCCCCAGCGACCTGGAGCAGGGCAAGGTCGTGACCACGGCCGTCTACGGCGGCGACCTGGTCGCCATCGATGGGTCGTACGACGATGTCAACCGCCTCTGCGGTGAGCTGGTGGAGACCGACGAGTTCGAGGACACCGCCTTCGTCAACGTCAATGTCCGGCCGTACTACGCGGAGGGCTCCAAGACCCTCGGCTACGAGGTGGCCGAACAACTCGGCTGGCGGATTCCCGCTCAGGTGGTCATCCCGATGGCCTCCGGTGAACTGCTCACCAAGATTGACAAGGCCTTCACCGAACTGGTCGAGATCGGGCTGGTCGAGGCGCCCGCCGATGGCTGGAAGGTGTTCGGCGCCCAGTCGGCCGGGTGCAACCCGATCGCCACCGCCCTGCACGCCGACAGCGATGTCATCACCCCGGTCAAGCCGACCGGCATCGCCAAGTCCCTGAACATCGGCGACCCGGCCGCCGGCCTGTACGCCCTGGAGGCGGTCCGCCGTACCGGTGGCTGGATGGAGTACGCCGACGACGAGGAGATCCGCGCCGGAGTGCGGCTGTTGGCGCGTACCACCGGGGTTTTCGCGGAGACGGCCGGCGGGGTGACGGTCGCGGTCCTGCGCAAGCTGGTCGAGTCCGGCCGGCTGGACCCGGCCGCCGAGACGGTGGTGTTCAACACCGGGGAGGGGCTGAAGACCCTCGACGCGGTGGCCGGCGAGGCGGGTCCGACCCATCGGATCAAGCCCTCCCTGCGGGCCGCCCGCGACGCCGGCCTGCTCGGCTGAGCGGAGCCGCAATGATCAGGGGATATGGCACTGCCGTCAGGAAATGATCAAGCGGCATAGCCGAAGATCGAATTGGAATCGCGTTTCTTCTGGAATGCGGAAAACACCCTGCCGAGGACTTGACGGCGGGAACCCGGCGGCGGAAGATGCTCCGTGCGGGAGGGCGTTTCGCCGTAGACTTTTAGTCTGTACGACCCAACGCCGGAGGCGTTGTGCGATCGACCCTCCCGACCAAGCTTTCGAACGGGCCAGCGAGAAAAATTCGCTGGCCCGTTTCTCTTGCTTTCACGCAGGCTGCCGACATGACCCTCGCCATCGCGCCCTTCGGTGCCGACGACACCCCGGCCACCGAGCAGGCGTACGCGATCGACGCCGCCGCCTCGGCGGTCGACCTGCCCGACCTGCCCTGCTGCCGGCAACGGTTCTTCGCCATGATCCGACATCCGATGCCGGGCAACCGGTCGGTGCACCTGCTGGCCCACCTCGACGGTGCACCCGCCGGCTATCTGCTGCTGGACCTGCCGCAGTTGGACAACACCGAGAACGCCTCCGCCGACCTGGTCGTGCACCCGGCGTACCGCCGTCGGGGGGTGGGTCGCGCGCTGCTGGACCGGGGCCTCGATCTGCTCCGTGAGCGGGGCCGGGTGCGGGTGAGCACGATGAGCCCGGCGCACCTGCCCGGCCGGCCGGAGCATCCCGCGCCCGCGACGGCCTTCGCGGCCACCGTCGGGGCGACGGACGCCCTGGTCGACATCCGGCGGCGACTGGAGGTGCACCAACTCGACCAGCAACGGCTCGACTCGCTGCTGGCCGAGGCCCGGACCCGGGCGGCCGGGTACGAACTGGTGTTCTGGCAGGGGGATACGCCGGAGAAGTATCTGGCCGAGGTGGCGTACCTGGACGGTCGGCTGTTGGCTGACGCGCCGATGGGCGACCTCGCCTGGGAGCCGGAGCGGGTCGACGCCGAGCGGGTGCGCGCCACCGACCGGGCGATTGCGCTGCGCGGTCGACGGCGCTACCACGCCGGTGTCCGCCATCGCGCGACCGGGCGGCTGATCGCCTGGACCCTGCTGGAGGTGACTGCCTCCGCGCCCTGGCACGCCTTCCAGCAGATCACCATCGTGGATCCCGATCATCGCGGGCACCGGCTGGGACTGCTCACCAAGATCGAGAACTTGCGGCACCTGCTCGCCCACGAACCGGACCTTCGGGTCATCGACACCTTCAACGCGGACAGCAACGAGCACATGATCGCGATCAACGAGCAACTCGGCTTCCTGGTGCGCGACAGGTGGAGCAACTGGCAGCTGTCGGTGTGCGGGTGAAAAACAGTGGCGGGGCCGGGCGGTGGCGGGCAGGCTCGCGGCCATGGACATCGCCGTGACCCCGTTCGACCCCTCCGACGATGCGGCGCTTGACGACGCGTACCGGATCCGTGCGGCGGCCCAGGCGGTCGACACACCGGATGTCCCGGCCGGTGACCGGGTCGAGTTCGGCCTGGTGGCGGCCCATCCGCCGTACGGCAGCCTGATTTATCGGGCGCTGGCCCGGCGGGGCGGGGTGGCCGTCGGGTATCTGTGGCTACGCCTGCCGCAGTTGGACAACACCGGCAACGTCCTCGTCGAGCTTTTCGTCGATCCCGCCCACCGGCGGCGCGGGGTGGGCCGGGCCCTGCTCGCCCACACCCGGGAGGTGGCCGTCCAGCACGGCCGCAAACGCCTGATCGCAGAGGTCGACGGGGTGCGGCCGGGAGAGGACCGGCAGCCGCCCGGTGCGGCCTTCGCGGTGGCGGTCGGTGCCCAGGCCGCCCTGCCGATGGTGCGTCGCCGGCTGGACACCACCCGACTCGACGAGGCGGCGCTGGCCGCCCTGCACGAGCAGGCCCGGTCCCGGGCCGCCGGTTACCGCACGGTGGCGTGGCGTGGCCTGGCCCCGGAGGAGTACCTGGCCGATGTGGCCCGACTGGAGGCCCGGCTGCTCGTCGATGCTCCCACCGGCGACCTCACCATGGAGGCGGAGCGGGTGGACGCCGAGCGGATCCGACAGATCGAGCGGTTCCAGGCGCTGCGCGGTCGGCGGCGCTACCACCTGGGGGCGGTGCACGAGCAGACCGGGCGGCTGGTCGCCTGGACGATGATCCAGACCGGCCCGTTCACGAACTGGCACGCCTCGCAGGAGATCACCATCGTCGACCCGGCGCACCGTGGGCGCCGCCTGGGTCTGCTGGTGAAGATCGAGAACCTGCGTCAGATGCTGGCCGGGGAGCCGGAGCTACGGGTGATCGACACCTGGAACGCGGCGGTCAACGACCACATGGTCAGCATCAACGAACAGCTCGGCTACCGGGTGGCCGAGAGCGCTGCGGACTGGCAGTTGACCCTCTGAGTTTGTGACAGCCCTCTACTGATCGCGGGGCTTCCTGTTGCATGATGGCGGGCATGACGGACACCCCGCACCCCCACTACGACAGGCACGCCGAAACCCTCAACCGCGCGCTGACCGCGATCACCGAGCGGGGGTACTGGTCCGCCTACCCGGAATCCCCCAGCCCTCGGGTGTACGGCGAGACCGCGGCGGCCGACGGCAAGGCCGCCTTCGAGGCGTACCTGGGCGGGAACTTCCCGCTGGACCAGCCCACCGACGGGCAGTGGATCGCCACCGAGACCAGCCCCTTCGGGGTCGAGCTGAACGTGGCCTACCCGCACGCCACCGCCGACCAGTTGGTCGCCGCCGCCTCGGCCGCGCTGCCCGCCTGGCGCGACGCCGGACCGCAGACCCGGGCCGGGGTCTGCCTGGAGATCCTCGCCCGGCTGCACCAGAACGTCTTCGAGCTGGCCAACTCGGTGCAGTTCACCAGCGGCCAGGCCTTCGTGATGGCCTTCCAGGCCGGTGGGGCGCACGCCCTCGACCGGGCCCTGGAGGCGATCGCCTACTCCTACGCCGAGATGACCCGGCACCCGGGCACGGCCGGCTGGGAGAAGGCCGCCGGCAAGGGCGACCCCCTGCGGATGACCAAGACCTTCCACGTGGTGCCCCGGGGCGTCGGCCTGGTCATCGGCTGCAACACCTTCCCGACCTGGAACTCCTACCCGGGTCTGTTCGCCTCCCTGGCCACCGGCAACCCGGTGATCGTCAAGCCGCACCCGCGCGCCGTGCTGCCGCTGGCCATCACCGTCCGGTACGCCCGTGAGGTGCTCGCCGAGGCCGGCTTCGACCCGAACCTCGTACTGCTGGCCCCCGAGGCCGCCGACGAGAAGCTGGCCACCACCCTGGCCCTGCACCCGGCCGTGAAGATCGTCGACTTCACCGGCTCCACCGAGTACGGCGACTGGCTCGAAGCCAACGCCCGGCAGGCCGCCGTCTACACCGAGAAGGCCGGCCTGAACACGGTCGTCATCGACTCCACTGACGACTTCGCCGGCCTGTGCCGCAACCTCGGCTTCACCCTGGTCCTCTACAGCGGCCAGATGTGCACCACCTCGCAGAACATCCTCATCCCCCGGGACGGCATCGAGACCGACCAGGGGCACAAGAGCTTCGACGAGGTGGCCGCCGGCATCGCCGCCGCTGTCGGAAAGTTGACCGCCGACCCCGCCCGGGGCGTCGAGCTGACCGGTGCGATCGTCAACGACGGAGTGCTGGAGCGGCTGGACGAGGTAGCCAAGGTCGGCGAGGCGGTGCTGGAGTCGCGTACCGTCGAGCACCCCGCCTACCCCGGCGCGGTCGTGCGTACGCCGACGATCGTCAAGCTGGACGCCGGTGACACCGCGACCTACTCGCGGGAGTGGTTCGGGCCGATCTCCTTCGCCATCGCCACCGACTCCACCGCCCACAGCCTGGAGATCCTGCGCTCGACCGTGGGGGAGAAGGGCGCCCTGACGGCGGCGGTGTACTCCACCGACGAGACCGTGCTGGCCGCTGCCGAGAACGTCGCGATCGAGGTCGGGGTGCACCTGTCGGCCAACCTCACCGGCGGGGTATTCGTCAACCAGTCGGCGGCCTTCTCCGACTTCCACGGCAGCGGGGCGAACGCGGCGGCCAATGCGGCGTTGACCGATGGGGCTTACGTGGCGAACCGGTTCCGGATTGTGCAGAGTCGTCGGCACGTTTAGTGGTTGCGGTGGGGGGTTCCGGGGCAGCCCGACCCGCTCCGGGCGGTCAGGCTTGATCCCTGCGCGGGTCGGGCT